>JBCBLF010000100.1:0-16193 GCA_038520475.1 Cyanobacteria bacterium J06627_8
GGCAAATTGTAGCTATGGCTGGGGCCAGTAAAGCCCACGTTATTATTACTGGGAATCTTTTAGCGTCGCTGGTGAATCACCTACGCGGAACGGGCTGTATTTCTTATGCAGTAGATATGAAGGTACGCTTGCCCGAACTCAACGTATTTTATTACTCAGATTTGGCCGTAACCTGTGACGATCGCGATCGCTCGTCTAACGAAGACTTTATTTTGCATCCCAAGCTGATTGTGGAAGTGTTGTCAGATTCAACAGAGGCATTTGACCGAGGAGATAAGTTTTCGGACTATAAATCGATTGCTGAGCTAGAAGAGTATGTGCTGATTCACCAAAAGCAGGTTCTAGTTGAACGATTTCAACGAAAGTCAGACAATCTCTGGGTGCCTCAAATTTATCGAGCCGGTGAGCAGGTAGAGTTTACGAGCATTGGGTTTACCTGTGCGATCGCCGCTCTGTACGAGAATATTGAGCAGTTATCTCAATAGTAATTTGATGAAGGAGTACTGAGTGTTGTGGCGATCGCTCTATCCTTCATCGGGCAAGAACGGTGCAATCATTTCCATTAGTTCAGGAATGTCCTGATGAACAACGTTCCAAACTACATCGGCATCAACTTTCTCATACTGATGAGCCAGAATATTTCGCATGCCTATGATTTTCTTCCAGGGGACTGTGGGATGATGTGCTCGATAGTTTTCCGATAGGCGATTGGTCGCTTCACCAATAATGACAATCTCATAAAGTACGGCTGCTTGGGTTCGGCGGTCAGCGGTCAAAGAAGCTTGATCCATACCTTCGGTAAAGCTCAAGATTTCTTGGGCTGCATTCCAGATATCGAGTATCGATTGTTGATCACGCGACATAGATAATCTGTGCTGAGCCTAAAATCTCCCGACGCCGAAACTTATTGCGACTTTGCTCAATTGATTTCTTGGTCATCACATCAACGTCCCGGCTACATAGCGCTTCAAGCTCATATTTAATCTTTACGAGTTCGAGTAAGCTCTTGGTTTTCCCAGGAAAATACGAAATCAAGATATCGATGTCACTATCGGATCGAAAATCGTTTCTCAGCACAGAGCCAAAAAGCGATAGCTCAGCAATATCCCACCGCTGACAAAAGTCTGTCAATTCAGCAGCGGTAATACCTAAGCGATTATAAATTCGTGCTATGGAAGTAGACGGGTTCATGCTGTCATTGGTGCTCTCTTTACCCAGCTCTGTTCATCCAATTGTATAACTGCGGCATCTTGACTGTATTTTGTATCGAATGGTGATCCTTGTTTCCAGGAGCGTTAGACGGGCGATCGCTCGATGACATGAACAAGGAAGCTTTGGGAGGCTCTATTGACAAGTTTTTAGGCTCTGAAGAGGGGGTAGAATTACCAAAATTTATGAAGAGCCCTACTATGGCAAGAGAGCTTAAGTTTTATCGGTTCACGATTCACAATGGTCTACAGCTCAACTCACCCGTTAGTGACAGCGATTCACCAACACCTCTTGCCGCACCTTCAGATCGAAAGCGTTGATCCGGACCATCCCGTTGTGGTTCATGTGCTTCCCCAGCCGTGGGAGCATGTGGGCGCCGGCAACTACGCAGCGGTGTTCGGACATCCTGATTATCCAACATTGGTGATTAAAATCTATGCACCAGATCGTCCAGGGTGGGACGAAGAGGTTGAGGTTTACCATCGACTAGGTGAGCACCCATGCTTCTCCCAGTGCTTTTATGCAGAGAAACCATTTCTCGTGCTGAAGCGCCTTCACGGCACCACGCTATATGACTGCCTTCATCAAGGGCGGTACATTCCAGAACAGGTGATTGTGGATATCGATAAGGCGTTGGAGGATGCACGTCTAAGAGGGCTGCATCCCCATGATGTCCATGGACGTAATGTGATGATGCATGAGGGACGAGGCATTGTTGTGGATATATCTGACTTTCTCAAATCTGATGACTGCTTGGCATGGAACGATTTAAAGCGCGGCTATTACTGGGTCTATCGTCCTCTCTTTTCGTGGTTAAAGCTACGTGTCCCCTATTCATGGTTAGACGCGCTGCGGGCCGTTTATCGGTTCTATCGCCGCCACATCATTCGCAGGCGATAGATGTAGATGTGTGATGTATCGTAGCTGAGCTGGGTATACGTTTGTTAGCGCTACACTAAAACTGGCAGAGGTCATGGATACCCCATCGTTGCGCAATGGTTCAAACGCCTACAACATATGTGACTCAGGAAGAGTTTGAGCAGCTTTGTTATGACTATCCCGATCGCATGATAGAACGAACTGCACAAGGAGAGTTGGTCGACGTGTCGCCTGTGGGTGGAGAAGGTAGTAGCCGAGAGGCAGAGCTCATTGCAGATATCATCATTTGGAATCGGCAGACCCAATTGGGAAAGGTGTTTAGTTCTCAAGGTGCGTTTAGGTTACCGTTTGGTTCGACTCGGGCGGCTGATGTTGCTTGGGTGCAGCAGAACCGTTGGGATGCCCTAACGCCTGAACAGCAAATTCGATTTCCCCCAATCTGTCCTGACTTTGTGATTGAATTACGCTCTCAATCTGTTTCTAATGGAGTTGTCAAACCTCAGTCACTGTCAGAGTTACGCATTAAGATGACTGAATATGTTGCCAGTGGATTGCGTTTAGGATGGCTCATCAATCCACCGGACCAACAGGTTGAAATTTATCGAGTTGGCCAAGCTGTTCAAATTGTCTTGATGCCTACGATATTATCGGGCGAAGACGTTCTACCTGGTTTTGAATTGTCCGTTTGAAGCTTAATGATCCGGGGCGATCGCCCATCTTTTCGGGTACATGGCTGATATCGTGCGCTCAATTCATATCCTGGGAACCCTTGAGCGGTAGGAACACAATCAGGGTGTATGCTGGCACGAACATGGAGTGCCGCTTTGGTGGGCATTGATGCCATTAAAGTGGGAGTCGAAATTGATATTGCTGGGGGGCTCCCTGGCATTGTGGTCGTTGGGTTGCCGGATACTGCTGTTCAAGAGTCTAAGGAACGGGTACGGACGGCATTAAAGAACGCAGGCTATGCGTTTCCGATGCGAAAGATTGTTATCAACTTGAGTCCAGCTGATTTGCGCAAGGAGGGGCCAAGTTTCGATCTCCCCATTAGTGTGGGTATTTTGGCCGCGTCAGAACAGGTGAGTTCCCAACTACTGGATGAGTATCTATTTCTTGGAGAATTATCGTTAGATGGTAGTTTGCGCCCTGTGATTGGGGTGTTGGCGATCGCCGCTGCTGCTGAGGCATTGGGCATCAAGGGTATGGTGGTTCCTGTTCAGAATGCTGCTGAAGCCGCCGTTGTGAAGGGACTCGACGTCTATGGATTTAAGCATGTGTCAGACATTGCGGATTTCCTCAATCATCCAGAGCGGTATGAGCCGCTGACGCTTAACGGACAAACCGAGCTTAAAAAGGCCCAGTTCTCAGGATTAGACCTCAAAGATGTGAAAGGTCAAGTCCAGGCTCGACGAGCATTAGAAATTGGGGCAGCGGGTGGTCACAACATTATCTTTGTCGGACCACCCGGCAGTGGAAAAACCATGCTAGCTCGGCGGCTTCCGAGTATTTTGCCTCCCCTCAGTTTTGAGGAATCGTTGGAGGTCACTCAAATTCACTCGGTGGCTGGGCTGTTGAAAGACAAAGGGACGCTGATTGGCGATCGCCCATTTCGCAGCCCTCATCATTCTGCATCAGGACCATCGTTAGTCGGTGGAGGGAGTTATCCCAAACCAGGAGAAATTTCTCTTGCTCATCGCGGGGTTCTGTTTTTAGATGAACTGACGGAATTTAAGCGTGATGTGCTGGAGTTCTTGCGCCAGCCACTTGAAGACGGGCAGGTGACGATTTCACGGACTCGACAATCAGTCTCGTTTCCGGCCCAGTTCACGTTAGTTGCCAGCACAAATCCATGTCCGTGTGGATATTTTGGTGATACGATTCAGCCTTGCACCTGTACCCCACGGCAACGCGAAAGCTATTGGGCAAAACTTTCTGGTCCGTTGATGGATCGTATTGATCTGCAAGTTGCTGTGAATCGACTGAAGCCTCAAGAAATCACTCGACACACGGGAGGAGAGTCATCGAGTACGGTTCGTGATCGAGTTCAAGCTGCATGCGATCGCATTCAACGCCGGTTTGCCCATGACTTGCCTCGGTGTAATGCCGAAATGCAAAGCCGCCACCTTCTGCAATGGTGCCAGCTTGACGAACCGTCTACCCAGCTACTAGAGGGAGCCATCCGAAAATTGGGTCTTTCGGCCCGCGCAACCGATCGCATTCTCAAAGTGAGCCGCACCATCGCTGATCTGGCAGGAGATGACCATCTGATGGTTCATCACGTTGCAGAAGCCATCCAATATCGAACCATCGATCGCATGCAGTAATGCTTTTTCTCTTATAGTGCTGGACCCATGGATTAATCCCAGTATTGTGGAGTCACACCATTGAGATTGACACGGTTGCACACGGTTTAAAGACTACCTATGGAGCGCGTTCACGCTAGTGTGAATGCGCTGTTGCAGCGTGGATATAGAAAAACAAAAGCGCCGCAGCTCAGCTACGACGCTTCATCAAATGCATGACTAAAAGTCAAAAACCTAGAACAAGCCGAGAGTCAAGGACTCATCGATTGGGAAGGTTGCACCAATACCCAGCCACAGCGTAACAACTGTTCCAAACAAGAACACCGTTGTTGCTACAGGACGGCGGAAAGGGTTTTGGAACTTATTCACATTCTCGATGAATGGAATCAGCATCAATCCAAGAGGAACTGCAGTCTGAGCAGCAATTCCGAGCAGCTTATTAGGAACAATGCGAAGAATTTGGAAAACAGGATACAAATACCACTCAGGAAGAATTTCGAGAGGTGTTGCGAAGGGATTAGAAGGCTCACCCACCATTGCAGGATCAAGAACAGCCAACGATACGACGCAAGCAATCGTTCCCAAAATTACAACTGGGAAGATGTAAAGCAGATCGTTAGGCCAAGCAGGCTCACCATAGTAGTTATGCCCCATGCCTTGCTTAAGCTTTTCGCGCAACGCCGGATCGCTTAGATCTGGCTTCTTTATTGTTGCCATGAGTACGATGTCTCCTTAAGTAGAGAGAAATTCACAAATAACAGTCATCTTTCGCCATTTGTACTCCACAGATAAGAGCAGTTGAAAGATGAGCCTTAATTTACAAAGGACCAGAAATGCCCTGCTTACGGATCATCAAGAAGTGCATCAGCATGAACACAGCGATAAGCCAAGGCAAGACAAATGTGTGAAGACTGTAGAAGCGAGTCAATGTTGGCTGACCAACACTTACACCACCTCTTAGAAGCTCAACCATCAATGATCCCACAACAGGAATCGCTTCAGGAACGCCGGAGACAATCTTAACTGCCCAATAGCCAACCTGATCCCATGGAAGTGAATATCCCGTGACACCGAAGGAAACAGTAATGACCGCCATAATCACGCCCGTGACCCAAGTAAGCTCACGAGGCTTCTTGAAACCACCGGTCAGATAGACTCTAAAGACGTGAAGAATCATCATCAAAACCATCATGCTCGCAGACCAGCGATGGATGGAGCGAATCAGCCAACCGAAATTCACTTCTGTCATCAAGTACTGTACAGAAGAGAAAGCTTCAGTCACAGTTGGCTTGTAGTAAAACGTCATTGCAAACCCAGTTGCAAACTGAATGATGAAGCACGTCAGAGTAATGCCACCCAGGCAATAGAAGATGTTGACGTGGGGAGGAACATACTTGCTAGCGATATCATCAGAGATTGCTTCAATCTCAAGGCGTTCGTTAAACCACTTGTACGCCTGAGAATCAGTTACTTCTTTAGTAAACATGTCAGTATTTTGATTTAAACCGTGCGCTTATCTCAGTACTAAAAAATGTAACATGATCATCCTTGAGTTTTCGTGTTCTCAGCGCACTCCTATCATGTTGAATTCGTAAGTCATAACGGACAAGTCTGCGTTCGTAGACCGCTCAAACTCTTTTCTAAGCAAGCTTTCAGTGGCAACTGGTCCTTTGATGCCGATTTGGATGTTGACATATTTTGTTACAAAGCTGCTCATATGGTCTGTAGGTATCGCTGGAGCGCATAACTAGATAGGTTGGCGCTCAGATCAGGGTACGACTCCTTTAGGGTTTGTGCCCAAATGACATCCATGATGTCAAGCAAGAGGGTAAATTCTGCCTGTTGATTATATGGATTTTTTCAGGCCAGTTTTCCAAACAGTGATATCAAGCGATATCACCTCTGCTCAAATGCCGAGACTAGGCTATACATGTAGAAGGCCCATGCAAGGTATGAAGATTAACTCGAATGAACGTCCGACTAATTCGCCTGCTATCAGGAGTGTTTCTATTTCTTGTGGCTGCTCTGGCTACTTTGCCGAGTACTGCCTACGCGTTTTCTGAGGAACAGCGCCTCGTGAATGAGGTCTGGCGAATTGTTGATCGAGCGTATGTTGATGATACGTTCAACCATCAAAACTGGAGAGACATACGACGACAAGCGTTGAAAATGCCGTTGACTGATGAAAACTCTACCTACGATGCAATTGACGAAATGTTGGCGGTTCTCGATGATCCATTCACGCGATTGCTTCGACCAGAGCAGTACAAGAGCCTGCAAACTAGTACATCTGGCGAATTGACGGGTGTTGGTCTACAGATTACTCGATTGCCGGAAACAGGGGTCTTGAGCGTTATTGCTCCAATTGAAGGATCTCCTGCCGATTTAGCTGGGATTCAGCCCCGGGACGTAATTCTGAAGATTGACGGCATTTCAACACGTGATTTCTCCCTTGATGAGGCTGCTGAGCGGATGCGTGGAAAGCCGGGAAGCCGGGTTGTTCTGACGGTTTCTCACGATTCTGAGATAGAACAAGATTTTGATATCGTACGCGATCGCATTCAGCTAAATCCGGTATCGTTTTCTCTGCGTCATCCTTTCAATGACTTGGATGTTGGATACATTCGGTTGAGCCAATTTAATGCAAACGCAACAGAGGCGATCGCCGAGGCCGTTAACGAATTAGAAGATCAAGGCGTCGATGGCTACATTCTAGATTTGCGCAATAATCCCGGCGGATTATTGCAGGCTGGAATTGAGATCGCGAAGTTTTGGTTGACCGACAGCGTGATTGTCCATACGGTCAATCGATACGGCATTCAAGACACAGTAGATACGTATGACCAGGCACTGACCGATCGTCCGTTGATTGTTTTGGTCAATCACGGCACAGCCAGCGCTAGCGAAATTTTGTCGGGCGCTCTGCACGACAATCATCGAGCGACGATTGTGGGACAGCAAACTTTTGGAAAGGGATTGATTCAATCCCTATTTAATCTATCGGATGGTGCTGGGCTAGCCGTTACGGTTGCACGATATGAAACGCCAGACCATGTTGATATCAATACCCTAGGAATTCAGCCAGACATTATTGTTGAACCCGGGCTCTTGGGAGTAACGGCAATGGCAACACCTAGTGATCCTCAATACGAAAAAGCACTAGAGGTGCTACAGGAATCACTACAGTCCGATGGTATTGAGCGTTAATTCAGCATCCCAAGCCTTTTGCCCGCGCTCAAAACACACAAAACTATAAAGTTTCTCTGCTTTGCTCGCCTGAGTCCCATAGAATGCATCAAGTCAAGCACGTCAATCAGCTCGTTTTTTGAAATCACGAGTTGTGTTGCTTGTAAGAACGTTTTGCGTGAAGAAGCCGGATACAGTTGCGTGTTGATTCATGATTGCTAGCTTCTATAGCCCACACTGTTTGCACAAGAATAGGGTTTCTGGGTGCATCCAAGAATCTGATTCATTCACTTTGGTTTTATGACTCTCCTCACTGTCGAGTTTGAATGTTCATATAGGAGAACCAATTAATGGGACATATCGTTGATGTCAGCGTTGTTAATTTCGAAGATGATGTTGTCGAAGCGTCTCAGCAAAAACCAGTCTTGATTGACTTTTTTGCTCAATGGTGTGGTCCATGTCAAATGCTGAAGCCTGTGCTTGAGCAACTGGTTCATGAATATGACTTCATCTTGGCAAAGGTTGATATTGACGAAAGTCCTGACTTGGCCAATGCATATGGGGTTGAAGGCGTTCCAGATGTCCGAATTGTACAATCTGGAGAAATGAAACCTGGATTTGTGGGGGTGCTGCCAGAACCGAAGCTCAGAGATTTGTTGATGAGTTTGGGTCTGCGATCAGAACTGGATCGCAGAATGGAAACTCTAAAGCAGGCGATCGCCAGTCACGAAACCGAGTCAGCCATGACCCAGTTTCATCAATTAATGGAGGATTATCCTCAAAATCAGCAGCTTAGACTTGATGCAGCAAAATTTGCACTGGCTCATGATCAGGTTGATGAATCTGATACTCTCCTAAAAGACATACCAGACGGCGATCGCACCTATGGTCGGCAGGCGAGTGTTCTGAGGGGTATCATTCAGCTCAAGCGAATCGGTCAAGAGGTTGTTCCTGAAACGGACCTCGATCAGTCTTTTGTGAAGGCAGCGAATCTGGCTCTGAAGCAGGATTTTGAAACCGCACTCATGCTGTTTCTGGAAGTGTTAACACGCGATCGCAAGTATCGGGATGATAGCGCGCGAAAAGCGATGTTGACCATCTTTGGAATGCTGGGAGACGATCATCCCCTTACGAGGCACTATCGAAAGCAATTGATGTTAACGCTCTATTGATGGATTAGCCGCCAATCTTTTATTGCACGCGACGGGCCAAATTGCGTATGGGCACTTATCGAAGCAGCAAAATAACCTCACAAACAACAAAGAGGGTGATAAAACCCGTCGGTCTATCACCCTCTTTGTCGCTATCAACGCTTCTTCCTATCGGTACAGCCATTACCATTTCCTGCTAAGGCAAGATGGCTAAGGCTGTAAGTTCTAAACCTGAGGAACGAAGCTTTCCTTTTCGGGAATGTCAGCGTATTCAGAAACAATTTGTCTGAACTCTTGTCCATCAATGGTTTCTTTTTCGATAAGCAGATCAACGAGCCGATCGATAACCGCTCTATTTTCCCGAACGATCTGGCAGGCATCCGAGTAACAGTGCTCGACAATCGTGCGGACTTGCTTATCAATTCGAGATGCAATCTCTTCAGAGTATTCAGAGCGCGTCATTAGGTCGCGTCCGAGGAATACCTCACTCTGCTGACCTTCCAACGAAATGGGCCCCAAATCAGACATTCCGAATCGGGTGACCATCTGTCTCGCCATGCCGGTCACTTGCTGCAAGTCGTTACCTGCACCAGTTGTGACCTCAGCATCACCAAAGATGACGTCTTCGGCAGCACGCCCACCTAAGGCTCCTGTGATACGAGCCATGAGCTGAGAACGGGAAATGAGCGTCTGGTCTTCATTTGGTGTGAACCATGTGAGTCCACGGGCCTGACCACGAGGAATCAATGTGACCTTTTGAACTGGATCGTGATCTTTAACCAGTGTGCCGATAATCGCGTGACCAAGTTCGTGATAAGCAATCAAGCGCTTACTCTTACTATCGACCAACGGCGTTCCTTCCATTCCAGCGATGACGCGATCAACGGCATCGTCAATTTCAGCCATCGTAATCGCTTCCTTTCGGCGTCGCGCGGTGAGGATTGCGGCCTCGTTAAGCAAGTTCGCCAAATCTGCACCGGTAAATCCAGGAGTACGGCGGGCGATCGCATCCAGGGAGACTTCGTTTGACAGCTTCTTATTACGGGCGTGAACCTCAAGAATCGACAGACGTCCCTTAATATCTGGCGGATCGACCATTACCTGACGATCAAATCGGCCTGGTCGCAGCAATGCAGAATCTAGGACATCTACCCGGTTCGTTGCTGCAATGATGATGATTCCTGTGTTTCCTTCAAAACCATCCATCTCGGTCAACAGCTGATTAAGCGTTTGTTCGCGCTCGTCATTTCCGCCACCGATGCCAGCACCACGCTGACGACCCACTGCGTCAATCTCATCGATGAAGATGATGCAAGGTGCATTTTCTTTTGCTTTCTTGAACAGATCACGTACACGGGACGCACCAACACCGACGAACATCTCGACAAACTCAGACCCAGAAATACTGAAGAAGGGCACGCCTGCCTCTCCGGCGATCGCCTTTGCCAACAGCGTTTTTCCTGTTCCAGGAGGTCCGACTAGAAGAACTCCCTTGGGAATCCGTGCACCAACAGCTGTGAATCGCTCAGGCTTCTTCAGGAACGTGACGACCTCTTGAAGCTCTTCCTTCGCTTCATCGATTCCTGCGACATCGTCAAACATGACCCCTGTCTTGGCTTCCATCTGGAATCGAGCGCGAGACTTACCGAAGTTCATGGCTTGCCCTGGACCGCCTGCGGCATTACCCGAGCGTCTGAATAGCAGGAACAGGCCTCCGATGAGTAGCACAGGGAAAATTAAGTTTCCTAAGAGTCCCCATATGGCTCCGTCGTTGCGAGGAGGGTGAGTATCAAACCGGACCCCTTCTGATTTCAGTCGGGTAATGAGCTGAGGTACATTCCCAGGCAAGTCAACACGTGCCCGTTGAACACGATTACCCACCTGCGGGTCAGTCGCATCGATAATGGCTGTTCGACCACCGTTATAAAAATCAACGCTTGTCACACGACCAGCGTCGAGGTATTCCAAAAATCGACCATAGGTCATTCGGGTATTGGCAGCATTTCCACTCATGCTGACACTAGGGTTTGAGAACACTCCTTGCCATAGAAAGAAGACAATGACCAGGATGGGCAAAGCCCATAAGAGCGCTGTTCTCCAGGAAAATTTCATAATGCCACAAGCCTCTAATTCAACAGAGTCAAACGTTCTTACAATTCTGTATGCCTGGAGCCAGCCAGTTTAATAACCAACCCTTAAAGCTCAATCCTGCACAATGACGCTAATCGGACAAACCCCGTTGCTGCTACGCCTGATATACAGTAGAACGCCTGACATACATGTTATCGACGGATTTTTAATGACCCATAGCCGCAGCACTCAATGTGTACTGACGTTTATGAGTTCACATATATAAAATCTTAACTAAATTTAACCTAATAGCTGATCCTAGAGCAATGAATCGAATCATTGAGCTGGCTGCAACCCTATCGTCAGATTGAGTTGAATCCTTGAATCTAAAGGCTTTTGCGCGATTATATCGATTGAATGGAACTTTTATTGTTGCAACATCACATCTGATCTCGAACGGTATCGATGAGTTCCAAAGATCTCAGAATTCGCTGCCTACTCCACAGAATTGATACGTTCCTTGGCCTCCTTTTCAAACCATTGGATCACTTGAGAAACCGACAAATTCTCCAAGGAAATTCGGGTTTCATTCGAAATTTGATGAAGTGGTTTGAGTGATGAGGCAACGAGCTTAGAAAAGAAGGATTGAAAGCGATCGCCGGCCTCAGCTGCAAAATTAGCGTCAGCTCCAGGCATTGAGCTAGCGGTTACTGTCTCATCATGATTGACCCAGTGAGTAATGTCAGCGGAAGAGACCTGGGCGATCGCGATATCTTTGTCCTCAGCGATTTTTTTCAAGACCCGCAGTGAATAAATGGCGACACGGGCAGTAAATTTGTCTCGAGATGACAATAGAGCGACGTCAACCTCAGCGGCTTCTTCAGGAGTCAAAAAAGTGCTGGAGTCTAAGTTTTGTCCAAACATAAGTTATTCGGGTGTGATGTCCATAACTAGATGACTGATCTGCTGCGGATTACTGCTCTTCTACTAAATATCCGCAGCAATGCTCACCATCGACCAACCAGTGTGTGCGCTCAACTTTGCAGCCTTGAAGGGCAAGTTCGAACATTTCTAGTTCATGGCCACATACGGTCGGAAACGAGCGGGCAACATCAGAAATTGCGCAATTATATTCAGTAATTAAAAACTGCCGATTCGATGATGAGGAAGGAGGTGCCTCTGAAGGGGATGCCTCTGACATCAGGCGCCATTCAGCCATATATCCTTCATCTCGCCTGAGCTGTACCAGCCGCTCAACCTTTTCCTGTGTGCTCCCCTGACCGACACGCTGCTGATAATCTAACGCTTTGCGTTCCCACTGTTTTTTGAGAATGGAACCCACTTGGTCCTGACCGACTGTTTCTGCAAGGGCATCCAGCAAAGAGACCGCAAAATCACCATATTGCTCAGGTAGGCGATCGCGTCCTCGCTCGCTCAGCTGATAAACATATTGAGGGCGACCCATTCCCGCTTGAACGGCCTGATGGGTAATCAAGTTCTCGGCTTCGAGGTCCTTAAGATGCCGTCGTGTCGCTTGAGGGCTAATCTTAAGGTGACTCGCGAGGTCTTGAGCTTTTGCTTGCCCCTGACGAGCGAGGTAGTCCAGAATATCCTCTTTACTCTTACTAGATTGGGAATGCGTGTCTGGCATGGCTTTAGCAAAACCTCAAGTAATCAAAATCAGCAAGCAATTCAGTATATTCGGGGCAATGGCTGCTTTAGCCCATCACTCTCCAATGACCAAACGCTCAGTACGAATGCATAACGCACGAGTGCATAACGATAGAGCGACCAGTTACCCTGTATAGTTCTAACGTGAGTCGTTATCGTTCGAGCGCTCAGGATTTGGAGCATTGGCGGACCGCCACCGACTAAACGGATGAGCGTCATCGCCTGAATGAGTCAGACCTCTCAACTCACGAGCGAGGAACAGGATTCTGCTGCGCGTTGATAAATTGACTCGACTTTGACAACATCATTGTTGCTAAAGTACTCTACTATAGAGTTAAGCAACATTGAAGTTGTTTTAATTATACGGAGTTATTGGTTGCCCTGTCGCCCTACCTATGAACACATCAACTGAAAGTCAGCCGAAGCAAGCCACTGAGAAAAGTCTCGAGGCGATGAAGAATTTTTCTGAAACCTACGCAAAGCGCACAGGGACATATTTTTGTGTTGACCCTGGCGTTACTGCGGTTGTGATTGAAGGGCTGGCCAAGCATAAGGATGAGCTTGGTGCCCCATTGTGTCCCTGTCGTCACTACGAAGACAAAGAGGCCGAGGCTGCAGCTGCCTATTGGAACTGTCCCTGTGTTCCGATGCGTGAACGCAAGGAATGTCACTGCATGTTGTTTTTAACCCCCGATAACGATTTTGCGGGCGACAAACAGCAGATCTCAATTGAGGAGATTCGCTCGACGACAGACCAGTGTTAACGGTGGGCGCTTAGGCAGCGACCGAGTTTAGGTTTCTCTGGCTGCAAGCTATCGTTCAAGCTGGAAAATTGGTCCCACCTTGATAAGGGGGCTGGCTTCGATCTTGATGGATGTGCTGTAGCTGCTATCTGTTAGATAATTTGCTCTCTTACTGTTCCTCAGCTAGAAGATTAAAGGTCACACTATGACTGCATCAGTCAAAACCCTTGTCAATCAGCCTTACAAGTATGGGTTTGTTACAAACATTGAATCTGATACGCTGCCTCCAGGATTAAGTGAAGATGTTGTTCGTCTAATTTCTGCAAAGAAAGGCGAGCCTGATTTCATGTTGGAGTTTCGCTTGAAGGCCTATCGGCAGTGGAAGAAGATGGCTGAGCCATCATGGCCCCATGTCTCCTACCCTCCAATCGACTATCAAGACATCATTTACTACTCGGCACCGAAGCAGCAAGAGAAGCTAGGCAGCTTAGATGAGGTCGATCCGGTTCTGCTTGAGACGTTTGATAAGCTTGGGATTCCGTTGTCTGAGCAAAAGCGATTGTCAAACGTGGCTGTTGATGCTGTGTTTGATAGCGTGTCAGTCGCGACGACGTTTAAGGAAAAGCTTGCTGAAGAAGGCATCGTTTTCTGCTCAATTTCTGAAGCGGTTGAAGAGTATCCTGACCTGATTGAGAAGTATTTGGGTAGCGTCGTTCCAGTTGCTGACAATTACTTTGCTGCACTCAATTCTGCGGTTTTTAGTGATGGCTCCTTTGTTTACATTCCTAAGGGCGTCAAATGCCCGATGGATTTGTCAACGTATTTTCGTATCAACAACGGCGAATCGGGTCAGTTTGAGCGGACGTTGATCGTTGCAGACGAAGGGAGCTCAGTCACCTATTTGGAAGGCTGTACCGCCCCAATGTTCGACACTAATCAGCTCCATGCTGCGGTTGTTGAGCTAGTTGCACTCGACAACTCAGAGATTAAATACTCTACAGTACAGAATTGGTACGCAGGGGACGAAACTGGCAAAGGCGGGATCTACAACTTTGTCACGAAGCGGGGCTTGTGCCAGGGAGTCAATTCAAAGATTTCTTGGACGCAGGTTGAGACAGGGTCGGCCATCACCTGGAAATATCCCAGTTGTGTGTTGGCGGGTGATAACTCAGTAGGAGAGTTTTATTCGGTTGCGTTGACCAACAATTATCAGCAAGCCGACACGGGAACCAAGATGGTACATGTTGGGCGAAATACGCGTAGCACCATCATTTCCAAGGGAATTTCTGCGGGGCATTCGAAAAATAGCTACCGTGGCTTGGTGAAAATGAATCCTAAGTCAACTGGATCCCGTAATTATTCCCAGTGTGATTCGATGCTGATTGGCGATCGCGCTGAGGCCAATACATTTCCTTACATTCAGGTTCAAAACAATACAGCCAAAGTTGAGCATGAAGCGTCGACATCCAAGATTGGTGAAGATCAGCTCTTCTATTTCTTGCAGCGGGGTATTTCTGCAGAGGACGCGATTTCAATGATGATTAGCGGCTTCTGTAAGGACGTATTCAGTCAGCTACCGATGGAATTTGCAGTGGAAGCCGATCGCCTGTTGGCCCTGAAGCTTGAGGGTAGCGTTGGCTAACGCCATTTAGGGATCAACTCTTGAAAATATGAGACAAAAGCAATGATTAGAGAAGGCAGTGACGTTGTACTGGCGGTACAAGACCTGACAGCAAATGTTGAGGGTGTGCAAATTCTTAAGGGGCTTAACCTAACCGTTAAAGCTGGGGAAATTCACGCCATTATGGGACCAAACGGTTCTGGAAAAAGTACCTTCTCGAAGGTTTTGGCAGGACATCCTGATTATGAGGTGACCGGAGGAGCAATTGAATTTCAAGGATCGAATTTGCTCGATCTTGAAGCTGAAGATCGAGCTCGTTCTGGTGTATTTCTGGCGTTTCAGTATCCCCTCGAAATTCCTGGTGTGAGCAACTTAGATTTTTTGCGGGTGTCTTACAACGCTCGTCAAAAGCATCTTGGAAAGGAAGAGTTAGATGCGTTTGACTTTGATGAACTCGTCCGCGAGAAGCTAGATGTCGTCAAAATGGACGCTAAGTTTTTGACGCGTAGCGTCAATGAGGGGTTTTCGGGTGGTGAGAAGAAGCGGAATGAAATTCTTCAAATGGCGCTACTGGAACCGACGCTCGCCATCTTAGATGAAACAGATTCCGGGCTCGACATTGATGCGCTCAAGATTGTTTCGAATGGCGTGAATCAACTCACAGCTCCAGATAATGCAGTGGTGTTGATTACGCATTATCAGCGATTGCTGAACTACATTGTTCCAGACTACGTCCACGTTATGGAAAACGGACGAATTATTCGAACCGGAACAAAGGATTTGGCCCTTGAGCTCGAAGAGCGTGGCTATGACTGGGTGCTTCAAGAAGCGGCGACGGTGGAGGTGTGATGACCATTCAAGTTTCGTCTCCTAATCGTCCTGCGCATAACGATGGAGCATCTCCTGTTCAGGAGACAACGCTCTCTAAGCTGCTCAACATTCGACAGCCGCTGTCTGATTGTTTGATTCAACCGGATATTATCTCTAGGCTTCAGGATAGTCGCGATCGCGCTGCCGATGAGGTGCGATCGCTGACATTTCCATCTCGACGTGATGAGGAATGGCGATTTACAGACATCACCTCGATTCAAGCGATTGACTTTCAGCCGCCTGCCTCGGGTCAGCTATCAGCTGATGCTCAGCGTTCAATTCAGTCCTTCTTGCTCGAAGAAGCATCGGGTCGTCACTGTGTGTTTGTTGACGGACAATTCAATTCAACGCTTTCCACACTCGATGATTTACCCGATGGCGTCACCGTTACCAATCTTTCAGGTCTAGGCGATCGCCCAGATATTGCAGAAGAATTAGCCACCTACGTTGCTCAGCAGAAAGGATTAGAGCAGACGTTCACCGCTTTGAA
>JBCBLF010000101.1:0-16158 GCA_038520475.1 Cyanobacteria bacterium J06627_8
CGCCAGTTCCGTTAGGTCAAACCGGCGGGCTATTTGGCTATTGGCTAAGTGCTCGAAGATATTTGGTGTTCTAGCCTAAATGGCTAAAGCGATATAAATTCTGTAAAGGTGCACGGCTGTAGGCCCTTACAGTCAATGGGGTATTAGCCTACAGCTTTCACCTATAGCTTTCTAAAAGCCACTAACTCGAAGCACTGGTATAAAACCTCAGAGCAAATCGCCAAAACCATTTTGAACACTGTAACAGGGCGATCGCCAACGCCAATGCTCCGAGAACCCAGCCCAGCTCCGTACGATTTAGAACGGTCTGTGCAGGAACCGTGGTGAGAAACGCCACCGGAACGACAAAGGTGAAAAAGACTCGATAGGCAGCCGGATAGGCCACCATCGGATAGCGTCCTGCTTCAAGCAGGCCCCGAAGCACCTCGGTAACGTTATAAATTTTGACAAACCAAATGCTGGTCGCTCCAAGCATGAACCACAGACTGTAGAGAATCAGGAGTCCAAAGCTGAGGGGAACCACACCCAACACATAGCTGCTGGTCGGAAGATTCAGCTGATGTCCGGCATAACCGATGATAATCAGGCCAAATACTAAATCAGGAATGCCCCAGGGCGAAACAGAGCGCGTTGACAGCCAAAACTGAGAGCTAATGGGCTTCAGCAACACAAAATCTAAGGTCCCTTCCTGAACCAAGCGAACGATTTGGTTGAGGTTCGGAGCCAGAAATGTCGCCGAAAATCCTTGCAGCAGCGTAAACATGCCCAATACGACCAGCGCTTCTTCCCATGACCACCCTTGAAACGTGTAATCATGTTGGTAGAAGAGAAACAGGCTGAAGATACTACCCGAGAGGCTCGCGATGCTACTCAGCGTTGCCACAAAAAAGTTGAGCCGATATTCCAGCTCTGCGGCGATCGCCGCTCCCCAAAATAGCCGTAACACCCTAAAATATCGATTCAAGCCGGACTCCTCTTCTACTTGAGTTCGTTCATCGCATCTGTATTGTTTGTCGAATGACCCTGTTAACCTGTGACCTCTGATTCGCCCAAGCGCAAAACCTTCGAGAACATTATCAAGCAGAGTGATGTTCTCAATCAACTGGTCTTTGATGCAACCACAATGGAAGAAGTGGGTCGCATTGACGTGCTGTGGATGTATCCACAAATTAACCGTGTGCTGGGATTTGTGTGTAAATCGGGATTTCTCGGATCGAAAAAAGCTGCCTTCAAGCTGCCACAGCTAAAATCCATTGGAGATGATAGCATCCTCGTCACAGGAGAGGGAGAACCCACTGTAGCCGCCAAAGTTAAACAACTCGAATCTCTTGTTCAGTCTGAAGTTTGGACAGACGACGGTGAAAAAATCGGTTCAATTATCGACTGCTTATTTAACTATCGCTCTGGCGTCATCGTTCGCTACCTGATGATTCCTGGACGCTTAGCCAGCATCACCAACGGCGTTTATTTTCTGCCTCCAAAAGCCATCCAGAGCTTTGGACAGAATCGAGTGCTCATCAGTGCAGAAGCCGCCAAATCCCTCAAGCCCTATCGCAAAGGCTGGAAATATAAGCTAGCCGAACTCCGCGACACCGTCAAAGAAGACTATGTGGATGGAGTCTCCGGCGAACTCCAATCCTTCGCTCAGCAGATGCAGGTGTTTTCTAAAGATGCCCTAGGTAAAGTAGGCCAATGGGGCGATCGCCTCCGCGACGAAACCCAAAGCTGGGTCGAGCAAGCCAAAGAGCGCGGCCAAGCCCTCTTCGAAAAAGCGAAAGCATCTGGACAAACCATCTTCGACCGCATCCGCACCGAAGGACTCTCCTTCGACGACTACATTCAAGGGGCAACGGCTCGAACCCAGTCTGACGAATCGCAACGCGTCACGTTTCCTCGCGACGAAGAAAACGCCGATGAATCCACCGAAGACTACGACCGAGACGACTGGGACGACGACTGGAACGACTGGGAAGATGCTCAAGATCAGGGCATTCAAGTTGATGATTCGGCTGCTGAATCACCAGAAGATGACTGGGGGGATGATGCCGAATGGAGCAGCGATAACGAATTTGAAGAGGATTGGGGAGATGAGGCACCCGCCACGACTGAGGATAAGTCTCAGGAATCAGCAGAAGGTGTAACGAGTGGAGAAGATTTAGAGGGCAATGGTGATGAGGATCAGGAGAGCAGCTCTGAGCCTCCGATAAACACTGCCACTCAACAGACCACTTCCGACATCTGGGACGACGACTGGGTAGACGATTTGAGCCTCGACAATAGTGAAGAAACAGATGACGATCAAGGCCCAATATCATCAGAAAATACCCAACCACCTACATTAGAAGACGATGGCACCGATCCTTGGATCTAAGACATCTGCCTAGACATAATGCTATGGATGTTCAACCTAAGTTAGACAATCTTTCTTGTAGTTCATTCCTTTGTTTGTGAATGAAATCATCATTGGGTGCTAACTCTAAAGAACGAGAGAAAGCTTCTAATGCTGATCTGAGAATCACTTCTATATCTCTTTGAAAATCTTGATCCTGCGATAAGCTGGCCTGCAAATCCGCCAGGCTTTGCAGCGCTAACCCCTTATTGTTGAGGATTTGGATGTCATCGGGGGCCCGCTGGAGCGCTGCATCATAGGCCGTAATCGCCGCCCCGTAGCTCTGCATCGCCGCCTCATGGTGCGATAAGCTGGCCTGCAAATCCGCCAGGCTTTTCAGCGCTAACCCCTTATTGTTGAGGGCATAGATGTAATCGGGGGCCCGCTGGAGCGCTGCATCATAGGCCGTAATCGCCTCTCGAAATTCTTGTTCAGCTTCGCCATATCGAGCCAGTTGCTGAAAATAGCTTCCTTCAGACTGTGAAATCCATCCACGATGAAAATCATCGCGAAGAACTAAGTCGCCTCTTATTTCTAGTAAGCGGTTACACAGTTCATACTGACTGAGTTTTAACGCATCATTAAAGTTCTCAACCCATCTCTGAATCCCTTCTTTCCAGTCCAATCGGTTGAGATGATAAATCTCTTCAGGCACATTCCCTTGTTCCTGATAGTGCTGCATCAGCAGTTGATGGGCATCGATCGCCCTTTCTTCCCTGCCTTCATAATCCAGCCGCCTGACTAAGTCATGAATTCGATACCACTGCTCACCCCGCTGAGGTGTTGTCCATACAAATGAAAACTCTTTTAACACTTCAAACTGAGCACGAGATGCCCCAAAGTTAAGGTGATTCCCCAACTTGCCATAAATCTCGTAATCGAATGCACGACAAGCACTTAGGGCATGAATCGCATCACGGATATCCCGTTGCACATATTGTAGTAGCCGCTCAATCAGCACCTTTGATTTATTGGCTGACTCTGGCAGGGATTCAAAATCAGCAGCTTCAAGCGAATTTCCCTGATTACGTGCCTGACGAACCACATCTGCTCCTAATCCAAGATAGAAGGGATGCACTTCTCCACGCTGCACACTGGCATAGCGAATCACCGCCTGCTGGAGCTCTTTATCATCAATGTCAACTTTGTTGAGATATCCAATAGCATCCTGCTCGCCAAAATGCCCAATCTGTTTGAGGCAGAGATAATCATCAGGGATATCAGTGTTGGGTTTGACCGTTTTTGCTTCTGCCCAGCGGGGCGATTGCCGTCCGCCCACAATCACTACAATCCCGCTCTTTAAATCGACTCTGCGCAAGAAGCGCCTGAGCCATTCATCCCGGTAAAAGTATTCTTGATTCGATAGCGATCGCTCATATCCCCAAAATGCCTCGTGAGTATCAAACATCAACACAATGCGTTTTGGGGCATTGGATTGCTTCATCGACACATTTAAGTCTTGAGCAAAAAGCCGGGGCAACTCATCAATGAGTTCTTGTTCCGCATCCATGCCCTGTAGGCGCTGCACCATTTCTTCTGATAATCCAAATCGATGGCGGTATTGATCCAGTCGCTCCCCTGAATATTTATTCACCAAACTCAGCACAGACATTGCGAGCCCTACTCCTGGGACTTCCGTGACCAGACTGACCAGTTGATTGACCAGATCCGCCTCTTCAAACGGAAATAGACTCTTGGCCTCAGCGCCCCGCCCTGTTTTGTGGAGATAAAGAAAACATCCATAGGTATGCAGAGGAAAATGCAGCCGATAAGGGGCTCCAGTTGTTACAGCAGCGAGTTCCTGTCGCAGTTTGAGGAGTCCATAAAAAGGGAGTTGGGGAGAATTATCTGCACCGGGCTTCGGTGCAAAATCCACCAACACTGCTGGCACGTCACTATACTCTCCTCGTGGCAACCCTTCTAGTCTGTTTGCAACGATTGAATCAGGCTGTTCTCTCAATTGTTGCCAGATTGCAGGCAACAGTCGCTTGCAGCCGTTTTGACGGAGATATTTCAGCAGCAAGGACTTGCCATTGCCTCCATCTCCCCAGAAAAATAGGATGTTTTTTGGAGGTGGATCGTCATTGAGCCGTTCAGCAAAGAGTCGAGTAAATTCATACCGATCTGTAAAGAGTTTGAGGGCACGATCTCCCTCGGTGAGCGATGGTAATTCCTTCAAGTCGTCATCAATGCTCATAGGGTTGGGGCGATAGAATTCTCCCCAGGATCATAACCACATCAACTGATAATTGCTAAAAAAACACTGAATCTTATCCAGTGGGAAACACGTTCGTTTCGTCTCCAGAATTGAGAACAATCACTGAGTAGACATCTTCAGCTTTGAATTTTCTCTGCGATGGCAAATCAGGAAGCTACAGAATTGTGATGGATATGTTCCAGATAATGAATAAATAACATTCGCTGTACACAGACATCTATACAATTAGAGATCAACCTAGTTAGGTAAAAAGCCCCTTTTGCCTCTACTCATGAACAGCTTTTTCATTCGCACCATACTCAATGCTCGTAATAGAAATTCATTAAATCATCAGCCTTATTGGGAGGGCTTCAAATTTTCTTTTACAAAAAATTATTTGGAGAGGGGCCTCAATTTCAGAGTGCTTCTCTGATTTGGCATACTTAAATAGAGCTAATCATCACTTCACATATTTTTTGAAACTTTTATCCCTAAATTAGACATGGTAAAACGATTTGGCGATTATCTACTTCAATTCGCACGGTCGGTCGACCTTGTTAAAGATGAAGACTTCAACGAAATTATAAAGCGCGCAAAAGAATATGCTCTAACAGCTTTTAGACTTGATTATTTTGAGCTTTATCTCTTTAAAAGTACACGATCCATCAGAGGAACAGAGACCATAGAAGAAGATAAGCTCATCTATTGGCAGGATGGAGAAGGAAGTATCGAAAGAATGCCATGGGATCACTACTTAACTGACTCAAATGGTGAACTTGTCGGCCAAATTGCATATTCTTTTACAAAGAAAATTCCAATGTGGATTGTGGATGAAAATAAGCAGTATCTCCATTTAGAAGATAAGGTGACGTACAACGATCTATGGAGTCGCTCGCCCTCCGAAGTGATACCTCCATATGTCAAACATAGCCACAATGATTCTGATATTAGAACGTCAATATACTATCCACTCTCTGTTAACTTGCAAGACGATTCCGGCGTTTCGGTTATTGGAAAACTAGGAGTTCTCGCGCTCGAATCTCACGAATATTGTGAACCGACCGAAGAAGCCAAGAAAGAAATTGGACATATCGCTGAAGCGATCGCCATTCTCAATCATCTGAAGTACACCAGAAAATTTCAGTATTCAAATACTAAAATTGCTAGAAGTCGGTTGGTGGCTCAGCTCAATGAATGTTTCTCAAGCTTAAAAACATATCCGATCATTCAAAAACCAAAGATATTTTTTGGTTTTGCTCGAGAGGGATCTAAAGATATGATTTCCCTCATAAGGATAATTCTAGAAGAATTTGGGGAGATAATTGATGTATATGATTGGGAAAAAGATCAACGGCCGAATAATATTCATCAAACGATCTTTCAGGAGATCCGTGAATCTAGATATGGGATTTTTTATCTTTCAAAGATTCAAGACTCATCTGAAAATCAAGACTCAAGTTATGTCGATAATTTAAACGTGTTAATAGAAATTGGCATGATGTATTCAGCACAAGCTGATTGGAGTGAATCGAATCTCATTATTATTCGCGAGGAAGATTCTCCTAATATCCCCTTTGATATCGAAGCACATCGAAGAATCGACATTGACAGAGACTCTTCTGGGAAACTCAAAGAGGAAAAATTTAGACGTGTACTTATATCTTCCTTGAAATACTTGATTGAAGATCTATAGCAATCCTAGATGCGTTGTGAATCAAAATTTACAAGGTGCGATCGCCAACACGTTAACCCAGTTGACTTGATCTAGTTCACTTAGATGATAGCCTCATCATCTGGCTCATCTAAATGTTCGGAGATCTCTTGATAGAGGTTAAAAATGTGTTCATCCTTGAGGGAATACAATACATTTCGCCCTTGTTTTCGATAACCCACTAAACGCATCGTCCTCAATAGACGGAGCTGATGCGATACTGCTGACTCAGACATCTCCACCATTTCAGCAATGTCTCGCACTCGCTTCTCTCCTAAGGCAAGAGCTGAAAGAATGCGCCATCGATTTGCATCTCCCAACACGCTGAAAAACTCGGCCATGCGCTGAGCTTTTTCGGTAGAGAGCAGTTGTGGAGGCGCAATGATCAAATTGGGGTCAGGCGACTGAGCGGGCATATCTCAAAAAATAAACACAAAAAATACATGAACACTTGATCATACATTTCAGACATGCTAGCGTGAATCTATGAACACTTGCTCAAGTGTTGCTCCAATATACTATTCGACTATCGGGGAGTTTGTCATGGCAACCGCCACTCAACTTAAATGTGCGTGCGAACCTTGTTCATGCATTGTAGATACCAGCAAGGCTGTTCAGAAAGGCGATAAGTATTACTGTTCCGATGCATGTGCAAGCGGACATGCAGATGGCGCAGCGTGTGCAAAGTCTGGATGTGGCTGTAGCAGCTAACGAAACAAGTTAATGCGTCATATTAGACGTAACAAACAACGGCGATCGCCCTCCTCGAATTTCTCGAAGAGGGCGATTATTTTTCTTTTGAAGAATGGAAAAATGGGAGATTAAAGACTGCACTCGCTGATTTCATGGCATAAAACGCTAATCGTTTGGGCATTGTTGGGTAGGTGATTTTAAGTGAGAAGTTTCTCAGAGGTACCTTTTAATGAATCGCCCTGTCCTCTTGCCAATACTATTCTCGCTTTTCGTAAATAGCTGTAGCGCAGACCCAACCGTTGACCCGCTCATAGGTCGAGTCAAACAAGACACTCCATCAGCGAATTGCCAATTAAATTCAATTGATGGTGATCAAGAAGTCTCAATCCAATTTGTCAACACATCAAAGAGGGCAGTCGCCATCTATTGGCTCGATTACGAAGGCGAGGAAGTCTTTTATTATGCTCTGCAGGGTGGTAGGTCATATGACCTCCAGACTTATGTTACTCATCCCTGGTGCATCCGAGATGCCGAAACTGGAGAATCCATCACCACAGCTATCGTTACGTCTACGGAGCCTCGGGTTGTCTACATTCCTTGAGTAAACCGTGACTCTATTCAATTCAACAGTGATCAAGAGGCAACTACGCGCAGGGCGATCGCATTTATATGACTCGATGATGACTTCAATTATTCCCGGTGTTCACACCCAACGCCATCTCTATCGCCATCAAATCCATGAGGGTCAGATCCAAGCACAGTAAAGTTTCGCTGCACAATATCGCCACAGTCTAAGTCAGCTGAGTTGGATGGAATACACATCGACGGGTAAGACGGATCGCAATCCGATGCAGAGTCATCCCCCACAGCACTAGATTGAACTGGGGCGCTAGATTGAATTACAGAAACGGCTCGATTCCAATCCAATTGAGGTGGTGCATCGCTCACTGTTTCGGAATCAGCGCCATCTCCAACCCCTAAATAAGATTGACACTCAACAATGTCAGTTGTGTTCAACACGGTATTCGTATCTTGCCAAGTTTGAATTTGGCGACGGTAACGCATTAGCGATTCTCGATACTCGATGGAGATATCATCACTTCCGATGATGCGACCTAACGTCGTAAGAGCCACGTCCCAGTCATTTTGGCAGACCGCACGCTGTACCTCTCCTCTCAATTCATCCGTGGTTTGAGCTTGAACAGGCATGACAAATGCGATCGCGCTGATTATGATAACAGCCAGTATCCGAATGTTCATGTGGAGGTTGTGGATTATCTATTGACTTTTTTCTAAGCGTCAGTCTGATAATCCGAACACAAGACATAACCTGCAATGTTATGTCATCGGCATTCATACGATAGTGTTGCTTGGCGATCGCTTCATTTTCTGAATCAATCAGCCAGCGAATGGCTAATCTACATTTAATGTACGCTTGTACATTAAGTTACGATCGCCCCCAGAGGCAAACAACATTGACGATAAGCTGTCTAAAAGGCGGCACCCAGATTCGAACTGGGGAATAAGGGTTTTGCAGACCCTTGCCTTACCACTTGGCGATGCCGCCGCATTGCGGAACTCTAATATATCAAATTTTGATTCGTCTGAGCCGTTTTGGGAGTTGAAAACCCACGATTGAAACTGCGTCTCAACTATGACTCAGGTTACTGATACTTTTTGTGGGTGCAGCATCTAAGTCAATCGCGTTCAGAAACCCGATATCGTCATTGAGTATTGCCTAAATCTGACATCAATGTTGATGCCGGGCTAAGGACCCGACACTAACATCCATTCCCACATCAGCAATACCCGACACTGTTTCAATCCATCACGCTAATCTCGCGTTGCTGCAGCGATCGCCCGGGCTTCTTTGACCATGGCAATGAGCGTTTGATGGGCGTCTTCCGAATCTTCAAGTTCGTGATCGAAGGCAATTTCCACAGGAACGGTGCTTGTTTCAGTTTGCACCAACAAATTCATTCCAGTAGGCTCAACTTTCAACATTTGCGCCGCGAGGGCATCATCGACACCACCGTAAATTTTGGCATAGAGCAAAATCGCGTCGGCATGATCATCGTTCATATGAGCGCAGATGCGATCGCTCACAGTTGGGGTAATCGGGTCAGCCATAAAACGTTATAAAGTCCAAAATCATCAACAACTAAAGCATCGACGCAAACCATTTGGCTTACTCCAATACCTTAGCTAACGCACGAAGGTAACACACAGGAAACAGCATATCGCAAACACAATGAATCAACTGATGATGACCGACGGTATCGAATTGCGTGTATTCCATGCCCAATTTTCTTTGTCCATCGCTGAACTGACGACAATAGTAGGCTTAGGCCAAAATCGATACCGAGAGGTTATTTCATCAATATAGGAAGTGCTGGACCAGTCGAGTCAGGTTAATGACGATGAATGACAACAGAAAGAGCGTCATCAAAACGTTCAGGAGATTTCTAAAGCTCTGCATAGTCGCGAGTCCTCATCGAGCGCTTCAGCGCAGGTCAATTTTCCACCCCTCACTCTAGCAGCGCCCTTTGCGGATAATTGGCTTCGTAAGAAAGACTTCAACAGAATGCGACCCTCTGTTACAAAGCTTTTTGGCGTCGAACAAGGCCGGTTACGATTGCTAATCCGAACACACCGAGAATCGCGAATACCAGCAATATTCTTCCGCCCTCCAGAAGTCCTGCCCCCAGAGCCACAATGGGTGGATTCGAGATGGCGATGCTGATAATGAGCGCTGGCGCAAACTTAAACCAGGGCGCTTTTGTTAACCCAATTCCGTAGCAAACAAAATCGAAAAATCCGGTCATCAGAAATCCGGTCATCAGAAAAAAGTTGCGCTCTAGGTGCCGCTTGCTGAGATTATCGATGCGCTCCATGAAGCGATCGCCCACAAGTTTCCTGACCACGTTCTGACCAAAGCGACGAGAGATAAAGAAACTCAGCGAGCAGGAGAGCAGATCAGCAATGCAAATCACGGCTAACCCTTGACCAAATCCAAGCAGTGCCCCCGATAGCACGGAGTAGGCCGTACCGGGTAAAGCAGGAATGACAACGCTGGTAAACCGCAAACCAAAAATTGCCAGCGGTGCCCATACACCCAACTGTTCAACTTGAGCACGGATTTGACTCACGCCATAGCGATGAACAAGCCACGTAACCAGGGCGATCGCCACGACAATGCCAATGAATTGCAGAATTTTTGGAATGCGACGCTGATTCATGAAGCACCTCAGTTCACGATTTGTGCATTTGATTCAGCAAAGCAGTCTAAATTAGCTAATTGGGCCGATCAAATGCTCTTAAGATGGTCGCCTACTCGGAGCGCATTGGCAATGATGGTCAGCGCTGGACTCACAGCAGCATTCGACGGGAAGAAGCTGCCATCAACAACGTAGAGATTATCGACATCATGGGTGCGGCAGTTTCGATCAAGGACAGATGTGGCCGGATCATCTCCAAACCGACAGGTGCCACACTGGTTTGCCATCACGGCCAGAGGAGCTTCAGCGCGCGGATGAATAAACCCAGACTGGAATCCTCCAACGGTCTTCTCGATTCCCTTGAGTACGTCTAACCATCGATAAATCAGGCGATCATGAGCCTCTAGATTGTTCGGTTCGTAGTCAACATACAGTTTCTTGCCACTGAGGCGAACTCGATTGCTAGGATTCGGGAGGTCAGCGGTTTGCGCCCACCAGCCAATCGAGCGTGTCGCCAACTGCTTTAGACCAAACCCCGGCATATATCGCGCAAGCACCGACGTCAGCGGAGGTGCTTCAGCAAAAATAATGTCGGTCAATAGTCCACCTGAGTTGTGAATATGACCCATGGGGTACGAAAAGTTCTCATCTCCCCAGTAAAAATCATTGATGCACACCGTTTTAGGAAACGAGCCGGAGTTAGATTGCGTCTTCAGCTGAACAATCGATGTCTTGAGGTGCTTCATCAGGTTACGACCGACCTGATCAGAACGGTTGGCGAGTCCGTTGGGATGGCAATCATTGGATGACCGCAGGAGTAACGCCGCTGAATTGACCGCCCCGCAAGAGAGCACCACAACATCTGAGAAAAACAAATAGGATTGACTTCCTACATCGGCCTGCACGGCTTTGACTCGATCGCCTGTCGAATTGGTATGCAAACAGGTGACAGTTGCGTTGGTCTTGAGGGTAACGTTTTCATTAGCGATCGCTGGTTCAACGCCACTCACTTGAGAATCATTCGTCGGATCATCTTCTTGGAGGGTTAGCCCTAGAGGAATTCTTGACGGATGCAAATTCTGTTTGGCGATCGCTCCATAGAGCTCATCAACTTGTGGGTCTTGGGCGATCGCTTCATAGGGATAGGCTTGGCTATGGGCAGGCTCCGTTGGGTCATTGCTTACATCACCGTGCACTTTATACAGCTGCTCGGCTTCAGTGTAATATGGCTCAAACTCTGAATAAGTCACACACCATTCCGGCGACAATCCAGAGTGATGCTGTACAGATTCAAAATCTTTTTCTCGCATTCGCAGCAGAGCTGCACCGTAGATTTTTGTGTTACCGCCAACCGCATAATTCATCTGAGGTGAAAAGGGTTCACCATCCTTGTCATACCATTGCTCCGATGCGTGGTAGCGCTCGCGCTTGAAGATATCAACATTGCTGCGATTCTGTTCTTCAAGGGGCATAAAATCTCCCCGCTCCAGAATCAGGATCTTCTTACCTGTCGGAGCAAGCTTATAGGCAAGAGTGCCGCCCCCAGCTCCAGTGCCAATAATAATGACGTCGTAATGCTGGTCGTCAATAATCATAGTCTTTCCTACGGAGATTGAATGCAGAACTGTAGGGGCCTACGATTGCGGCCCTGTCATCATGCCTATCGCCAGATGTAAATTAGGATGAACAAGACAATCCAAATCACATCAACAAAGTGCCAGAAGAGAGAGGTGGAAGCAACGCCAAACTCACCCCCGTCATAATTACCTGGAATAAACGATCGCCCCAGCATCAATCCCTGCAGCAGCACACCCGTCATCACGTGAAGTCCGTGGAATCCTGTCAACAAGTAAAAGGTGCCACCAAAGACACCGGATGTAAATCCAAAGGGAAGCGCCATCCACTCCACTGCTTGGCCATAGAGAAAAAAGCTCCCCATTGCCATCGTTAGGAGCCACAGCGCCCGAAACCCCCAAAGATTTTCTCGATGCAAGAATCGCTCTGCCCCATAGATCACAAAGCTACTAGACACCAGCACAATGGTATTGATCAGTGGGTCTCGAATCTCTAAGCCTTCAAATCCTGCGGGCAGCCAAGAATCGGCCGTCGTCTTGTAAACAATGTATCCAGCAAAAAAACTGAGGAAAATCACGCTTTCTGACAAGAGAAACACGATGAAGCCAAACATGCGATGATCTTCTTCTTCGTGCTCACTAGTGTGAGCCACGTGGGCATTCACAGTTGGGTCAAGATTTACAGTACTCATGTCACAGACTCCTCTACCTGAGTGGCAACAAGCGGTCTATCATGGCCGTACCCGTAGGGAGCCGACACAACAACAGGAATCTCTTCAAAGTTTTCATGGGGAGGGGGAGATGGCACTAGCCATTCCAACCCAATGGCGCGCCACGGATTGTCAGGTGCGGGCTTGCCCTGGACCCAAGAACTCAAGATATTGAGAATGAACGGCAGGGTAGACACACCCAGTAGGAAGCCTCCAATGCTCGCCAAAACGTTCCAAAAGGCAAATTCTGGATCGTAGGACGCGACTCGTCGAGGCATCCCTAACAATCCAAGCGGGTGCATTGGAAAGAAATTGAGGTTTGCACCGATGAACGTCAACACGAAATGTAGCTTACCTAGCCCTTCGTAATACATACGTCCAGTCATCTTAGG
Source organism: Cyanobacteria bacterium J06627_8 (assembly GCA_038520475.1). GTDB lineage: Bacteria > Cyanobacteriota > Cyanobacteriia > CAKZMO01 > CAKZMO01 > JBCCWF01. The sequence goes on from JBCBLF010000101.1 coordinate 12,885, forward strand.
AAACCAGTGATAAATGGCTGCATACACGCCCATCACCGTTGCCCCATAGATAACGTAGTGGAAATGCCCAACCACGAAATAGGTGTTGTTCACATGAATGTCAAAGGGAGCAGATGCCAGCATAATTCCAGTAATGCCAGCAAAGAGAAACATCATGAGGCCACCCAAAGCGAACAGCATCGGGGTATCAAGTCGTAGCTTTCCGCCCCAGACCGTCGCCACCCATGCAAACACCTTAATGCCCGTGGGCACAGAGATCAGCATGGTGGAAAACATAAACAGCATCCGCATCCAGCTTGGAGTGCCGCTAGCAAACATGTGGTGCACCCAAACGACGCCACTCAAAGCAGTAATAATGACGGACGAAATGACCACAACTTTGTAGCCGAATAATGGCTTTCGAGAATAAACCGGAAAGATTTCAGAGAAAATTCCAAAAATCGGCAGAATGATGACATACACTGCCGGATGAGAGTAGAACCAGAAGAAGTGCTGGTAGAGAATGGGATCACCGCCTAGCTCTGGGTTGAAAAAGCTCGTGCCTACCGTCAAGTCGCACAACAACATGACGGCTCCAGCCGTTAGCGCCGGTAAGCCAAAGAGCTGAATCATTTGAGCAGCCATCACCGTCCAGCAAAAGGCGGGCATGCGAAACCATCCCATACCGGGTGCCCGCATCCGAAAGATAGTGGTGACAATATTGACGGCTCCCATGATCGAAGAGATACCCGAGAGCGCAACAGCCAGCAACCACAGAGCCTGACCATTGATTAAGTTTCCGGTTGGATTTTGCAAGCTGACGGGAGGATAAGCCCACCAGCCCGACTGCGACGGACCACCCGGCACGAAGAAGCTCGCCATCAAAATGACACCAAAAATTGGAACGAGCCAAAACGCCACCGCGTTGAGTCGAGGAAATGCCATGTCTCGCGCCCCAATCATGAGTGGCACAAGATAATTCGCAAAACCATTGAGCACAGGAAAGGTCCACATAAACAGCATGATGGTGCCATGCATGGTGAAGAGACCGTTATAGACCGTGCGATCGACCAGGTCGGCATCTGGCGTAATGAGTTCGCCGCGGATGACCATCGCCAACAGCCCACCAACGAGGAAGAAGAAAAAGGCAGTGACGATGTATTGAATACCGATAACTTTATGATCAGTGCTGAAGGTGAAAAATCGTTGCCAATTGTCTGGTGCACCGGGCTGGGGCTGACCTCTCCCCGGTGCAACGACTTCCAGTGATGCGTTACTCATAAGAATCCTCTTCTGAACTGGCGAAATTGACGACAGGGGCGGAGGCTGGTTTGACAGATTGCCAACCTAGACTAATGGGGTTTTGCTCTGCTTTCGCATATTCGTCGAAAGCAGGATTTTCAACAGAGGTACGAGGTTGAGCAGCGGCGATCGCCAACCACTCGTTATAGTCATCTGCCGACTCCACCACTACATTTGTTTGATTTGCTGCAAAGTAAGTTCCACTATATTCAGAGTCTCGCAACCGATAGCGCCCTTCGCGAATTGGAGTGAACTCAAAATTAATTTGTCGTCCGGGTACAACATCTTGCTTCACTCGAAAGGCTGGCACAAAGAAGCCATGAATCACATCTTCCGACGACAATAGCAGCGTTGCCCTCTGATCTACAGGAAGGTGCAATTCAGTGCTAGTCACATTTTGATCAGGATAATGAAATTCCCAAGCCCATTGGCGAGCATGAACTTCGATTGGGGAAGTCGCGAGAGACGAGTTGGAAGCAGCGGATGATGAGGGTGACGAGGTGGGAGCCGCTTCAGCCACCATGTGGGTATGCTCCATTGGCCCCAAAATTCCCATTTCAGTGTAGATCTTGAAACTGTAGGTGCCGATCCAAACCACAAGAGCAAAGGGAATCGCTGTCCACACCACTTCTAGCGGAATGTTACCTTCAACTGGAGGCCCATCGCTGAAGTCATATTTTGCCGATCGTTGAAACAGAATGGAATACAGTAGCGTACCGGTCACGCCTAAGAAAATAAACGTGCCAACGGTCACTAAAAAGCTGAAAAGATGATCCACCTTGACGGATTCCGCAGAGGCTTGCGGAGGCATCCAGTGATACGCCTGCTGCCCGACCCAAAGGCTAATCAAAGCATAGGCGATCGCCAGCCCTGTCAGTATTACAAATGTACGTCGGTTCATAAGTATGTTGCCTGTACACTCAAAGCGCTTTAATTCAAATCATTCAACCCAAACGATGCTAGTCATGCATCTCACAGAAAAAGGCAGTTGGCTAAAGCGTATTTGGATCAGCTCCCATTCTCAGAAGCTGGTCAGCGGTGACGTGAAAACCAAATTCCCCACCTAAGTGCGCACCCAACGTTCCTTGCGCAAACATCAGTGCAAAAATTACCAACCCAGCGAAGAGGTAGCTCCATTGCACCTGCATCGATCGCTCTTGACGCCAGATATAACGTTGAAATCCTCGCCATACAGTCATGCCAACGATGAGGGCTAACAACAACACCCCACCCAAGCCATGCCAGACCATCGTATCGGTCACATTCAGTCCCCAAGAGCTGGTGATTCCCTTAGGAACATCTGCCACAAGGATTTCGTAAAACCCAGCCGCGACGGTAAAAAAGGTGATGATGGCAGCAGCAATCATGTTGTACCAACCCACATCAAACAGGTTCGATCGCGTGGCTGAAATGGCTAGAAACTTGAATACAGGTTTTTCTAGTGGAAAGAGTGCACCGACAATGTCAAAGGCGATCGCCACAATAAACAAGCCCAGCGTCAGGTGGACAAGATTTGGATGAATGGGAACCACATAGGGTAGATTGTTCTGGCCTAACTCTGAAACCAACAAGAGCGAATTCGAAGAACAGATCCACATCACAGCACACCTCCTCGAATCGCCTCAACCACAGGCTCAGAATGGAGGCCGTAGACCCAGACAAGCTTGTCGCCCAGATAAATTTGAAACAGAACAACCGCCAACAACACACCGTTAACCCCCAGATAAGAGACCGGTAATTGTTGCGGCGTGCGAATGCGGATAATGTATCGCCATCCGGTAATCGCAGCAATGATTCCTGACAGCGACCACCCAATCAGCGTATGTAAATTCAAATCACCAACAGCAGCTGGATAGGGTTCTGCCAAGCCTGCTTCAATCTGCCCAAAGATAATGGCAATAAAAATCGAAATCGTTGCAAAGGCCATATTCCACCAGCTCACTTCGTAAAGTCGCGTATTTTTGGTGAAATAGCCGATGACGTCACAAAAAAC
>JBCBLF010000102.1:0-16000 GCA_038520475.1 Cyanobacteria bacterium J06627_8
TTCACGTCGACAACCCAATAGTCTGCAACACCCGCTTGGGCATAAAGCTTGTCCTTAATCTCACAGTCTTGCTTGAGGGGCAAGTCCGCAACCTCAACGTCCAGTTAGCGTGGCTGATTGATATTCAACGCCAGCAAGTGTGGGTCTGGGAACAGCAAGAGTTACCGATGATTTATTCAGGAACGAATGCATTGCTGACATTGGGCAACGTCACCGATCTGACGGTCGAAGTCCTCATTGCGATGACTCAGCGCCGATAGGAAAGCTGTACAAAAATTAAACGTGATGAAGCCCGGATTCGACAGCTAAACGCTATGGAGCGTCGGACACGTCAATTGAAGATTCATCCGTCGGTGTCATCCCTATGAAAAAGGTGTTGCCGCTGGAATGTTCTAATGCTTGAAGCAACCGCAACTTCAGCAAATTCGGATTGTCGTTCGCTAGTCGTGCTGCATTTGCCAAGTTCCTCAGAGCGGCGGTTTCGCCACGGGCCCGTTCGAGTTGCGCGAGTCCTTCTTGCCGCGCTTGCACCACTTGGGCATAAAGCTTTTTGAGTTCTCCAGGCAGCATCAGGTCTTTGATGTTGACGCGAGTGAGTCGCAAGCCAATGGATGTCGCCTGGCTGGCCGAGGATTCGAGCAGTTGTTGATTCAGTCGAGCGCGATTCGCCATCAAGTCGTCAATGGCGATCGCCTCCACCTGTTCTCTTAAACTGTTTTGCAGCACGATGTATAGCGCCTGATGATAATCAGACACCTGATTCATGGCTACGGCCGGGTCATTGATTTCATAGACGGCGGTCAGGCTGATTTTCAAACCGACGCCATCAGCAGTGAGTACAGCTTGCCCCGGCACTGACACATATTGAGGCCGAATATCGACTTTGCGAATCACCGTACTGCCAAACAGCCACACCCAATACTGACCGGGTGGGAGCACTTGCTTAAATCGACCGTTAACGTATTTGAGGCCGCGTTGATATTCAAAAATTGTGACGCGCATCGTTTTGACTTGAGGTGCTCCCCTTTGACAAAGGCAAACACATCAGCGGAGGTCTGAACCTACAAGGCTGACGGTCAGTGGCTAACGCCTCTTCGCCAAAGGAGAGCGTGGATTAGGGGTTGAACCTAATGGATAACCACTCCTGTATTGAGGCGGAAATAGGCAACCTTCAACCAGCTGATGCCAGTCTGAGGGGCGATCGCACCTCAATGACTCTAGTATTTCCTCTGAATTTCAAAGTCGCCACGAATAAACATCAATATTCAATGAACATCACTCAACGAGACTCTGGACTCTGGAGATAAGCCCTATTGAGAGATGTTTCGGGTGCTTTTGTTTGCATAGGGGTTGGGCACACTCAACCCATTCCTCTCACCCCTTACAATCCTCATGGCTTTTCCTCACAATGCTCCCTTGCTTGTAGGCTCGGCGATCGCCTTTAGCATCCTCCTCCCCACCGCCGCAAAAGCAGAAAATCTGGATCATGTCCGGCAACTGCTACGAACCAATGCGTGTGAAAACTGTGATTTGAGTGGTGCAAATCTTTCGGCGCTCGATCTCACCGATGCGGTGCTGACGGGGAGTGATTTGAGTAATGCGAATTTGAATCAAACCACTCTGGTTCGTGCTGATCTTGAACATGCGGTGCTGCGTAATGCGTTTCTGTCCAGCAGCGATCTGAGAGGAGCAAATCTTCGTCATGCTGATTTAACGAGTGTCCAAGGGTTCAACCTGTGCGATGTTGATTTTGGAGCCAGTGCAGAAGAAGAATGTCAATTCTTTCATCTAATGATGACGTTGGGTTCTGAGTTGTGCCGAGACGAATACGGGCTGGCAGACTCTTTACCAACCGAAATGATGATGCAAGAATTTTGCTCCGAATCTGATGTTCCCCAATTGAATGGAATGGTTGCATCCGGTTTCTTTCGATCATTCGCATGGTTTCCATCGACTTCGTCGTTTATGGCGGCTGATCTCACCCATGCAACCTTCAGTCATGCCCGATTAGTTGGAATCGATTTTCGATATGCGACACTGACCGACACCGACTTCTCAGGGGCTGACCTAACCTACGCTTTTCTAATGGAAACAGAATGGGATCGCGCGATTAATGCGGATTTGAGTCGTGCTTATCAGACAAGGGAGGATGTTGCAGAGGTAGTCGTAGCGATCGCCCAAGAACAGGCCCGTTCACGAGAGCAACAGATGCAATTAGCAAGACAATCGGAAGCGACAACATATTTGGGAGCGATGAATCGGGCTCAGCAGGCTTACTTTCTTGAGGAAGGAACGTTCGCGTCTGATCTGGATAGCTTGCAACTCGGTATTTCTGAGACCACTAGATCGTATGAATTGGCGATCGCCTACAGCACGGATACCTATGCAATTCAAACGGCAACGTCGCAAGAGTCAGACTTGCCCAGCTATGTTGGCATGGTCTATCTATCGCTTGAAGCTCTCCGCGGTAGCGACTCAGATGCCAAACCTGAATTGATAACAAGAGCAACACTTTGTGTGACGGATGTTCCGTCAACGGAACGACCGGAGGTGGATGCTTTGGCCGACACGTTAGAAACACGAAATCAAGATGAACCTGTGTCGTGTCCCGACGGATTTCATGAACATCAATGATTTTCTGGCCAGCAGGGTAAGTCGAATTGTATAAAGACTAACATTGTCTACTGCTGCAATATTGACTAAATTCATAAGAGTAATGAAATTTCTGGCAAGAATCCTATGAACACACAGGTATTGACTCGCGATTACAAGGTCGCTGATATTTCACTGGCCGATTGGGGCCGGAAGGAAATCGCCATTGCAGAAGGGGAAATGCCTGCGCTGATGGCGATTCGCAACAAATATCGTGATAGCAAGCCACTTCAAGGTGCGAAAATCATTGGCTGCATCCACATGACCATCCAGACTGCGGTTCTGATTGAAACGCTGTGTGAGTTGGGTGCTGAGGTTCGTTGGTCTTCTTGCAATATCTTCTCCACTCAGGACCACGCGGCGGCGGCGATCGCCGCTGTGGGAATCCCTGTTTTTGCCTGGAAGGGAGAAACCGAAGATGAATACATGTGGTGCATTGAGCAGACCTGCCGCACGCCCGAAGGCAAGCTCTGGAATGCCAACATGATCTTGGATGATGGCGGTGACTTGACCGGATACATCCACGAAACCTACCCTGACATGCTGAACACCATTCATGGCGTCACTGAAGAAACAACCACTGGTGTTCATCGCCTCTACGAAATGATGGAGAAAGGTGAACTCAAGATCCCAGCTATCAACGTCAACGACTCGGTCACCAAAGCAAAGAACGATAACAAATATGGATGTCGGCACAGCTTAAACGATGCGGTTAAGCGCGCGACCGATCACCTGATGGCGGGCAAAAAAGCACTCGTGATTGGCTACGGCGATGTGGGTAAAGGATCAGCAGCCTCTCTGCGACAAGAGGGCATGATTGTCAAAATTACAGAAGTTGATCCCATTTGCGCGATGCAAGCGTGCATGGATGGATTTGAAGTCGTATCCCCTTACATCAATGGGATTAACGATGGTACGCCGAGCTCTCTCAACACAGACCTGTTAGCAAACACTGACCTGTTGGTCACAGCAACGGGCAACTTCAATGTTTGCGACGCTAGCATGCTGACGGCACTCAAGCCCGGTGCAGTTGTGTGCAACATTGGTCACTTCGATAACGAAATTGACACGGCTTTCATGCGTCGCACCTGGCGCTGGCAAGAGGTAAAGCCTCAGGTTCATCAGGTTTATCGCAGCGATGACCCCAAGGACTTCTTACTGTTGTTGGCTGAAGGCCGTCTGGTCAACTTGGGTAATGCAACCGGTCACCCCTCTCGGATTATGGATGGCTCCTTCGCGAACCAAGTGCTTGCGCAAATGTTCTTGTTTGAGAAAAAGTTTGCTGACCAACCAGCCGATGCAAAGGCCGGTGCAATCACCGTTGAAGTGCTACCAAAGCACCTCGATGAAGAAGTCGCTCGCTATATGGTTGAGGGCTTCGGAGGCGTAGTCACTCAGCTCACTCAAACACAAGCAGACTACATCCACGTTCCGGTCGAGGGTCCCTTTAAGTCCGATAGCTACAAATATTAAAGAAACGGATAGCAACAGACTTGGATAGCAACCGATCTTCAGGTCTGCTTATTCTGTTTAAAATCACCAGCGTGCCAAGATCATGATGTAGAAGATTAGTGCCTCGACGGGCATTAGCTTCCAATGTCAACAATGAGGGCAAAAAAAGAGAGACCTGCTTGGCAGGTCTCTCTTTTTTTGCCCTCATTGCACATTCGAGAAATCTAAATCTAGACCCTCTATAACCGTCTTACGGACCACGGTTCTATCGCAATGGTCATAGCCCCAGAAGTCATTGGCCTTAGAACATGTTTATGGATATAGAGCGCACCCATAAACACGTCAGTTTTATCACTAAGCTAGCCAAAAACTTTATTTCCTCTTCTTTTGTGAATTTTGCTCGGTCCCAGAGATGATTGAACAAGCACAATCCTTTACATAGACGCAGCAAATGCTATACCTGAGTGGAAACATATGGCATTTGCTTCTAAAGCCCTTCAACTAGGCTGTGATTCTTCTATAGGTCTGTTCCCTTTTATGTCTATTTCAAGTGAAATGAATGCTGAGCGTGTAAGTTCAGTGCATCCTGACACCTCACCGGAAAAATTATTGGAGCGCTATGACGAACACATTCAACGCGTCATTTTGTGTCGCCAGCATCCGATTACAGGCTTGTTCCCAGCGAGCACTGCCATCAACATTCATGGAGACTACACCGATGCATGGGTTCGAGATAACGTTTACAGCATTCTAGCGGTATGGGGTCTTGCCCTGGCCTACAAAAAAATTGATGAGCACAATGGTCGTGCCTACGAGCTTGAACATAGCGTTGTTAAGCTCATGCGTGGGTTGATGACCAGCATGATGCGACAGGCCGATAAAGTTGAGCGGTTCAAGCGAACGCAGCTACCGATCGATTCCTTACACGCGAAATACAGCACTCAAACTGGAGAAGCCGTCGTTGCTGATGATGAATGGGGGCACCTGCAAATCGACGCGACCTCCATCTATTTGTTAATGCTGGCCCAGATGATAACGTCGGGCATTCAAATTATTTACACCCTTGATGAAGTAAATTTCATTCAAAATCTGGTGTATTACATCGGGCGAGCTTATCGCACACCTGATTACGGCATCTGGGAAAGAGGCAACAAGATTAATCACGGGAAGCCAGAACTCAACGCAAGTTCGATTGGCATGGCAAAGGCAGCTCTCGAAGCAATGAACGGGTTCAACCTGTTTGGCGTCAACGGCGGACAGTCATCGGTTATTCACGTGATGCCAGATGAGATTGTTCGAGCACGCATCACGCTGGAATCTCTACTTCCGAGGGAATCGGGGTCGAAAGAAGTTGACGCTGCTGTTTTGAGTGTGATTGGATTTCCTGCATTTGCGATTGAAAAAACAGAATTAGCCGAAGAGACCCGAACCAAAATCATTGCTCTGTTGGAAGGAACATATGGGTGCAAGCGATTTTTGAGAGACGGTCATCAAACGGTGATTGAAGATGTGAGTCGTCTCCATTACGAGCCATGGGAACTGAAAAAGTTTGAACACATTGAATGTGAATGGCCGTTATTCTTCACCTATCTTCTTCTAGACGCACTGTTTGCCGGCGATGAAAAGCGCGCTGCGCTCTATCGGCAACGACTGGAACATCTCACGGTTGAAAAAGGGGGATTAGATCTGCTGCCAGAGCTGTATTACCTCCCAGACGGTAGCCTCGACGCCGAGAGAGAATCGCCCCACAGCCAGCAGCGAGAGCCAAACCACAATATTCCTCTTGTTTGGGCTCAGAGCTTATATCTTCTGGGTCAAATGGTCCAAGATGGATGCCTATCAGTTGAAGACATCGATCCCATGGGGCGGCACCGACGAAAGGGCGATCGCCCTTCTGCACTAGTACAAATTGCACTGTTAGCCGAAGATCAAGCCCTTAAGGAACAACTTGCGACCTACGGCATCAAGACCCAAACACCTGAAGAACTGGCTCCAATTGAAATTCAACAGCCTGACGATTTAGCTCGCATCTACGCTCAAATTGGCATCAACGAAAAGTTAAAGCTCACAGGGCGTCCGCTTCGCCGCTTGCGGAGTCTGATCACCTCTCGCATTTTTCAAATGGGGGGAAAACCGATTGTATTTCTACCGTCATTTCTGGATTCACAGCAGTTCTACTTAACCATTGACTACCATTTTTTAATGGCACAGATACGTGGAGAGCTGGCCTACATCTCTAGCCATTGGAATGATCTGGGACGTCCCACTGTAACGTTGCTGTTGACCCACAGCATGTTTGAGATTGGACAGATCGGGACCATGGATGAATCGCCGTTGCTGAAACTGATTAAGCAATTGCGAGATGGAGATTGTGATGGAGTCCCCGTCCGTCTCGGATTCCTCAAACAATTTGCACTAACCGCAAAAACCGAACGGATTAGGCACGTGCGTCATTTCGCATTTTCGTCACTAGCCATTGACCCGGCGTTGCACCGTCGAAGCTATCTGCACGTCAAACCTGATCAATGTGGACCGCTGAATAGCAACCAAGAATTCATCTTGGAATGTGAAACGGACATTGCGCTGTTACTCAGAAGCTTGCGCGCGTCACTGAACCTATATGAGCAGATCGCGTTGATAGAAAGTCTACTTCGGCTTAAGCCGATCGATTTTGACACCGGTTTTGGAGGACCTGGTGAGGCCGTGACTGTCCAAATGCTGCTGAATGAGGTGTATGAAAACGCCATCCAGCTCGAACTATGGACGGTGATTCGTCGAGCAGCAGGACTCTTGGACAAAGTGGATATCGGGTTGTCAGATGCAGTGACGGATATCCTAGTCCGCCAGAAACAGCTCACAGTCGGCAAAGCCTACAGTCGGGCATCTCTGATTGCCGAACCCATGTCTCATGACGAGATCTTGGACAAAATCAAAACCTTTTGTGGTGAGGACGTTCGCGATCGCCCACTCACTCAAGAAATTCTGATCTACCTGAGCATTCTTCTCAAGACAGATCCGGAGCTGTTCAACGATTTGATGACCCTGCGGGTCGGCTACTTAATTTTGCTAATTACAGGAGAAATTGGTGATGAGCAACACCTGTCGCCCGACGAAGCCTATGAGTTTTTGATGCAGCTTAGTCCGTTTGACATCAAAAGCCGACTCAAGCAAGTGTTGCAAGCATATGCCGGCCTCAACCAGATGCTGTTCAAACGAGAGTCACTCGTGGCTCGGCAGAAAAACATTCAGTGGGCGGTATTGCCCGACGACATTGCAACCGACCCACCTCCAGGTGGCTGGTGGAAGCAGCGCCAGCGAGATGGGTCTCTCAACTATGTGCCTCCTGACTTTTATGGCAGCGTTTGGACCGTTCTTCAACACTGTCGAGGCATTGTTATTGGAGATAAATTAGAGCGTCGGAATCGACTCAATAGCCGATTATTGCTCTCTGAGATGACTCCTGGAGAGAAAAACTTTGCGCTGCGCGTTGAACATCTCCTGAACAAAATACAAGCACCCGAGTATCGTCAGGTGAACGTCGAAGCACTGCTCGAACTAGCGGCGATCGCTGAACAGAACCCTGACTTGATTTATGAAGGTAATGTCGTTCTTGATGTCCTCGTGGGTCACGCGGTTCGATTGGCATGGCTAGAACGCTATCCTGATCAAGCAGATTACGATAACCATAAGGCTGATGCTTGGGCTGCCTTCTACGGCACATCGCCACAAGATTGCGCCACTTACATTTCGAAGTCCCTCCAGTTCCTAACCGAACTGGGTCAGGCTGGACTCCTCGATGATGATGAAACAGAACTCGATGAATCTGACAGCGAAGATGAAATTGAAGAGGAGACTGTAGTCACAACAAATAAGGTTCAGCAATAGCTGCGCCACAACTCGTCAAAACCGAAAACTTCGCACACGAAAGAAGGAAGGAGAGGCTAATCAACCTCTCCTTCCTTCTTTCATATGAACAATGCGTTGCAATTACTGGAGAATGACGCAAAGCGATCGCTAAATTTAACGACCACCCTTACGATAGCGAGAATTTGCCTTCCGCTTGCGCTTTTCACTTGGTGTTTCAAAATGCCGAATGCGCTTCAGATCAGAAAAGATGCCAGCTCGCGAAACTTGACGCTTAAAGCGACGCAGAGCGGACTCAATTCCTTCATTCTCACCTACAGTAACTTGTGCCATGCATTAATCCTCAGATATCTATAGCAAAATTGATGATTTCAACGTCGGTAAACTTGTATCCTTAATCGATGCTTAGAGTAACCTAGCTTTCCCGTTGTATCGTCAAGGACGACTCCACATTTAGGGTAGCGATTTACTTTACTGCACTGCGCATCGAAGAACAGGACAGGGAACCATTCGCTTAACGTCTTCACCTACAGTAGCCCACAATTAACTTGCAAAACTAATGTTGGCTATGTCGAATGATTTACCCTTACTTTCAATCTACACTCAATGTGTGAGCGTTTTCGCCTGGTTAATGATTATAGCATTAACATTCAGCGGCTAATTTCTATCGCAATACACATATCGCCATTAACAATGCTCAAAGAAGACCGCCCCCTTGCGTCAACTTGGCGACGCTGACACCGCAACATGGTCCTGTTCTTTCCATAAGAAACAAGTAGAAAATGCGTCCATCGCATTTCCATTTATCTTAAAACAAGAGTCTCAGGCCCAAGAGTTTCAGGCATCACCTCATGCTGAATCCAATGTTTCAAACAACACGACGACGATTAGCGCTTTGGTATGCCGGAATCACAGCGTTATTACTCATCTTATTTGCCAGTGTGGTCTATTTCTATGTTCGAACGACACTGGTAGAACGGGTTGACGATACGCTCAACCACGTTGTTGAGGTGGTTCAGCGATCGCTTGTGATTGAGCAGACATCTGGGTCAGCTACGTCAGAACCCCTCGTCAAGCCCCCTTTCTTTCAGGTCAACATTGAAGATAGCTTCCGCAACAACTCGCAAACCGTAGATGATGACCACATCGATCTGGAATGGTTTGACAATCAGGGCACCCTGGTCTGGTCAACGTTAGAGCAGCCCACCCAAATTCCCCTACACGTCAATCCCTATGGAGAAACCGTCCGCCTCAATTCTGACCAGTTTCTCCGCCAGATTACGACGCGTGTTCAAGTCGGACGAAACGTGCTCGGCTACTTGCGCGTCAGCCATCCGTGGTTTGAAGTTACGGTGCCAAGTCAAAAACTAATGGTTGATTTAGCCACCGGCATTCTTGTGATTGTTGCAACGGTGGCCGGTATTGGCTGGTTTCTATCTGGATTGGCAATGGAACCCGTTCAAACCTCCTATCAAAAACTCAAGCAGTTCACAGCCGATGCATCCCATGAATTGCGCAATCCGATTGCTGTCATTCAAACCAATGTCCAAGTTGCCTTATCCGACCCAGAACCCGATGCTCAATTTCAACAAAATCAGCTCCAAGTGATTGAGCGAATTACGCGTCGTCTTGGAAGAATGGTGGACGATCTCCTATTTCTGGCACGGCAGGATAGCGGCATTGTTCAACTGGACTCAAACCCCATCTCTCTGGGAGGACTCCTTGTGGAAGTTGTGTCAGACCAAGCGGCGATCGCGGCTGAAACAAACATTACGCTGACATTTAACTGCCAGGATACAGTGAATGGGCAAGAAGAGAAGGTACCTGTCGATATCGGGCCTGATCACAATACTGCTTCACTGAAACAGCACTTAGCGTCTGAAATCGACACCTCTGCTGCTGCAACCGCTGACCTCGAACCCTCTCAAGCGAGTCCAGTCTGTTTTGTTCAGGGCGATCGCGATCAGCTCACTCGGCTATTCACAAACTTGATTAGCAATGCCATTCAGTACACTCCTACAGCAGGGATCGTATCGATTACGTTGTTGCAATCGAGCGCGTCGAATGACTCTCGAATTCGGCGAAAGGAGAAGTCAAGGGATTGGGCCATCATCCAAGTTAGGGATAGTGGCGTTGGCATTGCAGCCGAAGAACTTCCCTATATTTTTGACCGATTCTACCGAGTGGATCGAGCACGGAGCGCATCACGAACGTCAACTCAATCTGTGTCTGCCCAAACCAAATCAACGGGTTCAGGATTGGGGCTTTCGATTGTAAAGACCATTGTGGAGAATCACAGCGGACAAATTACCGTTGAGAGTTCAGTTCAACAAGGAACGACGTTTACGGTGAAGCTCCCGTTAGCTCACGTGTCCCATTCAGATCTGTTGCCCTGACCGGACTGCACACTCCATAACATCGTTTTCAACTCACACGTACAGCTTATGATGGGCACCGATATAGCTAAGCTATGATGAAAAGATGCAGATCACGTGAGGCAGAGACCCATGCCAATGCGCCAGCGACGATACAGCAAGGAAGAGTTAGCTGCGCGAGGGCAAGCGCTGTATGAAGCACAGATCCAGCATCATGTCGAACCGGGCAACGAAGGCAAGATTGTTGCAGTCGATGTAGAAACTGGGGCGTTCGAAATTGCGAACAGCGTTCTTCCTGCGACCAATCAGCTATTTGAACGATACCCAGACGCGCAGCCTTGGGTGGTGCGGGTTGGTCATCGGGCTGTATACCATTTTGGAGCACGGAGCTTAGCGGATACTGAATGATGCGCGGTTTTGTGAATTCGCGCTGCGAGGCTACGCTGACCGTTTTAGTTGGCAATACTAACGGGCGATCGCATAAGGTCGATGCCGTGATTGATACTGGCTTTAGCGGCTACCTCACCTTACCGTCTGCTATCATCCAGTCCCTTAAGCTCTCGTGGAGTGCAACCGACCGAGTGACCCTAGGCGATGGTAGTGAAGCCCTATTTGATGTGTATGCAGCGACCATTTGTTGGAATGGGCAGCATCGAGACATTGACGTCGCTGAATCAGAAACTGACCCGTTAATTGGCATGTCTTTGCTCTATCAGTGTCGGCTTCAAATTGAGGCGATCGCCGGAGGACGAGTTTACGTGGAGTCAATCTAATGCTTCACCCGATGGATTGACGTAGGCATTGAAGCCTGCGGGTTATGGTAAGAGCGATTAAGCGTCATTTTGCGTAGACAGCATGAATCGACCGTTTCAATGCGAGCGTCCCCCACACCCATCGGGCGATCGCTTGCAGTATGGGCCTGATCCTGATCGGGTGCAGTCCCTCAGAGCCAGTTATTGAGCAAACTCAAGCAACAACCGATGCAGCCAATACCGATGCTCACGCACCTTCTAATGGTGCTCCCCCACTTATCGAGGCTACGCTCAATGGACAAACTGACACGGTGCGATCGCTCCTCCGTTCAGGTGCGGATACAAATGCTGTGTACCGAACCAACACGGCATTAACCTATGCTGCCCGCGATGGTTTTTTGGATATTGCAAGGCTGTTGATTGATGCAGGCGCAGATGTGAATTGGATTGATGGAGAAGGCGTTACTCCTCTAATCCTGGCATCGTTCAAGGATCATGAAGCAATCGTTCGACTGTTGCTCGACCACGGTGCCGATCCCACGATTCAAGATCAATGGAACCGGACTGCTTTAGATTATGCTCTTCGTCGAGGAGACGATGATCCGATTGCACAACGCTTGCAAACTGTTTCACTAGACAACAGTAATCCTAGATGAATTGTGAGCGTTGCGTACAACGCATTTCATCCATCATTTAAGAACGCCATAGATGATGAAATGATGCGATCGTAGAGAATGGCTAAATCTGGTAGTGCCATAACTGATGGCCATTACACTGTGTCTTCTGATTCATTGAGACAACCCGCTAGCCAGCTGAATAGACACCATCAACGCAAACGGAGAAAAGTAGAGCATTCAATGATTTGGCAGTCAAACCGATGGCGTTCAATAGCTAAATTTGTCCGAATAACCTTATTGGCCTGCGTGTTCGTCGTGCTGATGTCCTCTCAGGGGTGGGCACAGTTTTCGCCCCTGTTTCTATCGCCAACGAATGATTCCCAGAAGGTCTTAGGGTGGGACCCCAACACTGCCTATGAATGCGGGCGACTGGTGTGTAGCGATGTCATTTTAAAGGGGGCACTTGGCCACAGCTTTACCCTAGCGAAACAGAGAGATCCGGGAGAAGCAAAAGAGGAGATCGCTATCGCCATTGAGGATCGAGTCAACTTAGTCGAAAGCACTTTCTCGGCTATCCAGCAGACGATGCTTGATCATCGACTCAATCGATTAGCAAACGAGACTGCCCTTCCACAGCGCGATCGCCAATTCTATCGAGACCGCATCTGGCAATACTACCGAACATTTTCCTGGCACTCACTTGACCGTCAACAGCGCTCATCATTAGAGCTGCATCCAGATACGCCAACCATCAGCATTGGGCAGCTCAACAACCAAACGGTCATATTCGTACCAGAGCAGCCTGATTATGGTCTTCCGCAGCAAACGATCGTCACGGTTACGTCGTTTGATTTACTCAGCGCTGGCATCCGGCCATCGAACAATGAGCTAATTGAACCATCGGATGCGAACAGTTTTTTCACCAGTCCCACCACCGAAGAACCGTCTGATGAAGAAACATCGAACACGAACCTTTCCAACGAAAATCCATCCGCAGAGAATCGTAATGCGTCGATTGATGCATTAGCTGACCGGCGACGTAACGTCATTCAGTGGCGCTTGAGTGAAGCACTCTGGGGTCAAGATTTTGATCGACAATATCCGTTAGATCGGGTCGTTATTGCGATCATCATTGTTGGAGTGAGTATCGGCTTTATCGCACTGGTAGATTTACTCCAACAAATTCTACGGGGAGTGCGACGACGACTCAAGCAACGCTCTCGCGACCTCCAGCAAGCATTAATGCACGATCGAGATGCTGCAACGATGGAAGGTCCAATTGAGAATGATGGACCAGACCCTGAGAACACTCTATTTGAATCCAGCAGCAGTTCCCCCAGTAAACCACCAGCAGCCCAGGATAAGAAAAACTTAGTATCGAGTAGTGCTGCTGTTAACCAACCATCACTCGATTCAGCATTTCACTTAGTCCGTCAGCTTGGGACATCTCTATCTTCTGAACTTGAAGAATTGATCATCAAACCCATTGATGCCGTTGAGCAAGCCGTTGTCGATCAATTTCATCACCTCATTCAGAAAGTCTTTCTGGATCAACAAAGCCGAATTCGACAGTTGAGAAACGTAATCCAATTTTTACAGCGATCGCTCTTTTGGGCCGAGGTCGTTGTCTTATTTGCTAGTGCGATGCTGATCACCGTGATGTTTTCCGGTAGCCGGCTCTATGCCATATTTTTTCTGAATCAGATGATTGCCCTACCGACGATTTGGATGATCATTAGCCTGCTTGATATTGGGATAGACTTCGTCACTGATCGCTGGTTACACCAATGGGCCAAATCTGAACAGATTGAACATTCGTCATCGAGTCGCTACGCTCTCAGAGTCAATACCTACTCTCCGGCGATTCAAGGTGCCACAACAATGGTTTTCGTTACACTCGGCATTTATCTGACCATTCGGACCTTTGGTATTAATCCTTCCGTTTTAGCCAGCGCTGGAGTAGCAGCAGTTGTCGTCGCATTTCTCTCGCGAAACTTGTTAGAAGATATGCTGAATGGTGCACTCATTCTATGGACAGACCGCTATGCCATTGGCGATGTTATCCAGGTGAGTAACATCATAGGGCTGGTTGAAAATATGAATCTCTATGCGACTCAAATTCGAGGCGCAGAGGGACGGCTGGCGACCATTCCTAACGGTCAAATTCGAGTCGTCGAGAACTTGACAAAAGATTGGTCGCGGGTGGATTTCAAAATCGAAATTGCCCATAACGCAGATATTGAAAAGGCACTGGAGATCATTCACGAGGTTGCAGAGCACATGAGAAGTGAAGAACCTTGGAATGAGCGCATCCTTGAGCCAGCCTCCATCCTAGGGGTCGATGCCGTGACCCATGCTGGAATTCTCATTCAGGTTTGGATCAGAACACAGCCGATTCAGCAATTTGCCGTTGGACGAGAATTTCGACTTCGTATCAAACAAGCCTTCGATCAAGCTGGCATTGCGCTGGGGATTCCTCAACAAGAAATCAGCTATCACAATGGAATTCCTATTCCAAAGCCATCATCCACTCAGAACCATGTCACATCAGACGAATAGTACCAAATCCGAATTGGAATCCCCGAAATAATTGTTGAGGGAATTCCAATCCGGATTTGACATGAGACAAATAACCTGAAACCTAAATCAAAAAGGACCGTACGATTGCCGTACAGTCCTTTTTGATAATTTATGATGACCTGTGCTGACGTCTTGCAACGGTGCTCAGGACAGAAAAAATTGTTGAGGATACCTTACACAATCACACTTCATCAATGTGCACAGCTCTGTAAGGTACCGAATCTGGCTAGGCCACCCAATTTTGAGCAACGATTTCAGCCAAATCAACGACCCGCTGACTATAGCCCCACTCGTTGTCATACCAGGCAACAACCTTAACCATGTCTCCTTCCATCACCATCGTGAGACTGGAGTCAACAATAGACGAACAATCATGACCTCTGTAATCACAAGACACCAAAGGCAAATCGCTGTATTCAAGAACGCCCTTCATAGGACCTTCAGCTGCAGCCTTGAAGACCTCATTGACTTGCTCTGCAATGGTGCTCTTTTCGACCTGAACTACCAAGTCAACCACAGAAACGTTGGGAGTTGGAACTCGCAATGCAATTCCGTTTAGCTTTCCTTTCATTTCTGGAATTACAAGCGCAACAGCCTTTGCAGCACCCGTTGTCGTCGGGACAATGTTGAGTGCAGCAGCACGAGCTCGTCGAACATCGCGATGGCTTGCATCAAGCAATCGCTGGTCTCCCGTATAGCTGTGAGTCGTTGTCATTGTTCCTTTGATGATACCGAAGTTATCATTGAGGACTTTCACAACCGGAGCTAGACAGTTTGTTGTACAGCTCGCGTTACTCACCACATTATGAGCATTAGAGTCATACGCTTCATGGTTGACCCCAACAACATAAGTTCCTATATTTCCTCCCTTTCCAGGGGCCGTAATTAGAACCTTCTTGGCTCCAGCTTCCAGGTGTAACGATGCTTTCTCTTCAGTCACAAAGACGCCTGTAGATTCAATAATCAAATCGATATCCCATGCTTTCCAAGGGAGATTAAGGGGATTTCGATCAGACACACACTTGATAGTCTTTCCATTAACAGTAATTGAACTGTCGTCAGCTGAGATATCTGCATTCAGCTTGCCCAACATGGAGTCATACTTCAGCAAGTGAGCATTTGTCCTAGGGTCGGAAGTATCATTAATTGCAACTACATCCAGTTGACTGTCAGTGCGGGTCAGCCAGCACCGCAGAAAATTCCGCCCGATACGCCCAAAACCATTGATCGCTACTCTAATCACCGCGTCTTATCCTCTATAAACTTAAAACTTACAAGTAGTGGCCTCCAGTATTGAGTCAGATCATACCACCGCACGGTATCGGGCTATGCAAGAAGTTCATTCCGAGTCATCATTTCCACTCATTCAACATTAAAGCCTTCATGTCTTCAGGACTGACACACTTCACACAAGGTCTTAGGCTTTAGGAATGGTTTTCGCGAGCGGGCCTGTAAAAAAAAGTTCAATTGCGTCAGTCCTATTCTTCATGACCGCTGCCAAGTCATGCAAGATAAACAATGACGTTCATTGATCTTTCAAAGGCAATGAACGTCATTGTTTGTTCACTTAAACTGTTTAGTTCAAAATTTATCGTTTTCTAGAGTTTACTTGAAGCATTGATGAATCAGCAGTTACAACGTTATGAAGTCATATCAGATTAACCTCTCGATAGGGAAATTCAAGAGGATTTAGCCAAATCGACTTCAA
>JBCBLF010000103.1:0-15958 GCA_038520475.1 Cyanobacteria bacterium J06627_8
GGCCCGGCCCCCTCCCCGCCGGTTTTAATACACTCTTGTTCCTTGTTTTTTTCTCTTGTGTGGGGGTGGTTTGGGGGTGGGGTCGCGTCCGTCCCACTACCTCCCACAACTCATCTAGGATTGCTATAGATTAGGCAATAGGAATGCCTGATAGCGAGAAGGATAGCTCCCCGTGACATTCGGTAAATGGATTGGCTTAATTTGCGTCGTAATTGCGCTGATAATTTTGTGGCAGATTCGGCAGATGATGCTCCTCATTTTTCTAGCCGTCGTTGTGGCAACTGCCTTAAATGGAGTCACTCGCTTTTTTCTACGAATTGGTATCCGTCATCGCGCGTTTGCCGTATTCCTAACGTTAACTAGCCTAGCCTTGGTTACTACACTATTTGTGGCGTTAGTCGTTCCTCCCTTCGTAGACCAGTTTCGTAGCCTCATTCAGCGACTTCCGATTGGCATGACGCAGGTTGCCCCACGAGTTGAATACTTCATGGAAAACTTGCCAAACTGGTTTCCAGATTTTGCTCTTGAGCTGCCGGATATCACTGCGATCTCACAGCAGCTTCAGCCTCTAATTCAAAACGTCATTCAAAACTTCTTTGATTTCTTCAACACGTCCTTATTTTTCGTCCTCAAGTCGCTACTGGTGATAGCCCTCACTCTAATGATCTTGAGTGACCCCCATGCCTATCGGAGGGGATTCGTGCGGCTCTTTCCCTCAACCTATCGGAAACGCTGTGACGAGATTCTCTCAAAGTGTGAGATGGCTCTTGGCAACTGGGTCGGCGGCATTTTCATCAACTCCACGTTCGTTGCTCTAGCCAGTGGCATTGGCTTGCGAATATTAGGTGTCGATTTAGTGTTAGCTCATGCCCTGCTCGCTGGCATCTTAAACTTTATCCCAAACATCGGGCCTGTGCTGAGCGTGATTTTTCCACTCTCGATTGCCCTGTTGGAGCCGCCATTTTGGAAGGCGATCGCCGTCATCATTCTCTATCTTGCTATTCAAAACATTGAGAGCTATGGTGTCAGTCCTCTCGTCATGGCGAAACAAGTTGCACTGCTTCCAGCACTAACATTGAGTGCGCAGGTCTTTTTCGCAACCTTCTTCGGCGTGTTGGGACTTATCTTAGCCCTCCCCCTGACTGTCGTAGCGAAAACATGGATCGAAGAAGCATTGATCTGTGATGTCTTGGATCGATGTAGCGACTCGAAGACCAGCAGTGCTTGATCCTCACCTTTTCAATCGCCATCGACACGACGTTCCACGACACATCACACACCCGTAGCAGAATCGGTGCCGGTTCATCATCGGCAATTAGAAGTTCAACGTGGTTCTCAATGTGCCTATTACGAAACCAGAGCGATCGCCCTGGTTAGCGTCTGTGATCCAGATAAATCCAGGCGTGATAGAAATTGAACTCGTCAATTGCAGCTTGTAGAAAGCTTCGAGATGCAGGGATGTCGCATTAGGAATCGTTGCTGACGCTCCTTCAACACCACCGAGATAAGGTTCGACTCCAAGGGTGAGACCAGCGGTACTGTTGGGCAACACGAGGTCAGGAAATGCAAGGTTCAGACCGTAATACCAAATGTCTCCACGGCCAACATCTTGAAACTCAATATCGGTATACCCTCCAAATGCATTCACGGTGAGACTGGGATTGATGCGATAGGAGGTTTGCACGCCAAATGAATGGGTTGTGGCCGAGGTGCCCAGTTGAGTGTGGGTTTGATTAGCGAATCCTGACCCGATAAACAGATCGTCATCACCATCAAAGTCGAAGATGGCTTCACCACGGGAATGAAAGCCTCGCACGTAGGTTGCACCGAGCTGAACGCGATCGCTGGGAACAACGCTGATTTGGCTGAGCAGCGCATAGTCACCATTGAAACCCCCGCTGCCCGGTGACGGATCAGCCGCTTGATCAGCAAGATATCCAAGCGATATCGCCAGGCGATCGCCTTCTCCGAAAACAGCGTCGAGTCCTATACCTGTGCCGCCTCCAATGCTATAAATTGGGCTAAATTGACTGAACGTCGAGAGTGACCCATTTCCCCCGGTACTATTATCAAAATAGGGGTTTGCTGTCGTGTGAACGTAGTGACGATGCAGACCACCAGTTGCACTGACATATCCGCTGATGCGATCGCCAAGCGGAAATTCGTAGACCAACCAGTCCAACGCAACCTGATCATCTGTATCGCTCCCTAAAGAGGTGATTAGGTTCCCTTCCCCTGTTTCATCAGTTGGGCGCTCGGTTGCCTCACTCGTCTCGTCAACCTGAAGAAAAGAAGGCGTGCCGCCAATTACCATTTGCGTTTGGAGGCGATCGCGTCCTGTGAAACTCGCATTGATGGCTAAGCGCGATCGCTGCTGAAGCACCGTCTCTGCTGAGCGATCGCCTCCAAACTGGTCTGTTAGAGCAATGACAACTTCACCATTTAGTCGAGCAACGGGAGAAAATTGCCCTGCTTCTAAAGTGGCTGCCCGAGCTTCTTGACTCGTCAATCGGTTAGCAAGCAGCTCAATGTTGACATCAAATTGATTTACCAGCCGCTCTAGAGCCTCATAATCACCCCGATCAACATAGATCTTTTCTGATTGAACGAGCTGCTCAATCTGGGCGATCGCCGCTTCCAGGGAGGCAACAAATTCATAACGCGTCAGTGGCTGTTGATTTCCAGAGGGGGCGGTATCGTCCAACACCAATCCATAGGAATCAAGATTATAGGTTTCGATGATAGAGAGCAACGCCTGATACTCCCAATCCGTCGGTTCAGGCACACGAAGTTGGTGGACGGTAGGCACAGTCTGCCAAGGATGAGGCTCTAGAGAACGGCTTGCGACTGATGATGGGGATGGAATAGATAACTGCTGCTGCAACACGCCATTCGAGAGGTTAGGGAGAGCGATCGCCGCTTCTGTTCGCGCACTGACAGCCAGACTAACGATGACAATACCTGCACCGATACTTGCCCATCGATCATGCAGAAACACACGCCACATATGCGACCTCGTGTTGCGTTTATCAGCATCGCAGCTCAATATCGTCGTGCCTCACACGATTGTATAGCGTTAGCCATTTAGACTAGGCCATCTCGGACCATTCAGTTTCTTGGCGCATAGCCCACTGGCTTATCGTCTTGTGAATCGCTAAATCGTTATACGGCACTACCATTCCGAATCAGGCAATGCCAATCCGATTGAGGTCAAATCCTTTCATTGTGAGCCATTCTCGGTTAAATAAGCGCGATTGATAACGAGCTCCCCCATCACACAGCACCGTAACAATCGTATGTCCAGGCCCCATTTCTTTCGCCAACTCAACCGCTGCTGCAACGTTAATCCCAACAGAGCCGCCCATAAAGAGCCCTTCCTCATAGAGCAAGTGATAGACGATTCGCAGAGCATCATGGTCATCCACTTGAATCGCATCATCAATTGGAACATCGTCCATATTGGCTGTAATTCGGCTATTGCCGATGCCCTCCGTCACAGAATTCCCCTCAACCTTGATCTCACCACTTTTGACGAAATGATAGAGTCCGCTTCCCTTCGGATCAGCCAACACACATTTAATATTTGGATTCTTCTCTTTCAAGAACATTGATACGCCCGCAAACGTGCCGCCCGTACCAGTGGCAGCAACCCATCCATCAACCTGACCCTCGGTCTCCTCCCAGATTTCTGGCCCTGTGGTTTCATAGTGGGCGAGGCGATTCGCTAGATTATCAAACTGATTCGCCCAGATCGCGTTTTCCATCTCTTCTGCCACACGCCCTGACAACTTGACATAGTTATTAGGGTCGCGATAAGGCACAGCTGGAACAGGCCGAACCTCTGCCCCCAACATGCGAAGCATGTCCATTTTCTCTTGCGATTGGGTTTCAGGAATAATGATCAGGCACTTGTAGCCTTTAGCGTTACAGATGTGAGCTAATCCAATGCCAGTATTACCAGCGGTGCCTTCAACAACCGTCCCTCCTGGCTTGAGGACTCCTTTTTCTTCAGCATCTTTGATGATGTAGAGCGCTGCCCGATCTTTGACTGACCCGCCGGGGTTAAGAAATTCGGCCTTTCCTAAGATATTGCATCCGGTTTCCTGGCTCAGTTTCTCCAGTCGAATGAGTGGCGTATTTCCGACCGTACCGACAAATCCGTCTTTGATATTCATGCTTGTTTATTCTCGTGATTTAGAAACGCTGGCTGACTCAAATGCTGGAGTATCCTCCATATGAAATTCGAACATGTGAAATTCGAGCATTGAATCAGCCGTTCTTTGAAAAATTCTAAGGCGAATTGGTCGTTTCTTGAGTAGGGATTCGCTTTTGCTGAGTAATTTGCCAGAGTACAAAAAGCGCTAATATAATCGCCAAACTCAGTGCTGGACCAGCCAATAACGGTTTAGAAATCTGCTTCACAGCGATCGCCACTAACGCCCACACAATCACAAGTGGATAGGCAATGTCTCCCCGTTGAACCAAAATCCAAATGCTAATGAATGCAGCAACCATCATCATGACGATTGTCCAAGCAACTGGCGGCAATCCCCATCCTGTCCAATCTTGGTTGTAAAGGGCGATCGCTACATTCACCACTGACGCAACTGAAATCCATCCTAGATAAATGCTAATCGGGATATGGGCACGCCATATCTCCTTCTTAGGAATATCAGCAGCTCCAACGCGCAAGCTGTAATAGTAAATTGCCAAGCAAATGAGAATCGCTGCCATTGCAATCACAGAGAGACTAAATTGTCGCAACAGGAACACCACGACCCAAATATTTTGAGCAACACACGCTGCCACAAGCCAATATCCTGCGCGCTGAAGTCGCGGATTGTTGGATTGAGTCAAACGCAACTGATAGATCCCGAAAATCAGGAGTTCAACATAGATCAGGCCCCAAATGATGAAGGCATAGTTTTCTGGAATGATCAAAACATTTTGGAAGAGGCTATTCGACAAGCTTCCAATGTTTTGACCATTGATCGGAAACAGATTCGACCAGAGGTTGAATAAAAAAGTACTAATGATTGCCAAAAGAGTAATCAGTTGGCGCAAGAAATCTTTACTGGAAACCCAAATCGGAGAGGAGCGATGAGATGACATTGTTCGATACGAATGGAACGGCAAGACACTTGACTAGCACGATCGAATAACACATATCCGTCAGCCTAGACAACCGAGCTAAGAATCCGGTACAACAAAACGTTCAACACCATCCCCAGGTTCTTATCACTTATGTTCGGAGCCAACATCACATTGCAACAAAACCGATTCAATATCAGCCGGAGCTAAAGCCCTATCTGATGATGAACGACACTGAATCCAACGATTGCGTCAATGGGTGTCTAGTTTTAGTTCTAACTAATTTTTACAGCTCAAGATACTATCGCTTGGAGAACCAATGAGTCAATGCGGTCAAAAATCCATCGATTCAGACGGCTTTATTTCTAATGTCTCGCACTATCCCAGTCAGGGCAGCTTGGCTCATCCCAACCATAGGGATGCATGCCACAGACCAACACCGTATCGTTATAAACACGACCATGATAGTGTTTACACCCGATACAGGCCGCGTACTGATGAGACGAAGGCTCAACACGATCAAGCCACGGTTCAACAAATCCAGAATGCCACTCTACGTCAACGCGAGTCGAGTCAAACTCAATCGATAGGTTTATCGGAGGCTGAAACCAATCCACAATTTCATCAATGAACTGATTCATTTCCGTGGCGATCGCCTCTTCAACCTGTTCAGCGATCGCAATAGGCACTTGAAACATCCAATCTGTTGTTTCGACTACAGCGTCAACCGTTTCTTGCATCCGCTGACCGACCTCTTTTGCGGCTACTTCGAGATCATTGAGCCAATCATTCCATTCATCATTCATCGTAAAACTCAACCTAATGCAACCAATCTGTCGCAATGCGCCACTGACTAGTGTGAACAACAGATCTCATGCTCTAAATGGGGCCTTTAGGAACTCAGTCTGCTCGAAAAAACCAAGCGCACCTCACACTCGTAACACAAAGACTTACAAAACTGACATCTCTTAATCCTTTTTGAGCCTTCGTAACTCGTCCTGTAGGCTTTCAACTTGTTGTCGTAACGATGATGCTTCAGACGAGTCGGCAGCATCATCAACGTCATCAATTTCAATGGGGCGCGGTTCGCGCGAAGGGGCTTTTGCTTGAACATCAATGACGGCACCCTCTGTGTTTTGGGCCCGAGTCACCATATCTTCAACCATTTTTCGTGCTTCTTCAGTGGTCATCTCGCCTCGGGCAACCATCTCATCTGCAATCTTCTGAGCCTGCGATCGCAACTCTCCAAGCGTCTTGCCTGCCCGCTCGCCTGCATAGGACGCCATCCCAACTCCAAGGTAAAACGCCTTTTGCACTAAATCACCAATACCCGGCATATTCATGCTCCTCGTTATCTATTGCCAGATGGGATCGTCCGCCATAAAGACATATTCAGACATTCAGACCGAATCCGGATGTCTAAATATCCTTATTGATTGACACTAAATTGATTGATATTAATGCCAGGAGGAAGCCCCCAATGTGTCTCAGCTAGCTATGGTCCTCAACTTCCAGCATAGAAGGAAAGGTCTGAAAATGCCTACTTGTGCGTTCTTTATAGAACTCTGCTATCCGAGAAGCCATAACCTTGAAACGTGCGCTCACTCGATGCAGAGGGATTCATCCAAAAATGAGGAGACCCGGAGTTCACGCCTGTCACAAGCATCCCGTATTGCTGCTACCTTCCGGTCCTGACAAAGTTTGGGCGTTGTAACTGCGTGAGTCCAGGTCAGTTACCAGCATAACATTAGGTCTGTGCGATAGCTAGATTGGGTGATCACGCTTGCTCTGCTCGTTCGGAAGTTTTGTGATTTAAATCGAGCCAGAGCACTTTCGTATGTCTTGATCGTATATAGCACTCCCACAACTCATTTCATCCATCATTTAGGTAACGCCATAGAGAACCACTATTAAAGTTGGCAACCGATCGATAGATCCAGATAAGATTGGGGCAATTTTAAGCGATAGAACTCGTCTCAACTCCATTGCTCAACAAGTCAACTATTTTCCTGACATGAAATGAAACAGCTTGAGAATGGAGACGGAGGGGATGAATTTCCATTGAGATCGAACTTTTCGCTGCTAGGTTAGGACTTACGCCAGTTTGCACGTGACGGGCACTACTTGCCACCACGTGCAAACTGGCGTAAGTCCGGTAGATTTATGGGGAGCCCTGTGAACTATGTACTAGATGCAGCCGTCTCGCATATCCTGCGCCACTGAGCTACCAAGCATCATTTAGGAGACAAAACGTTGAAGCTTATTGATTGGGTTGGGTTAATCGCTCTCATTTTCTCACTGGTGATTCTTTGGCAGTTCCGACAGATTCTGCTCTTGGTCTTTACTGCAACCGTCTTGGCGATCGCTATCAACAGCCTCGTTCGCCTTCTGGTGAAGAAATTTGATTTAAAGCGCTCCTGGGCTCTGGTCTCCGCTTTACTCATCGGATTTGTTGGCATCATTGGTTTCATCGGGATCGTCGTCCCTCCGTTTGTGGGTCAATTCCAACAGCTCGTTGAATTGGTTCCCCAAGGAATTGATCAACTCCAAGAAGTGGGCGACGATATTCTGCTGAATCTTCCACCGTGGCTACCTCAACCAAGCATCGAGGATTTGCCCAATTTCTCTGAGGTCGCCCAGCAGCTCGGAACGATTGTCCGGCAAGTGTTTGGTAATTTCTTTGGCTTTTTCTCGGGCTCAGTTGCGGTCGTTCTTCAGCTGCTGCTACTCAGCGTTTTGACACTCATGTTTGTGTCTGAGCCCCAGAACTATCGTTCACTGCTTCTAAGACTCTTTCCATCGTTTTATCGTCGTCGGGCCGACCACATTCTCTCTCGCTGTGAAACCTCACTACTGAACTGGCTCGCTGGTATGTCGCTCAGTTCATTGTTTGTGGCGGGGTGTAGTGGTATCAGTCTCTTCATTTTGGGGATTCCCCTGGCGTTTACTCATGCACTCCTGGCTGGCGTTTCTAACCTCATACCCAACATTGGACCAACCCTAAGCGTCGTCTTTCCTGTTGCAGTAGCACTGATCAATTCACCGAGTAAGGCCATCCTCGTTGTTGTCGTTTATCTGATTATTCAAAATCTTGAGGCGTATTGGTTCAGTCCACTTGTGATGCGACAGCAAGTGTCCTTATTGCCTGCGGCAACCCTTGTCGCCCAAATCTTCTTTGCTTCCTTCTTAGGCCCGTTGGGACTGCTGTTAGCGATTCCACTTGCTGTTGTGGTCAAAATTTGGATCGAAGAAGCCGTTATCAAAGACGTTCTCGATCAGATGAAAAAGCCTCGATGGCGATCGCCATTCTCTTCATCCCTTGAAGCCCCTCAACAAGACCTACCCGCCGACTTTCAACAGCCTGAAGAATTCAGCGACGTAAAATCCAGTGATGTCAAACAACTGGAAATGGACATACCATCCGACAAACAAATTCCTCAAGAGACTCAGCCGTCTGAGTCTTAGTAGATTGGGGTTATATGCTGTGGCAAGCGCCCTACCCCCTCATCTCTTTATCAACTTTGCAAAATTGCTCCAGATGCAGCGTCAACTCTAGAAATTAGGGCATGCCTAGATTGGGTCAAACGAAATGAAAACCACCAGATTAAAGGGGTTTGTTGGGTTACGCTAACGCTAATCGACTGACAAATTTGGACTCGACAATGTATTAACTGCTTGGCTTATCTTCAGCGTTAGATAGAGCGGCCGGTAGCGGATCAAACGTCGGAGCAGCTTCAACGGTTTCTGGCAAAGGGAAACTCATCACCAAATCAGCAACGTGAGCGAGCGCCTCCATATTCTCCACGACACCTGGTAAGTCATCGTTTGAAATCGGGAGCTGACATAAGCGACTCGCTTGCTCAACATAGGCTCTAGAATCAAAGGAATTTGCCATCAGGTGAAAACTCCAGCCATCAAACTGGCAGACACGATCAAGAATTCTATAAAAGAATGGCTTTAGCCATTTAGGCTAGGACACCGAGTATCATTCGATTCCCTGACATATCGCCAAATGGCTTGCCGTCTTATCCTAACGGAACTGGCGACGGCTATATTTGAGAATGATATCGCCATCACTGCTGCGATTCAATTCCCTTGGCGCTCAATCTCAGCTTCCATCGTACTAGCAAGATAGTGCCCTTCCATGACGCTACTTGACATCCGATACGTTTCTAAATCGGTCTGATGTAAGGTTTCGAATCCCGTGCGGCGACGGCGATCGCCCAACACCCAGAAACATTGAACAATCGATTCAGGAGCAATCCATCCTTCTCCTTCGACACGCCCAAACGTGCTGTGTTGGAGGACAAAAGAATAGCGGCGATCGCCCTGTGCAAGTCGTCCACGATACTGAAATGCTATTTCCTCAAGTTCATTTTCTGGAAACACAAGCTTCGTGACTTGGGTATACCAATCATCACGACTCCATGCCACTAAAATTCGCCCCTTGACGGGTGTCAGCATGCCATTTCGATCCAGCCAATTACCATTCAATACCCAGCGTCCGGCTTCCAATAAAAACGTATGAGCCACAGTCTCTAATCCTATTCGTTTGATTTGCTGAACGACAAACGATGATTCAAGGGGGAGAGGTAAGTATCACAATCATCAAATTTTCTGAGCATTGACGTCATCACATCCTTCTCGATGAAGGGAAATAAACCACAGAAATCTGGAACGAGCCACATCTAGCATTCGTGTTTATTGCATTGCCTCTTCTAAGGTATACGATGAAGTTCCCCCAGAGAAACGACTCGGGTTGCCCCTGTAACTGATGGAAGATTACTTGGAATATTGTGCCAGCGCCAATAAGCTAAAACAGCAAAGGCGATCGCTTCTTTATAATCTGCGTTGATTCCCTCATTCTCAGTAGTTACAACATTTGTCGATGGTAAATGATGGCACAATCGATCCATCAAATATCGATTGCGACTACCGCCACCCCCAACCATTACCTGCTGAGGTGGATGAGGGAGGAACTGTGCATAGCTCATTGAGATGGATGCAGCGGTAAACTCGGTCAGCGTCGCCAATGCATCAGCTGAGCTGAGCTGATGAGACTGCATATCAGCCAAGCACCGTTGAGTGTAGGCTTCACCAAATTTTTCACGCCCGGTGGATTTTGGGGGAGGCTGATGGAAAAAGTCATCACCTAGCCAACGTTGAATGAGATTGAGGGAAGGCTGCCCTGACGCAGCCCAAGCGCCGTTGTGGTCATAGACCTGCTGTCCATCTGAAAAGACCTGCACTGCGTGATCGATCAACGCGTTACCAGGTCCAGTATCCCAGCCCAAGACACGATCCGTCTCCGCCTCTAGCTCGCATCGAGGAGGAAGATACGTAACGTTACCAATGCCGCCAATGTTTTGCATACATCGATAGTCCGTTGGATGACTGAGGAGCCACGCATCAACGGCAGGTACCAACGGGGCCCCATGACCATTCAATGCAATATCAGCCGCCCGAAAGTTACTGACCGTCGATGTTTGCGTGAGGTGTGCAATGAGGTCTCCCCGACCCCATTGAACGCTATATCCCAATGAAGCAGACACCGAGGCGTCACGGTCAGAATGAGGCATCGACGGTGGACGATGAAACACCGTTTGTCCATGGGAGCCAATAAGCATGGCAGGCTGCCCTGCTTGAATCGCTAACGCCGCATCAGCAAAGGCATGGGCGATCGCATCATCCAACAGTGCCATTTGCTCTAAGGAAAGAGGTTGACCGTGGCAAACGGCTAGAATTCGCTCTCGTAGTTCAGGCGCGTAAGCATAGGTTTCTCCGGCAAGAAATTCGATTGTTAGGTCATGGGTCGTCCCCGAAATATCCACCAGTACAGCGTCAATCCCATCTACCGAGGTTCCACTAATTAATCCAATGATTCGCATGCTGATGTTCCCTGAATCAATATGGTCGAGTCGTTCAACATACGCGTTCTCTACTCAATTGAAAACGCGACTCTGACCGATTGAATACCCAGCTAACCAGATAAAGTAGCTTCGAAATAAGAAGGTAAGGTAAGAGACTGGACCTATCCCACTAGGATACGGTCATCCTTAGCTAACCGCTCACATTCTGCTATCACTTGCTGACGAGCCCACTGGTCGGCCATCAGAATGTCATCAAGACTCGGTTCTGCGCAATTATCTGATCGATGGCGATCGCACACCGCTTCGATAATCTTCGGAATATCCAAGAACTTGATTTCTTCTTTTAGGAAAAGAGCAACGGCCTGCTCATTTGCAGCATTCAACACCGCAGGCATCGACCCACCGGCTCTACCAGCAGCATAAGCAAGATTCATGCATGGATACTTTTGATGGTCCGGTTCTCGGAACGTCAAGTCTCCGGCCTTAACTAAATCGAGGGGTTCCCAGTTCGTTGCAATGCGCTCAGGCCAAGACATTGCGTACAGCAGCGGCAATCGCATATCTGGCCACCCGAGCTGGGCTAACACAGAAGTATCCTGTAGCTCAATCAACGAGTGAATGATGCTTTGAGGATGAATCACAATGTCAATATGATCGTAATCCATACCAAATAAATAGTGCGCCTCGATGACCTCCAGACCTTTGTTCATCAACGTCGCAGAATCGACCGTGATCTTCTGCCCCATCGACCAGTTTGGGTGCTTGAGCGCGTCTGCTACGGTTACATCGGGAAGCTTCTCAACTGGCCAATCTCGAAACGCACCGCCAGATGCCGTCAAGATAATGCGCCGCAGTCCATGCTCAGGAACCCCCTGCAAGCATTGAAAGATGGCTGAGTGTTCTGAATCAGCTGGCAGCAGCTTCACCTGATGGTGCTCAATCAGCGGTAGCACAACAGGGCCGCCAGCAATCAGCGTTTCCTTATTTGCCAGAGCAATATCTTTGCCTGCCTTAATGGCAGCAATAGTAGGCAACAGCCCTGCACATCCAACGATGCCGGTCACCACAGCATCGGCATCGCCATAGGCTGCAACTTCTACAACTCCGGCTTCACCTGCCACAATCCTTGGCTGAACATCCAAATGGGCGATCGCTGCTTTGAGATCATCCAGTCGCGACTCATCACAAATCGCGACAATCTCTGGCCGAAACTGTTCGACCTGCTGAGCCAAGCGTTCAACATTCCGCCTTGCTGCAATACCCACAAGTCGAAACTGTTCGGGGTAATTTTCAACAATATCTAACGTCTGAGTACCAATAGAACCTGTAGAACCGAGCAGGGTAATTGCTTTCACGACAATCTCTTATAAAGAAAAGCTTAAACGGATTAGTAACTCCACTATAGAGCGTCACTGCGCGGGCTCAAAGTAATCCATCGAGTTGGATAGAGCAGTGATAGCAACCCAGATTACCGATATCAGTGCGTACGACCTGCCCAGATAATTAGACTTGCGCAAACGAATTCGAACGCAATGAAGGTAGCTCCACCATCGAACAGATGAAACCATAACCGATGATCGTTTCTAAATGTAACAGGGGAACTTTCTAATATCGGCTTCGTCTCCGTGGTTATCACTGCATCTGCTTAATATGCACTACCGACAAATTGTGCAATAATTTAGCTGCATTTCAAGCTGAATTCTGCGAGCCGAGAGACGACGAAAGCTTCACCACGTTTGGTCATGTGCTGCATTTATTAATTTGCCTGTTGCGATGACCGCCAGATGCTATGGCGATCGCCCAACCATCGTGGGTCGTTTATGACTCGATAACTTAAGAATGAGGGCACGGCTAGATGGTGATTTGGATCATCGCCATAGCTAACCCACATCATTCATTCTGTGTTAAAGCATCACAAATAACTGGGATTGTCTATCACCCCAAGACCGAATTGTCTGAGGCATACTGTGTCTATTCATTGATAATTATTACTTATTGCTCTCCTTTCGATCTCTACGCGAGGTAGCCGTAAATGATGTCTGTTCAACTTATCACCTCCGCTCCTAATCTGCTTCCATCAGCAATTGGTGACATGACTGCCGAAGTGACCCGATCAAAAGAAATTACCTTGGCAGACCGATATGGGTTGATGGCTGCTATTCTTAGCGATTCTCTTCAACAGGAAGAACGTGACGCGATTGATCGGTTGCTTCGCGCAGTTTGTAGAGGGCGCTTCACAATCGTTAGTGATATCTCAGCTCTTCAATAGCCTTTTCCGGTAAGAAAGCATCGTTTATTCGCAAACATTAACTTGCTAAAGCCGATATTAGTCCTCTTCGGAGTCTGAGAGCTGTGCATCTAAATTAGCGTCTGGCGTGATTGGTGACGGCCAATGCAGCGTTGAGGCCTCAAAATCTTCAGCATCATCACTATCGCTATCCTGATCAAAACTTAGATAATCCAATACAACTGGTGCGCCAGTGGCAAGGACAGAAACGGATTCTTGCTGTCGTTCCAACATATCTAGTAATTGATAGCGTTTCAGAAGACCATCCAAATCAGATAAAACCGCTTGAGCAGATGGGTAGCGATCTCTAAACGAATATCGCGTCATTTTCGTGAGAATCGTTTTTAGTTCTTGACCGGCAGATGTTATTTGCTGCCACTCTAATTCGCCGGTTGCCATATCAACTGGGATTCGGTCTGGAGATAGCCCAATCAACATCTGGATAGCTAAAACACCCACTGCATAAATATCACTGTTGAAGCGTGGGGTACCCGCAGCTTGCTCAGTTGGCATGTAGCCGCGGGTCCCAATCGAAATCGTTTGCAGTTGAGTTTGGTCGTCTTGAAGCTGTGCCTGCATCTCTTTCACCGCACCAAAATCAATCAGGACGAGTTTTTTGTCGCTGCGACGCCGAATGATGTTGCTGGGTTTGATATCCCGATGAATCACACCACATCGGTGGATGAAGTCCAAGATCAGCATCATTTCAGCTAAGAATCGAATGGCGTCAGGCTCAGTGACCTTTTTTTGAAGCAATAACTCTTGCCTCAACGGGTCGCCATCAATGAATTCTTGAACAAGGTAAAACTCTTGCCCTTCTTCAAAATAGGCCAGCAGTTGAGGAATCTGAGAATGTTTGCCCAGCTTTTCTAACATCTGGGCTTCTTTATTAAATAGACGTTGGGCAAGGGTAAACAACTTGAGGTCGTTGGTTACAGGCCGAAGTTGCTTCACCACACACAGAGGTTGTCCAGGACGCTGAAGATCGACAGCCACGTAAGTTTCACCAAAACCACCGGCCCCTAATACTTCTACGATTTGGTAACGCCCCGTTAGCAGCTTACCGAGCGTCTGATGTTCGCGCTCAGTTAATAAATCTTGGAGATCATCCTGTTGACTAATGATTTCTCGAATAATTGGAGAACTCGAATATTGCTTCAGCGTTTGCCTGAGCTGGAGACGGCGCAGGCTCTCTCGGACTAATCCTGCAACGATATAAGACAGCCCACTCAAGGCGATCGCCGCTAACGGTACGGCTGTGGGAATCGTCAATTGCCATCCAATAAACATCGCTGCGCTCACACTTCCCCAGGCCAGCATCATGATGCCAGTTCGAAACGCACGATGAGAGAGCTGTTTGGGAGATCCAATAATGATGCCTGATAGAACAACACTACCGATAATAAATAGACCCCGGCCAAGGTTCGAGGGAATGGCTTGGGCGATCGCACGATCGGTCATGAGTGTGGCGATCGCATTGGCATGAACTTCAATGCCAGTTAAGGTTCCAACTGGAGTGGAATGTAAATCTTGAAAAAGGGTTGCCGTTGGGCCAATCAGGACAATCTTGTCCTTGAATTGCTCGGTTCGCAGATATTGGTCCCACGTTGACGGTTCGATAAGGGTCCAGAATGAATGCTGTTGAAACGTACCATCAGGACCGAAATAGAAAATGCCTTCCCCATTAGAAGCGGGATAATTAACTCCAGCCGCGTGTAGAGTGGCAATGTCAAAGGATGGCACGGCGTCTTTCAAGGCTTGAAAGTACGTTTTCTGATCAGGATAGAGACCTGCCAGTTCGTCTGGAAAAATCTCCGAGAGCCGATGGATTCGATTATCGACCTCAATCCAATAGTTGATGTAACCAATGCCAACCGCATCAGTCCGATAACCGTCAGCCGGTTCAATCAGCTGAGTCAATGTGCCTTGTCCAGCGGCTAGCTCCTGATCTTCATAACTGGCTGCTAAAACAATCTTCCCTGGATAAGCTTCAATTGTTTCAACGAGATAGTTATCGTCCTCAATGGCCCAGCGACTGGGAAGGTCAAAAATCAAATCAATCGCTACTGCTTTTGCGCCAGCCTGGAGCAACCGTTCTGCGGCGATCGCATACGCCCTGCGTTGCCAGGGCCACTGAGCTAGCGGCTCTAGATGAGAAAAGTTGACCGGATCATCAAGATAGAACTCTCCTTGCTCAAGCGAAGCCTCATCAATCCCCACAATCACAATCTCTTCGGGAGGAGACACCGTTCCACGCAGTTGAGTAAAAACAGTCTGAGTCTGACGCTCCATAAGCTCTACAATGCCCAGATTTAAAGTCGAAGCAGTTGCTCCCAGAACGGCCCATGTTCCCATCAGCAAATGCGCAAATCCAACAGGACCCAACGCCTGACGACCTCGCAAAAGGGCATTGCCTCCCTGCTGGAGCATCCTGAGCGATAAACCCGTCTGTCTTAAGAAACTAATGAACGTTAAATTTGTCTGCTGCTTCGTCTTTGAAGTCAGATTTCTCGTGCTCTGGGCTCGTTTATCTGAAGGCATTTGCTGCGATTGCTCCACCTGGGACTGTTCTGCAGGAGAAGAATGCAGCGGATCAGATTGTTTTTCGTTTCGAGGTGAGCGATCCATATCGTGGCAGAGCCTTGATTTAAGGAGAAAAAAACGTAAATCTAGAACATCACAGCTAAATACACAGAATTTTTATAGCTTT
>JBCBLF010000104.1:0-15944 GCA_038520475.1 Cyanobacteria bacterium J06627_8
ATCTTGTTGAACGAAGGTATTCGTGCCTGGATGGCTGTGCAAGACCAGCCTCATGAGCAGTTTGTATTCCCTGAGGAAGTTCTACCTCGCGGTAACGCACTGTAAGTAAGTCTTGGCTTAACCTAATCTGTTAGGTGTCTAAGAGGGGTGCTCTATTTTGGAGTGCTCCTCTTTTCGTTTTCATACCAGTTCTCTAAAATCTTGCTGCATATGTCCCCTATCGCTTCCAGAGAGGCTGCGCCAACGACTTCGCTCAGGGAAGTCGGTTGAGCAGAGTCGAAGCCGGCTAAGCAGAGTCATTCGCTTGGCGTCTCCCAAAGGGAGAGAGCTGGCGTTATTTGTAGCTGCGTTTTAGAGAAGTGATGGTACACCAGAATGGTTGTCACTCAATCAGTTTGCACAGCAGTAAACACTGCTAAGCCTTGCATCCTACTCATTAGGTTCAGTCTCATCCGCATTGCTTTCAGCTGGAACATCAGCTGAGTCATCTTCATTGGGCGTCACTGCATCGGATTCACTGTCTGAAGCATCTCCTGAATCGTCTCCGTCGATTTCTGGAAGGTCACTATCCGATGGTTCTTCTAATTCTTCGGGAGTTACAGTTTCCTCTGGCGGTTCTTCGGGTTCGACCTGTTGCCACTCCTCAAGGGAGCGATTGACCGCCGCATCAAAGCTTGTAGAAACAAGCGCCACATCTACTGTTTCAGATTCACCCTCTTCATCGATCGCATCAGGGTCGACGCGGGCATATAGGGATTGTTGACTAAAGTCAAAATCACCTAGCACCAGTTGATGGGTACTATCGTCTTGGAGCACAACATCAATCGTCGTTTGGGGATTGTCGAGTCCAAAGTCATCGAGCTCATCAAGAGAAACCGTTAAGCGGCGATCGCTCTCCCCGGTTGCCAACAGATTCAGCAAAAACGACACAGATGCATCATTCGCCGTAAACTCTTTTGGTTCCTGCATTTGCCAAACACCTTCAGCATCTCGTTCAAAACTGAGGGTTT
Source organism: Cyanobacteria bacterium J06627_8 (assembly GCA_038520475.1). Lineage (GTDB taxonomy): Bacteria > Cyanobacteriota > Cyanobacteriia > CAKZMO01 > CAKZMO01 > JBCCWF01. Next base: position 1,011 of record JBCBLF010000104.1, read on the forward strand.
CCAACGGCGTTTCAATCATGAACGATTGAATATCATCCTCTTCGAAGGTGAAAAGGGGCTGCGCATCCTGATCTGTTCCTGCCTGGCGATCGCCCCCCTGAAATTCAGCAAAAACGACCAGTCCTAGAACGGCAGCAATGCCTACTAAAAAGACAGTTGGTGCTTTGAGTTTCATAACAAACAGGGGCACCCAATCCCACCCCAATAGAACAACAACTTTTTTATCATCCCTTCAGGTCAGTCGTCTAAGAGACCACAGCCTCCTCACCATCACCGACGCCTGAGCCATAAAAACACAGCTCCGCCAATACCGATGATTGGCAAGATGACCACTGAGCTGAGAGTGACGATGATCCACTGTTGGGTATCTAGCACTAAGCGACGATTTGTCACCTCTTTGGGGCGAATCGATAGTGCTTGTTCATCTTGCTGGCTGAGCCATGCAACAGAATTAAGAAAGACATCACTGTTTAACTGTTGGTTCACCAATCCATTGACGATAAAGCTAGAATTACCAATCACCACTAAACGCGCTTCTGGAGGCATATCCTCATCCGTCGCCTCATCTGTTGTAGGTTCCTCAAGGGAAGGATCCGCATCCTCACCCAACTCAGCATCCTCGTTCTCAGACAGAGCAGACACCCCCTCTGCATCCTCAATGGGACGATTCAACGCAACGCCCAACACGACAGACCCTGTCACATCAAACTCAGCCGTATCCAGCTGAATTTCTCCACTCTCTGGAACAGCAACAGCCTGAGTTTGCTCATTCGTAATCAGCAATGGTGCCGTTTCGACATTGGTTTGCGTCTCATCTAGCTCGACAACTTGAGATTCAGGGAAGAACGAAATTCCAGCGCTGAACTCCTCAGTGATGGGGTGTTCCCCATAATTCTGTATCAGGGGAGTCGTTAGCCCCAACCCCAGCGCCTGTCCTGTCGGATCAATGACGAGCAAGTTGTCAAGGGTAACCCCCCACTCCTCAAGTAGCGGCGTCAAGCCAGGATCAGTGTTTGGATCGATTAAGAGCATCAGCCCGCTCTCTCCATCCAGATAATCTTGGAGACTTTCGACTTCACCCTCCAAGAGCGATCGCCGAGGACCGGCCACAATCACGACATCGGCATCAGATGGCACCTCTGCTAATGCGGTCAGGTTCAATGACTCAACTCGATAATTTTCATCTTCGAGTAATCGACGCACGTCTGATAAGCCACCCTGTCCTTCCTCCAAAGGCTTTTCACCATGCCCTTGTAGAAAATAAGCGATGGGTTGGCGATCGCTCCCCGCTTGCAGCAATGCATTGGTCAATTGACGCTCTGAGAGCTGCGCCTGAGGACCAATCGACTGAATGAGGCGTCGAGTATCTCCAATTTCTAAATACACTTCCCCTATTGCTTGGATGCCAAACTCACGAGCCGTACCAGGGTCAAGCTGCGGATCAATATATTCGTAGCTGAAGTTGCTGCTTTCACGACGATAATTATTCAGCAGCTCTTGGTCGAGTGGATTTTGTTCAGCGTCCCCCGTAGCAAAAATCCAAACCTTCGCAGGCTGATCAAGGGCATTCAAGACTTCTTGAGTCTGGGGCGCTAGGGTGAATAGCTGATTTTCTGTCAAATCAACGCGGTTGGAGTAGCGCACGGCCAATATGTTGATTAACCCCAAAATAACGACCGCCGCCAGCGTCGCAACGACGGCATTGGTTCCTGCCTGAGTCGATCGTTTTCCAAAAAAGCCAGGAAGCGATCGCCACTCCACGAGCAACCACACCAGCAACGCCACGCCACCTGCAATGATAAAACCCAGAGGTAAGGCTCCCCATGACCCTGCAACAATGCCTGCCGTAACGCCCACGATGATCAGCACCGGAGCCAGCCAGCCAAGATATTTCAGAGGACTTAAATCAACGGAAAACTTTTTCATAATCAGAGTCAGATACCAATCAAAACGTCTGAGCAGAGACTTTAAGAACGCTGAAATCGGAAAGCTTCAATGGCTTGTGCCGTCAGAAATAGTCCAAGAACGGCATAGCTAAGGAACAGAATAATGCTGCTTGAATCCAAGATGCCGCGCGTCAAATTCCCGTAATGGAACAGTAACGAGAGATGGCCTAATGTGTCTCCAACTGGACCACTGAATATACCGGCAATGCCATTCAGAATGAGTAAAAACGCAACAATAACAAACGTCAGAATAGCCGCGAGAATGCTGCTATCCGTCAACGACGAGATGAACATTCCAATCGATAGCACGGCTGCTGCCATGAGAATCAGCCCTAGATGCCCAAGCAACAGCACAGAGAGTTGCATCGGAGGTTCAGCAGGCATCAACGCAAGCGTTTCATAAACCACGAGAGGAATCACCATCGTGATGAAGAAGGTGAGAACACCCAGTAGTTTTCCTAAGGCAACCACCCAGTTAGTGAGGGGAGAGGTAGCCAGCAGCTCAAGGGTGCCCCGCTTGCGCTCTTCGGCATAAAGCCCCATTGACAACATCGGCAATAAAAACAGAGAAATAAAGAAGACCGCTCCTGAAAATCCCAATATCACGTTGAATGGCACATCAATTGGAGTCGACAAGCCAAACTGGTCACTCGTCGCAGCCTCTACAACCGATGCTTGCAGAATCCATAAAAACATAATCCCGCTCAGAAGCCAGAACACTCCAGCAATGACATAAGCAAACGGGGATGCAAAGTAGCTTTGCAGCTCTTTCCGGTAGATTGCAATCAAACTGCTGACAATAATACGCATGAAACTTCAAATAGGGTAACGGGTTAGTTCTCCGACAAGATTCGGTAAAAAGAATCACAGATGTCGAGCGTCCTCACGATTCTCAATGATTCTATGACATTCGTCCACCTGATGACCGCAAGCGAGGGAGACTCCGCAAGCGAAGGGCAAGCCAACGTTAGCTCACAGACAACGCGACACGAGCTGAGTTGGTTCAAGCTGAATCGGTTTGAGCCGGACGTGGTGAACTTGAATCTGTTTGAGCAGAATCTCGACTATCCTCCGTTGGAGCAGTATCGTCGAGCTTTTCGATCGCCTTCTCTGTGGTCGTCAGTTCAAGAAAGACTTCTTCGAGACTGGCTTGATTGCGCTTCATTTCAAACAATCGGAGCCCTCCACGAACGGCTACAGATGCAATCTCGGGTCCGACATCGTGACCAGACGCGAGCGTGGCTCTGATGACATACTGATCATCTGAACGGCGTTGGCTTACCTGTGTGACGCGCGTATCGCCTGCCATCGATTCCACTGAGGTGACTCCAGGGATGTTGAGCAGAGCAGACTTCACTGGATCAAAGGCGCCTGAAACAATCAGCTCATAGGTCACCTCTCCTTGGAGCTGCATCACCAGCTCTTCCGGAGTGTTGGTGGCAACGACCCGTCCCCGGTTAATAATCGCAACCCGATTACAAGTCATGCTGACCTCGGGCAAAATGTGCGTCGATAAAACAATCGTATGGTCTCCCGCAAGGGATTTAATCAAGTTGCGCACGTCGATAATTTGACGCGGGTCTAGGCCCACTGTCGGCTCATCTAACACAATCACGGGCGGATCATGAACGATCGCCTGGGCAATGCCAACTCGCTGCCGAAATCCTTTCGATAGCTTGCGAATTAGCGTATAACGCTTTTCCTCTAGGTTGCAACGCTTCAGAGCAGAGTCAACCCGAGAAGGGCGATCGCCCGCTGATACGCCTTTAATTCGTGCAACAAAGGTGAGGAATCCCTCCACGGTCATATCAGGGTAGAGCGGAGGCGTCTCGGGCAAGTAGCCAATATGCTGTCGAACCGCCATCGAGTCTTCATGGACATCAAATCCGGCCACCCGAGCGGTCCCCCAGCTTGCAGGTAAGTATCCAGTGAGGATGCGCATCGTCGTGGTCTTACCCGCGCCATTTGGCCCTAGAAATCCTAAAATCTCGCCTGGTTCAACCGCAAAGGTGACATCTTCAATGGCAGCGGTTGCCCCATACACTTTGCTGAGATGCTCGACGTCAATCATGCTTATCGATTCAGAAATAATGAGGTTAGCAAGGAAGCAGATACTCAGAACCGCACCACGACTATGGCACTGCACACATTAATCCAATCCGACAGTGTAGGGCACAGCGTCCCACATTATCGCTTCTGTATTAACGCAGTTGCCATGACCATAAGCATCGGCACAACTCACACCATATCCTAGCGAAGGATAGAACATGAACACCGCTAATGTTGCATTCATTGTTCAATGGGACTCTGGAGCAATCAGCAAGAACCCACGAGTCTTTCCAGAGACAGAATCAACGGTATTCGTTGCTGCCCATAATGCTTCTGCGCTGACCCATACCGGCGGATATTTATAACGCGACACGTCCATAATCAAGAACTGATCGGTATCTGCATCATAGGCCCCAATCGGAGAAATGTGTCCGCCTCGTTCTTGGGCGATCGCCCGCCGCAAATAATTGATGACGACATAATTATCGGGCTCTGCCAAGTTGCCAGTAATCAGCTCTCGGAATTCGTCGAGTGTTACATCTTCGCCATGATGAATCTCTGCCTGAACGGCATAACTTTCAAAAATTCCAGCAAGCTCATTCAGCGTTAGACCCTGACGTTCGATCACCGTTCGGGGGATAACAACCTCAGTTTGATCGCTAAACACATTATCTTGAGTGAAATAATGCCGATTCCACTCATCAGCCCATGGTGCAGGCACACCAAGCGCATTCAACACCATAACTGTTGTTGCAATGCCACAAAATGCCTGATTTTGCTGCGTTGTGAATTGAGTCGCAAGCGGAATATAGTCTGACAGTGCCTCACTTTCCAGAAGCAATTGCTGCCCTTCAGGCGAAGTTAGCGAGGTCAGCGAGTCTGACAAGGGTAAGGTTTGAGACCGAACTATTTCTGATGACGATTCGTTTACAATCACCGTTGCTACGGCAACCCAAGATAGCAGATGCCAAATCAAACGCATAGCCATTCCCTCTATAATCATTTCCTTTTATAGCAGGGTGCAACTTTCAACTGCGTTCAGTCCCAATGCTTAGTACTAACGGTCTTAGCACCTCCCAAAAACCATGCCCACAGCGTTACGGAAGAGTTTCCGCTTACGCTCTACCCCCCCATCACTGTAGCCAGCTCAGTCACCAGGAAAGTTTTGTAGGGGTACGGAATGCCCCATAAAACTTCCCTTGAACTAAAAGAATGGCCAATGTTCCAGATTAGAGAATGTCATAAAAAATTACACCGATGACCTTTAGATGAATAGTATGATATCGACGGTGGAGCAATCCTGGCGTGGGGGCTCTTGTCGGGAGTTGCTTCACCTTTACTATTTGACACGACGTTCAAATGTCATCTCCACAATTGGGCATTGGGCCACTGTTAAATTACTATCACTTAAATTGCTATCACTCTTAGTTAATTTGTTTCCAAATTCTTGCAAGCGATCGAGCAATTGCATGAGTAACATCCGTGCTCGTCCAATACTCGTTATGAGAAAGCGTGTTCCATCCTTTCAGTAATCCACCCACGCTAACCTCCTGTTCAGTAACAAGTTGACGATAGGTATCATTAATATCTCGGATAGGATAGCCAAGCAGGTCGTGCCGATCATAAAAATTTAGCCATTCCCCCGTGAGGTTAGGGTAGTACGTTGTCACCGTGGGCGATGGAATCTGGGGAGGAGTGCCAAAATTACTGAACCGCATGGCCCAAAATGGAATCTGACTGCCAAATGTATACAGTGCTGAGAGGGTTGCAACGTTCTCTAGGGGAGTATCACCTGAGTTTGGAGGAAATCGGTTCTTTTGGGCATCCCAGATGTAGTTTGTGGCGATCGCCGCCCCCATGCTATGACCAATAATGCAGAGCGGAGCATCAGTCCCGGTCCGACGAGACAGACGATTTAGCGTCCAGGCAAACACCTCATGGACATTCCGATAGATATTTGGGTCACCGACTCCACCATCCTCGGATGACGGTTGAGGAAACGTCGGCTGATAGGCCACACTATCTGCGAGTGAATGAAAGATGAAGTCGCGCAATCCGAAGAATTGACTGACTCGGTCTCTAATGTTGAGCCTGTCATACAACTCATCTTGAAAATCTTGCAGCACATCTGCCCAATAGACAGGTTCGAAAATCAAGTCTTCATCAGCTTGAGGAGAGATGGTTTCGAGTTCTTTAGCAAATGCTTTTTTCAAGCGAGGCGCAATTCCACCAACAAATTTCTTGGGATCATTTTCATCTTTAAAGGATGGATTTGTTTTGCCAATGCCATGAACAACAGCGATCGCTATCTTTTGAGTCATGTGCGCGTACCCCAAACGATACTGAGGAGAAAAAGCTTTAGTCAGAGTCTAAACATTATCCTCTCGATGCCGATAGTACCCTTGAGTGGTGTTTTTTGAAAGAAGAATATTGTCACGATTGACTCGCCAGCCTACTGTATCTCGCACAGCAAGCTGATCATCACGATAAATTGGTTCGGACTCACATCAATCCTGTTTAGCGTTACAGCATTGAATTTGCATCTCGTCCGTTGTAGAGACTCATCGCCTTCGAGAAACCTTCTTTGAAGCTCAGTTCCATTGCGCTGAGCACCCAATACATCACTTCATCAACCAACTTTGTTTCATTGGGAGCAAATTTGCCAAGCACATGAGAAATAACCGGATCATCCGATGCTGATTTAGGCCGACCTACTCCAATACGAATGCGAGGAAAATCCTGGGTTCCCATGTGGGCGATCGCCGACTTCATGCCGTTGTGCCCCCCGGCTGACCCCGACAGCCGAAGACGAATGCGACCGGTCGCTAAATCCATGTCATCGTAAATCACGACAATCGATGAGGCAGAAATCTTGTACCAATCCATCACTCCTCGAATAGATTGCCCAGAGCGATTCATGTAGGTCAATGGCTTCAGCAGCCGAATCTTATCTCCAATAGGTGGGAATCCTTCACCAAATTCTGCTGTGAACCGTTTATTTTCAGATAGTGGAATGCGCCATATCCGAGACAGCATATCAACAGCGTCAAACCCAACATTATGGCGAGTCTTGTGATATTTGTTGCCTGGGTTCCCCAACCCAACAATTAGAGTTGGCTTCACGAGCTCAGGAGAATCATTTGAGGCAGTCATAGTAGCAACATATAGTCAGGTGTGTTCTTAAGGCTAAAATACTGCCGTCTTCTAGCTCTTCTCTTTAGTCATCTCGGCTTAGCAAGACATCTAGAATGCGACGATTTTCTTACTAAAGCCCCCGGATGTCTCGCTTTACCGTTAACATCTCAGCTTGAAGCTGTAGCATCTGCTGTTGCATGACCAACAAGCTGTGCTGATTATCGTCTGAGCGACGGAGGCTTTTCCCCGCCAATTCCACGGTGTTTTCCCAAAAGCGTGCAGCGCTTGCAATAATCTGCTTTAAGTCTTCAATATCACTCATCTTGCTACCACCATTCTCCGCTCATCCTAGTTGCCCCGTATGATAGTCAGCAACGTTCAAACACCATGAATACGGGTCAAAGCAGACTAAACCGATGCTGATTCAGTGCTGCTAGGCGCATCGCTATCGACTGAATTATCAGCAGTGACAACATCGGCTTCAGGGACGTCAGTACTATCATTCATATCAGCACTCGTGTCATCAGTCTTTTCTTCAGCTTCTTCTTTGACGCCATCCTCAGAGGGAGCGATCGCCTTCGGAGAATCAATGACAGCTTTCATCGGCTCTTCAACAACTTTCTGAATTTGCTCTGCCTCACGCTTGAATTCAGTCTCAAACTCTTTGGAGGCATCTTGAAAACTCTTCATCGCTTTGCCTAGGCTTCGACCGATTTCTGGGAGTTTTTTTGGCCCGAAAATCAGCAGGGCAACGATGAAAATCAACGCCATCTCGGGCAAACCGATTCCAAAGATATTCATGAGGATTTTCTCCTAAACATGCACACGACAGAGTTAAGAGTTTAATAAAAAACCCCGGCATAACCAACCGGGGCTTATTTCTCTTAATCGAAGAGTAACCAAAACGAACATGTGCAACTATCGGAACTTAGACAGACTTGACCAATCGACTTCCAAGTCGTTGAGAACAAGAGAAGAGTTGTAAATCTGAAGAATAATCAAAAGAAATACGAAGAACAAAAGCATGAACACTCCCATTAGGGGAGTCGTTCCCCAACCTGGCGCCACCTTACCGTATTCAGCATTGAGGGGTCGTAGAAGATTGCCCAATCGCGTCCGTTGTGCCATGGATACCTACGCAGAATTCTAAACTAATTAAAGATTCGTAATACTATAGAAGAATAACACTCATGTGTAACAGAGGTTAACTAACGTAATGGATACTGCAACAGTTTTTATCATTTCTATCGGCCTGGCGACGATCGCAGTGACCGCCTACGCCATTTACATTTCTTTTGGCCCTCCGTCTATTGAACTCGCTGATCCATTTGAAGATCACGAAGACTAAGCCTCAGTCGACTCTCGGGCGCATTGAATCATTCTATGCACCCGAGAGCGATTGTTCACAGAACATATGGCAATTGCATAGGGCTATGGAGAAATAATCTGTTCTCAACTGGAGTCTTTAAGATGTGCGAGTTGCTTCGATAAAGGCGATCGCCCCATGCCAGGACACCACAGTATTAACGACATGCTGAGCGAGTGCTTGTTGAATGCGCTCGATGTCTGAGTCGCTTAGCCATTTTCGCAGGTGATCTTGATAGCTGGAACGCTGTGTTCCCTTGGAAAACCACCGCTCTAGCGATCGCTGAGTAACACGAATTTCAGTCACGATTGGCTGAGTTTCTATCGCGACGGTCCAGCCACACGAGATCAGGATGTGATGCATCTCATCTGCATCCCAGTTCACCATTGGGTCAGAATGATCTGAATAGATTGATTCCTCTGCCTGTTGAACGCGCTGATAGAGGTCTTTGGGCAGCTGATTGGGTTGAAGGAGCTGATAGAGTCGCTGAGTATATCGAGGAATTGCTTCCACGAGGAGTAGCGTTCCATTTGGAGCCAGCAATGGTGCAAAGCCTGCACTAACTGCGGCCTTATCAGGATGTCCCATCAATACATTGCGCCCAATTAGGCGATCGCCCTTCAGATCAGGAGAAATACGTCGTAGCTGCGCTCCAATGGTGTCTAGTTCACACTCAATCACCGTAGGACGTCGAAGCTCAACGAGAGTCTGTGATTGTTCAGTGAGGGCAGCTGCCTCTTTTTGAGTCCGTACACAGGCATAAACTCCTCCTTCAGGCACCTGTCGAATTGCTTCCCAGGTTAATAGTCCGCTACCTGCATTCAAGTCCACCACAATGTGATGTCGCTGTAGATGGGCCTGTTCAAAGAGGCGATCGCGCATCATGCCGAGATTGTCTCCAACCTGGCTCAATGTCCGCTGCAACCATCGTTCAGTCTGGCGATCGTTTGGACTAAATGTAAGAATTTCAGGCAGCGCGGTTCCGATACCTTCAACTAGAGCTGCAAGCTGCGCTTCCCTTCGTCGGAGGACATGGAGTTGAATGGTCTGTTCATAGCCTTGATCAGACGGCTGATAAAAGACTTGACCTTGGAGACTACTGGGTAAATATTGTTGCTCAACCCAATGCTCACGGTAGGAATGGGGATAGAGATAGCCCTTCCCATGCCCAAAGCTATGTTTATCTCGATTCGCATCTCGTAGATGTAAGGGAACGTCCTCTTCTTTTTCAGATTCAACAGCAGAAAGGGCATCAAAGAACCCCATCACCGTATTGGACTTCGGACATGTTGCAAGATAAAGCGCTGCGTGAGCCAGCGGATAGCGCCCCTCTGGCATACCAACCCGATCAAACGCCGTCGCACAGGCAGTCACAACCACAACCGCCTGAGGATCGGCCAATCCCACATCCTCACTAGCTAGCACAATCATCCGTCGAAAAATAAACCGAGGATCTTCTCCGGCATACACCATTCGCGCTAGCCAATAGAGCACCGCGTCAGGGTCAGAGCCGCGTAAGCTCTTAATGAACGCACTGACCGTATCAAAATGAGCATCTCCTTCCTTGTCGTAGAGGACCGCTCGACGCTGAATCGATTCTTCCGCCACGTCCAGGGAAATGTAAATCGTGCCAGCTTCATCAGGAACTGTTGTTTCGACCGCAAGCTCCAAGGCATTCAACACTGCACGAGCATCACCATTTGCCACATTAACGAGATGATCAAGGGCAGCGGGTTCCATGTGAATATCGAGCTGACCGTAGCCCCGATTGTCATGACTCAACGCATGCTCAACAACCTGATAGAGATCGTCCGATTCTAATGGCTTGAGTTGAAAAATGCGCGATCGACTGACCAGCGCTTTGTTTACCTCAAAATATGGATTTTCCGTAGTCGCACCAATTAAGATTACGGTGCCATTTTCAACCCATGGCAGCAGCGCATCTTGCTGAGATTTATTGAATCGATGGACTTCATCAACAAACAATAATGTTCGTTGACTGTAGAGTCCTCGTTTTTCCTGAGCAGTGGCGATCGCCGCTCTAATCTCTTTGACTCCAGCGAGAACCGCATTGATTGAAATAAAGTGCGCTCGTGTTGTATTTGCGATGACCCGAGCCAGTGTTGTTTTGCCGGTACCTGGCGGACCATAAAAGATGAGCGAGGAGAGCTGATCGGCTTCAATGGCTCGCCTCAATAATCGCCCTGGCCCAACAATATGGGCCTGACCAATAAATTCATCAAGGGTTTGAGGACGCATTCGAGCTGCCAATGGAGCATTGGTTTCTTCTAACCGCTCACGATGGGCGTCGAATAAATCCATATCTAAGCTCAGGAAACATCAAGCTGATGGGTCTCAAACATTGTCCTCGCTTTCGTAGACAAATTCTTCTCACAATACTGGCGAATGCTTACGACAGCCTCCTCACTTAAGTAATCACGATAGCCTCCAATCTTCCCTCGACGCGTTCGGAGTAGGTTAGTTTCAGCCGATGTGTTCTCAAGTCCCATCTCTCGACGCTCCATCTGCTGCATCTGTTCAAATGAAGACAAATGAATCGCATGGGTCAACGCGTCTCGATCAATGTCTGTTCCGATAAACTGCAAAACCTGACAAACCACTGATGTCGTATCCGCCTTCATCTCCTCATAGGTCAAAATCAAATGTCGATGATGCTCTAGGTTATCAGCCCATGCATTTAGATAGCTGACATAGGCCTCCAGCAGCAGCTCAGATTGGATAAAGGCCCAAACGGTCTCTCTGGGCTGAGCGCCCCGCCGAAACACTCGTTCAAAATATTGAGAAACAAGCACGTCACACACCGACCGAAATAAAAAGATGATGTCCTTTCCCTTAAGGTTTTTCGGCGCTTGGGGATTGTCGTAGCTCTGATGAGATGCGGCGATCGCCTTTAGACCCAGCTTGCCTGCGTATCGGCTAGTTTGAATGCTATCAAGTGGAACTTTATGCGTGACCGTAAATGGAGGTACCAGCATCACTATCGTATCGAGAGACGGTTCATAGCCTAACTGGCATCGCTCATTAATATAAAAGGCCAGCATATAGCGCAGCCACGTCCGCCCACATTTTCGATACGAGCAAAGAAGCACGTCAATATTGGGCACAAAGGTGCGCGTGGATATTCCTACCAGCTCTTGCTTAGACAGGTGACCATCGACCTGTTTTGAGCCGATAACCGATTGCTGCTGTGCACGCAGATTCCAATAAGCTTGCAGATGTTTAGAATGAGGCTCGACTCCAGCATCTAGATAGGCTACACGAGAGAACACAACGAAAACCTCGTTGGCAAACACCGGAATGAACGACTGATCAATCACACCCAATACGGCTGGCGCAATTTGGTCAATCATGCCCTTATGAACAACAGCCCCACTCAGAGAATGCGGCAACGTGTCTTGAAACGTTGTCTGGTAGCCCTTGAACTGAAACCCCTGGAGGTAATCTTTGAGAATATTGGGCGCTAGTACAGTCTCGTCTTGTTGAAAGCAACGAGTAACAAATTCAATGGTATTTAGCCAATACGAATCAAGCGAAGAAGACATTTCCCAGTACAGCTCTGAAGCACGCCGTCTATGTACAGTAGCATGTAAGCCGCTTGCCACCTTATCTCATAGCCAGTTCAACCATCAACAAGGAAAGGATGGCCTGCCATCCTTTCCTTGTTGATGGTTGCTCGTCATTGCGACTAAAGCCACTCGTTACGGCGATCACCTACTTTGATCAAACTATTCGCAGCTGCCGAAATAAGGCTCTACCGCTCCAAAAGCCTTAACCACCATAGTCACGCCAAACGCCAACTAGCGTTCCTTGGACAGAGACCTCTTGAGCATCAGCTTCAATCGGATCATAGTTCGGATTTGCAGCTACGAGTCTGACATGATTCTTGTCTCTAAAGAAGTACTTTAAAGTGTTGCCATACCCTTCAACACGAGCAGCTACAATAACGCCATTTTTGAGGCGATCAGGCTCACTCACGGGTCGCATGATGACGATGTCTCCGTCAGCAATCATCGCTTCAATCATGCTGTCACCGCTAACTCGCAGCGCGTAGTCTTGTGGACGAAGCTGAAGACCTGTAATGTTTAGGCGATCGCTCTCATCAGTGAACGGCTCGATTAATCCACCGGCAGCAATCTCTCCGCGAATGGGCACCCCTTGATGCACAGATTCTAGAAGCCGAATGGTCCGTGCACGCCCCTCAGTCCAGTCAATATACCCTTTGTTTCGAAGGTGTTCGAGGCGACTTTGAATCGGAGCTGGAGACTTCAGATCCATTGCTCTCATCATTTGCCGAATTGAGGGAGAATGTTGATGCTCTCTGATGTATTCGACAAGCCAATCATAGAGTTCTTTCTGCGCTGTAGTGAGTGGCTGCATAGAGTTATACCAAACGAAATCGTTCAGAACGTTTGTACCATCTAAATGTACAGTTTGTCTAGTACTTTTTGACTAGTTGTTTACAGAAATTTAGAATTTTGGTGATATACAACGCTGTGAAGCTGGTTAAGTACAATTGTATGAGGCACGGCGCACCTGATACAACCGTTTATGATGCTCATGTCAAATATGGAGTCGAGCTGTCATCTGTTTTCTGTCACAACCTGACAAGGCTACCAAGAAACTGGGGGTTGGGCGCATGTTGCGCGCCCAACCCCCAGTTTCTTGATTTGTCATGGAGTTGAAGGGCCAATCAACACTCCAGGAGTTCTATTACGATTTGGTAATCGAATTAGCCCAGTCTTTTGCCCAATTCAGATTTCGGCGTACATCATCTGGCGTTAGCGCCTCGGAATAGAGCCTCAAAACGGGTTCCGTTCCGCTAAATCGAATCAGTAACCAACTACCATCCGAAAGCTGGAACTTGTAGCCATCAATCGTGAGTACATCCACAACAGCTTGCTCTGCAACGGTCTTGGGAGGATTGGTTTGTAATTCCGCAACCAAACGTGCTCTCACATCCATGTTGGCGAGCGGTAAATCAATACGATCGTAATTGGAAAAATAATTGGTTCGCTCTTGGAGTGACTGATAAATCTCACTGAGATCCTTTCCACTCTGAACAATTGCCTCCAAGACATAGAGCGCAGACAATAGCGCATCTCGTTCAGGAATATGGTGCCCGTACCCAATCCCGCCAGATTCCTCCCCGCCTAGCAAAACAGAAGACTCTAGCATCCGATCAGCAATATACTTATATCCAATGGGCGTTTCATGAACATCAAGCCCATACAAGTTCGCAATCTTGGGGAATAGATTTGAACCGCTAATCGTTTTCACGACCTCTCCGGTATAACCCCGGCGTGTTGACAGGTGCTCGATTAGAATCGGGATTAGGATTTGAGAGCTGAGAAATTCACCGTTTCCATCAACAGCTGCGATGCGATCGCTGTCTCCATCAAACACGAGGCCAACCGAAAGCCCCTCTGGCGACTCTTTTCGATGAGCTTTAATCGCTTGAAACAACTTGGGTAAGTATTTGGGAAGAGGTTCCGGTGCTCCGCCTTCAAATAATGGGTCGCGATCGCCATTCAACTCATGGATTGACAGTCCTAACAAGCGCTCAATTCCAGTCGCAGCTGCACCGTGCATGACATCTGCAAACACAGTCAATGTTCCAGATTTCACCGCCTCTTGAATTGGAGCAATATCGACTCGACTCTGCAAAACGCTACAGTAGCTAGGCCACGGATCAAACGTTTCTAATGTGCCAGGTGCATCAGACCGTGTTTCTGCCCCATCTGCGAGCAGTGCTTCTATTTTTTTCGTAACATCAGGCGGAACTGACCCCCCAAATCCACCTTTGACCTTGAGTCCGGAATAACCACCAGGATTATGACTTGCGGTAATGACAATCGCACCTAAAGCATTCTTATCCTTAGCCGCCCAGCTAAATGCTGGAGTTGGAGCATAACCAGTTGACAGCAGCACATTAAATCCAGCGGCTTGAATATTCTCAGCGGCAACCTGTGCAAAATCTTCCGACATGAATCGACGGTCATAGCCAACAATAATCGTCTTATTAGCCTGCTGACCGTAGATTTGTTCAAGGGCGATCGCGGCAAGTGGGGCAACCTTTGCAACGCGCTCAAAGGTAAAGTCGGCTGCAATCAAGCCACGCCAGCCATCAGTACCAAACTTTATAGGCTTAGAAATAAAACCAGAAGGGGATAAACGAATTGCCATAACAAAGAGCTTTAAGAAGAAACTGTAGAGAAGGAATCAGCATCAAAGTAGTTGCAAACCCAAATCAACTTAGCATGTGATTATCCACAGTTTATCCAGAGGAATGAAGCGATCGCCAGGAAAAACTGGGGTTCAACCATCCTAATTACTGTTTCCCTAAAAACCTGCTATGGCTGAGGGGCGCTCACGCAATGCGTGAGTGCCCCTCAGCCATAGCAGGTTTTTGAAAAATAC
>JBCBLF010000105.1:0-15685 GCA_038520475.1 Cyanobacteria bacterium J06627_8
CAAGAATCAGTAGCTTGTGAGATGCCTCGCCAAAGGGAGCCGCGATCGCAATAAACTTATTTTGATCAACTTCCGTCTCGCCAAAGAGTGCGGCAAAGGCTGGACTGAACGCAGCAACAGCACCGATTGCAGTAGCAGATGCAGTTGCGATAATACCAAGTCGACGACCAAGTGAAATGCTCATGATGTGTTCCTTGAGTCTAAGTGAAATCGTTTGAAAACAATCGGTGAGACAAGCTCAAAACAGTTGCTTGTTCGCTATGACCCTATTCTTTTCAAATCGCAGCTTAGACGGGACCCAAGTCGTTGTAGTTCCTCAAGTGTCATGCGATCGCTATTGAGCCAAATTGTTCTTTTCCAGCCCAGGCCAAAACAGACAACATCACTCACAGCCCTTTCATATGAGGCTTTTCAGAATTTAAGTGCGATGTCTTCACCCATGCCGATCAACGTCCAGTTCAAAAATCGACCAGGGACGATTCTCGGAAGTGGCGCGGATTAAGGATGAACTTGAGGCAATAAAAACCCTGCTTCCGCCATCACGTTCTAGCAGTATGCGGGCATAACTTGAAAGGTTAGGTTGAACGCGCGCGACGCTTCAACCTAACCAAAATCTGTATCGTGATCTATGTCGTAAAGCGGAGCGTGGATTTGAGCCCTAGCCAGAGCGCCAGTCGGCTAAATTGAGTACTTACAGATGACAGGTGTAATGCTGAGCTTTATACCCATCCGTGCGCTCGGTCCGCTGATAGTCGCATCCATCACGGCGGAGATTGGCTTGACCTTCGTAATTGATCAGCCATAAATCTGTTGGTTGTGTTTGGGTACGAACGAGCGATCGCAAGTTTTGCGTTGGCCGATGACAGTCGTCTTGAGTTTCGATGGTGCACTGTTGGTGATCCAGCAAAAATGAAGCCTGCGGGATGGCATCACGATAGCGCGGCGATCGCATCTCCCAGGCCAGGGCCATCAACCGACCAGTTTGTCCATGAGTTTGATGAGAAATCGCAATCAGCACTGGATTCTCAGACCGCTTGTTGATTTCTTTAACGATGCGGTCTGGGCGATGCAGCTTACGATAGCCCAGGTCAGATGTGACGGTGAGCGACCCCACGAGACCCAACATAATCAACACAATCATCAATCGTCGATAGGTTCTGAAGTCTTTGTCGCGGTGTTTCTGTCCCGACTGCTGTTTATTTGGCGTTGTCTCAGCCGATAACCCTACCGCTATCAGAAGCAACACGCCTGGAAAATAGAAAAAGTGATAGCGAAAGACCTGGGCTAGCTCAAGACCTAAGCCATACGTAACGAGCAACATCGTGGCGATCGCCCCGATTAGAAACGCTAACAACGTGATAACTGCCGTCCGATGGGGGTTCGCGAGTTTCCACTCAGCAATTCCTCGACAGACATACCAGCTAATTATCACCGCAAACCCAACCATACCAATGGCCGACACCCCAATGATCGTGTCATCAACATTTTGCACTGGGAACAACATCACCATGCTGATAATGCTGCCTAGCGTATGCAACAGAGGATTAACCCAAGCCCAGTTCTCCCATCCATCCGCATCCAGCCAGCTGGTGAGCGCATCCCCTTGACGAATCGCGAATAAAAAAGGAGCCCACACTAAAATCGATGATGTCGTGCCAAGGCTCACTACACAGAGTTGCCGAATACCGGTGAAATACCACCGCTTAGACAAATGATTGTCGCGAATGATCATGACACTTAGGGCGATCGCCTCAGCCGCAAGTGTCATGACGAAAAAATAGTGAGACGCCATTCCCAGTGCGTTGACGCCGACCCAGCCCAACATCACCCGTAACGGTAACGGCTTACGCATGACATATCGCTGAACTGCTTCACACAAAAAGGTGATGGACACAATCGCCCACAACACGGTTAACGTGTAGTGACGCGCATCTTGTGCCAGATAAACCCCGAAAGGAGACACCGCCATCAGTGCAGCCGAAAGATAGGCGATCGCCCGTGATCGAAAGGTTGTCCACCCAGCCCAATACATCGCTGGAACGGCCAACACGCCAAACATCACCGAGAGCGCACGAGCTGCCCAAATCGACACATATCCATCAGCAGGCGAAAACCATGTCACCCACAGATGAGTCAGCATGAAGTACAGCGGCGGGTGATTACTCTCGGATAACATTCGGTACGCGGCATCACCCACTGATGTCTCCGCCGTCAGCCGTGTTGGGGAAAGGAGTGTCGCTTCATCAATGACTTGATCAAGGGGAATGGAAGAAAAACTGTTCCCTAAACCAAACACGAGTGTTGAGAATTCATCCGTCCAGAGTGGCTTGAGCATCAGGTTATGCAGACGCAACGCACCCGCAACGACAACCCAGCCGATGAGTATCGAAAGTAACCCAGTCGCTGTGCGCTGCACTAGATTTCGTCTGACATCATTCACCTTTGTCTCAGAGGTCTAAAGCTCATCTAAAGTTCCTCAGTATTTTAGAGATGTCTTCCTAAGATGTGAAACGTATGGGTTTCCAATCAGAAATATAAGCATCGTCCACAGCATCAAGCCAATTCGGCATGACATTTATAGAGTGTTGAAGACTGAATCGTTGAAGACTGGGCCCTTACAGGATTCTGAAACGCGCGCTTATTGCATTAACAACAATCCTTCGTATGCATATGGGCTCTTGTCACGCAGGTCTTCAGGTTTAGCTCATCATTATATTGCTTGATGTTCTCATGCAATCCTAATCCTCACTCATTAGCGTAACTAGACACGTACACCCAGCTATCACGCAAGGCAAGGAAGAGAACCTCATGGTTCAGATAGAACAATCACGAGACACAGACATCGATTACGACTATACGCTCGACCGTGACACAACGACACTATCCAAGCATGTCTTTCAGCAGCTGCAGAGCTTTGATCCCGATGCGCAAGACTTGAGCGCATTGATGAATCGGATTGCGCTGGCTGGAAAAATGATTGCTCGCCGTCTAACGCGTGCTGGTCTCGTTGAAGATGCACTGGGCTTCACTGGACGAACGAATGTTCAAGGTGAAGCTGTTAAACGGATGGATGTTTTCGCGAATCAGGTGTTCATTTCAGTCTTAAAGCAAAGTGGCATGGTCTGCCGACTGGCTTCAGAAGAAATGGATAAGCCTTACTACATTCCTGAGAACTGTCCTCTTGGGCGCTACACGCTACTATACGACCCAATCGATGGGTCATCGAACGTTGATATCAACCTGAATGTTGGCTCGATTTTTGCGATTCGCCGACAGGAAGGAGATGATCTCGACAGCACGGCATCCGATCTCTTACAAGACGGTCATAAACAAATTGCCGCAGGCTACATCCTCTATGGCCCCAGTACCATGCTGGTTTACTCGCTCGGGCATGGTGTCCATGCGTTTACTCTTGACCCGAGTCTAGGCGAATTCATTCTTTCAGCTGAGAATATCCAAATTCCACAAAGCGGACCGGTTTACAGCGTTAATGAAGGAAATTTCTGGCAGTGGGATGAGTCAATTCGTGACTACACCCGCTACATGCATCGTCACGAAGGATACTCAGCCCGATACAGCGGGGCTCTCGTGGGTGACTTCCACCGGATTTTGTTCCAGGGCGGCGTATTCCTCTATCCCGGAACCATCAAGAAACCCGACGGAAAGCTTCGATTACTCTACGAGGCTGCTCCGCTCGCCTATCTTGTTGAGCAAGCTGGTGGTGCAGCAAGTGATGGAAGCAAGCCCATCATGGACGTTGTTCCAGGAGAACTCCATCAACGGGTTCCGCTGTTTATTGGTAGCCGAGAAAACGTAGAGCTGATTGAGTCGTTTATTAACGAACAAAAGCGAATTGACCGGGAGACGATCGCCTCTTCGTAAGGTTTGCCTATTCGTAAACTGATTTCTTTCTGCGTTCTCGCTCAACCGTTCACCTGTTTCAGATCGCTGCTTGATAGATCCCTAATTTCCAGTCCGAAATCTATCATCAAACGTTCATTTGTTTTGCTCGCTGTTCCTTTGTCTCTAAACGGTTTAGTTCTATGGTTACCCTGCTTGAAAATCCCCTTCGTGTTGGTCTCCAGCAAGATCGCATTCCCGCTCCCCAAATTTTGACGATTTTTGGAGCCTCTGGCGACCTAACCCAGAGGAAATTGGTCCCGGCACTGTACCAAATGCGTCGAGAGCGAAGACTCCCTCCCGAGCTGACGATTGTCGGCGTGGCCCGTCGTGACTGGAGCCACGAGTACTTCCGTGACCACATGCGCGAAGGAGTCGAATCACACGGTGGTGGACTCGGTTCGGAAGAACTGTGGAATGACTTTGCAAAGGGACTCTTTTACTGTTCTGGTGACATTGACAAACCGGAGAGTTATCAGAAGCTGAAAAACTTTTTAGGTGAGCTGGATGAGCAGCGGGGAACTCGTGGTAACCGCGTGTTCTACCTATCGGTTGCACCCCGATTTTTTGCAGAAGCCGCTCAACAACTCGGGGCAGCTGGGATGCTAAGCGATCCCAATAGGCAACGACTTGTGATTGAAAAACCCTTTGGTCGAGATTTAGCCTCGGCACAGGTGCTCAATCGCATTGTTCGACAGGTTTGCCCCGAAGAACAGATTTATCGCATCGACCACTACCTAGGCAAAGAAACGGTTCAAAACCTGTTAGTCTTCCGATTTGCTAACGCGATTTTCGAACCGTTGTGGAATCGGCAATTTGTCGATCATGTGCAAATCACCGTAGCCGAGACGGTGGGACTAGAAGGCCGAGCAGGTTATTACGAAACGGCTGGTGCGTTACGCGATATGGTGCAAAATCACCTGATGCAACTATTCTGTCTCGTTGCAATGGAAGCTCCGAATTCGCTCGATGCGGACGCCATTCGTAACGAAAAAGTCAAAGTCATTCAGGCGACTCACTTGGCAGATATCGACAATTTGAGTAAGTCTGCGACGCGCGGACAATATTCCGCAGGTTGGATGAAAGGAAAACAAGTTCCTGGCTATCGTAGCGAGGGTGATGCCAGCCCTGAATCAACGACACCAACCTATGCTGCGATCAAATTGATGATTGATAACTGGCGTTGGAAAGGTGTTCCATTCTACATGCGGACTGGAAAGCGATTGCCCAAGAAAGTAACTGAGATTGCGATTCAATTCAAAGAAGTGCCGTATCTTATGTTTCAATCTGCTGCAAAGCAAGTGAACAGAAACGTCTTGGCGATGCGAATTCAGCCGAATGAAGGCATTTCACTGCGATTTGAGGTTAAAACGCCAGGCAGTTCTCTGAGAACCCGGTCTGTCGAGATGGACTTCCGCTATGACAATGCGTTTGGGCAACCCAGCACTGACGCCTATAGTCGTTTGCTGGTGGATTGCATGTTAGGCGACCAAACTTTGTTTACCCGAGGTGATGAGGTTGAAGAATCCTGGCGAATTCTGACGCCACTGCTACAGGTTTGGGATGCGCCTGCGCCTGCGGATGCAATTCCCCTATATGAGGCTGGCAGCTGGGGACCCGTGGAAGCGGAATTATTGCTGAATGAGAGCGGACGTAACTGGCGACGGCTCTAGGATGACTCTCATTCTATCTCGACAGCGTTTTGCGAAATGGGCGATCGCCCATCATCAATGATTCTCTCCAAATTAGCCGTCACCTGCTGTTGAAAAGTTCGTGATTTGCTCCCCACTAATTTGATTAAAACGGCTGATTGAAACTGCGTTTGAGTGTCGGATTGTTTTGCTCTTTCATCGCTTAAGGAACTATGAAGACTCCTCTTGTTACTCTCCAAAAACCCAAAGATATTTCGCTCGACGAAATTGAAGCTGAACTGAATACGATATGGCTCAGTCAAAATGGTGGAAAAGTTGCACCGGCTGCAACTCGGGCAACGACCTTCAGCATGGTGGTCTACGAGCCAGAAGAATTTCAGCAATTGCTGGCGATCTTGGGCTTCTATTCGGGGGCAATTGATGGCACCCACGGAGCCGATACCCGAATTGCTGTTGAAGAAGCGCAGAAGAAATATGACCTGCGCGTAACCGGCAGAATTGATACCGAGACGCTTGAGCGGCTGAGAGCTGAGGTATCCAAAATTCCTGTTGATCAGCGGCAATACACCAACATGGATGCCCGAGGGTTTAGCATTAGTGAGGCGATCGCCTCTCAAAATCCATGTCGCATCATTACCGTATGTCCGACCCTTGGGGAAGACACCGGAGTCACCGCCCAAGTATCCGCATATTGCCCAATCCAGAAAGCCTCAGGTAGCAGTCTCGTCTGTTGCGAGTACATCACGCTCAGAGGAACCAAGGTTGCGTTGGAGCGGGTTAGCGATCTGATTGTGTCATTGCTGATTCAGGAACTCCCAAAATTTGTTTGGTGGAAAGCAACACCTAATCCTGAACAGTCGATCTTCAAATCGCTATCGACCTCCTGTAACTGCATCATCGTCGACTCAAGCTATTTTAGCGATTCCGAATCTGAACTCTTGAAAATCCATCAGCAATTGGAATCCAATACCTTCGTTGCTGACTTAAATTGGCATCGACTATCGCCTTGGCAAGAGCTAACCGCTGCAGGATTTGACCCGCCTGAGCGACGCGCAGAACTGATGGAAATCGATCAGGTCGCAGTGGATTACGAGAAGGGAAATTCGGCTCAAGCACTGATGTATCTGGGATGGTTTGCAAGTCGACTGGATTGGAAGCCAATTCGATACGAGCAGGAAGGGGGAGATTATGACCTCAAACACGTCACCTTTGAAGGCCCCAATCAGCGATTGATTAAAGCCGAGCTAGCCGCCATTCCAACAGCAGATTGGGGCGAGATTTTAGGTGACCTCGTTGGTATTCGACTCACGTCCAGTAATTCAGAGGCTAATAGCTGCACAATTTTGTGCTCAGAAACCACAGGCTGTATGCGGATGGAAGCTGGCGGAGGTGCTCAATCATGCCGCACAGAACAAGTGAGTGCACTCTCTGATCAAAGAGCGGAAGCACTCATGAGTCAGCAGCTTCAGCGATGGGGGCGCGACAACTTGTATGAAGAAAGTCTGGACGTCACCGCTCAGATCCTGGAACTACTTTAATCACCACACCGTCAAACATCGCGAACCTGTCAGATTCCAGGAGCCCCGAATTCAGAAGAGTTCACTGTTCATTGAATGAGCAGTGAACCATGACATTACGGTCTCAGCAGTCGCAGGAACGGAAAGTGTCATCACAGTTCTCGCAATGGATGACTAAGAGTTCCTATGGAACTTGCCCACCCGGCAGGCTCCATAGGAATCAAGTTATGAACCAATTCGAAAAATTGGCATCAGTCTCAACTGATTCATCTAACACGTCTTTCTTGTTTCAGCCGCGCTGCACATGACCAAGCGCTATGGGTCATCAACGTGCATCTTGAGATATTCGTTCACTCACAATCGCGAGCCACTAGGAGATATTGAGATGGTCACGACAACTCATACGAATCATAAATCACAGTCAATTGAAGCCTATTTGGGTGATGAAGCTGAATACTTGTTGTCTCATCAAGCCGTCGTTTCCAAAGATTTGCTGCACTTGCCCGGTGCAGATTGGGTTGATCGCATTTTTGCCCAGAGCGATCGCAATCCACAGGTACTCCGAAGCCTCCAGCAACTGTACTCTGCTGGACGATTAGCCAATACCGGCTATCTATCTATTCTTCCGGTAGATCAGGGCATCGAGCATTCAGCCGGAGCCTCATTTGCTCCAAACCCGATCTATTTCGACGGGGAGAATATCATCAAGCTGGCCATTGAGGGCGGTTGCAACGCCGTTGCGACAACGCTGGGTGTGCTTGGCACGATGTCGCGCTCATACGCCCACAAAATTCCTTTCATCGTCAAAATCAACCACAATGAGCTATTAACCTATCCCAATCAGTATGACCAGGTGATGTTTAGCTCGGTTGAGCAAGCGTGGAATCTCGGGGCTGTTGCTATCGGTGCAACAATTTACTTTGGTTCCCCTGAATCGACTCGCCAACTTCAAGAGGTCAGTCAGGCCTTTGCGATCGCCCACGAACTTGGAATGGCCACCATTCTCTGGTGCTACTTGCGCAACAGCGCATTTAAACAGGACAAAGACTATCATCTTTCCGCCGACCTGACTGGACAAGCCAATCACCTGGGCGTAACCATTGAGGCTGACATCATCAAGCAAAAGTTACCGCTCACGAATCAAGGGTATCCGACCGTCGCATCGGCAACCGGAAAGAGCTATGGAAAAACGCACGACCGCGTCTATTCTGACCTCACGAGTGACCACCCTATTGATTTGACCCGTTATCAGGTCCTCAACTGCTACGCCGGGCGAGCAGGACTCATCAATTCTGGAGGCGCATCGGGCAAAAACGACTTTGCAGAAGCGGTTCGCACAGCGGTCATTAATAAACGGGCTGGAGGCTGTGGCTTAATCTCTGGTCGTAAAACCTTCCAGCGTCCCTTTGAAGAAGGCGTCAAATTGTTTCACGCCATTCAAGACGTCTATTTGTCTCCTGATGTGACGATCGCCTGAGAGTGATGCCCTTGGATCGTTATCGTCTTGGTCAGTCGCTTGGCATGTATTTGGAAATGGTGAGCTGCGATCGCCTCCAAAACGTGCCTCCTCTCCCATTCCCTAAACACTAGCGACCCATGAGGATTGTCTTGAATATCGGGGCAATCCTCTTTTTTTCGCCGTGTGACGGATGAAGCATTGATTCTTCTGGTGCCGCACTCTAGCATGTCGCTGATGTACACAACCTGGAAGGTTATTGTGAAAGCATTGCTGGCGCTACGCTTTCCAAGTGGTGAGAACTGTCGCTTGCTGATGTAACAATCACCTGACATTTAGTTGTCGTCGGTAAATGGCTGAAGTACGCTAGTCAGCACGCCTTTTAGAACTAACCTAAACATTCTCAAGACGTTTTGGTCAGTTCTTAGACTGATAAAAAACAGTACGACCATCATGAAACTGGCATCACGAGTTACGCAGGTATCCCCCTCTTTAACGTTGTCCATCACAGCGAAAGCCAATGAGATGAAAGCAGAGGGGCATGATGTTTGTAGCTTTAGCGCAGGCGAACCCAATTTTGAAACCCCAACTCACATCAGAGAGGCGGCAAAAGCCGCGCTAGACGCTGGGAAAACGCGTTATGGTGCCGTCGCTGGAGAAATGAAACTGAGAGAGGCGATCGCCCATAAACTCAACGCTGATAATCAGCTTGCCTATACCCCTAAAAATATTGCTGTTACCAATGGGGGCAAGCAATCGCTCTATAACTTAGTCATGGCGTTGATTGAGCCCGGAGACGAGGTCATCATTCCTGCTCCCTATTGGGTGAGTTATCCGGAAATGGTGAAGCTAGCTTGTGGCACGCCAGTCATCATCCAAACCAATAGTTCTAGCGGGTTTTGCATCACCCCTGAGCAGCTCAAGGCGGCGATTACTCCGAAGACCAAGCTGTTTGTTCTCAACTCCCCGTCGAATCCCACCGGGATGGTGTATCCGCCAGATCTGATTCGCGCGTTAGCTGAGGTCGTTGTTGAGCACGATTTATGGGTTGTGTCTGATGAGATCTACGAAAAAATCCTTTATGACGGAGCCGAACATCTCAGCATTGGAGCCGTGAGTCCAGAGGTATTTCAGCGGACCATTACGAGCAACGGGTTTGCTAAAGCCTATGCGATGACAGGATGGCGCGTCGGATATTTAGCTGCTCCAGAAGAACTCATCAAAGCAACAACGGCCATTCAAGGTCACAGCACATCCAATGTTTGCACGTTTGCTCAATATGGGGCGATCGCCGCGTTGGAATCGTCTCAATCTTGCGTGGCAGATATGGTCACGGCATTTGCAGAAAGACGCGCGGTCATCATTGATCGCATTAACGCGATTCCCGGCTTGTCTTGCTTAGCTCCCCAAGGGGCTTTCTATGTCTTTGTCAACATTGGCCAGTTGGGCATCCCTTCGTTAGATTTTTGCAGTCAGCTGCTCTCAACACACCATGTTGCAATGATTCCAGGGATTGCCTTTGACGCCGATGACCATGTTCGGATGTCGTATGCCGCCAGCCTTGAAACCATCACCGCAGGGCTCGATCGACTCCAAACCTTTGTGTCTAAGCTGTAGCTGAGCCCAAAAACGCCAAGCGGTTACAACCGATACTCTGACTATAATCGGAAAGCGCATTGTCAGAAAAATGCGTAAAATCATACCCGACATAGTGCTATATATTACGAGTAGTCGGACAGTGCGATTCATCAGATGTCTGAATTCACCCTACTCTCTTTTGATGAAGGGTGACTCAGTTTTGCGAGTGGTGACAGGCTGAATTCACCACCAACGACACCGCTGCGTTAAGTGCATCACGTTAATGCAATGGTTGAGTCTTGAAAGATCTCGGCTCAACACCAAAGGAATAAGACGGGACGTAGACTCAGTGCGTTTTCAAATCCCTCAATGAATGACCTGTGGCATTTTCGCAACAGGAGAATTTCACACGAGAATTCTACGGGGATTAACGGCTGAGTTGCATGAGCAGACGGAGTGCCGCACGAACATACATCATCAAGCAGTTGGAGCAATAAGCAACATGATAAGCACAGTTAGCACAATCGGTCAGTTCTTAATTAGACAGGGATTTGCGTTAGTAGCCTGCGGTGGATTAGCGATTAGCGTAGGTCTAACCACTCCAGAAAACGTTCAAGCCCAGACATTCATTCGAGAAGGAAAATTACAGCTCGTGATGCTGCAAAACATGGCGAGCGATCAGTTTACGATTCTCTCAACAGGCGTATTGAGAAATCTTGAGACAGATCCTTTTTTTGATGGAGACTACGACAGCATTTACAATAGTGCAGCTGCGATTTTAGATGAGTATACTCCCGTGGTTCGAGGAGGCTTCTTCCCAGAAAACGCAGGCATTCCTCGGGAGCGTCAAGTCACCGTTGATGAAGCGATCTACCGACTCTTTCAGCTCGATAACGGCAACGAACTAATGCTGTATCGATCACCCGTGGAAGATACATCTCGATACTTCATTCGTCAGAACTGACATTGACTATGTCACCTCATCCACCGGTTACACACATTATTTTTGACCTAGACGGTCTCTTGCTCGATACTGAACCTCTGATTTTTCAGGTGGCTCAGGCGATCGCCCATCAATATGGCAAAACGCTCGATCAAGAGATACGACTGAAAACAGCCGGGATTAACGGGCGCGATTCAGCACGAGTGATTATTGACCACTTAGGTTTACCGATTACAATCGAAACCTACCTGGGACATAAAGCCGTTCTAATTGAGACCTTTTATCCTCAAGCTCAGCCGATGCCGGGGGCAAGAGCGCTGACGAATTACCTAGAGCATCACGAGATTCCCCACGCTGTGGCGACCAGCTCGTCCCAGCGTCCCTTTTCACTGAAGACAGCCTCTCATGCTCAGTGGTTTCGTCAGTTTACATGTGTTGTAACCGGAGATGATCCAGAGATTCAGCACGGCAAACCCGAGCCCGATATTTTCTTACTTGCGGCTCAGCGCATGCAGGTGTCTCCAGAGCAATGTCTCGTTTTTGAAGACTCTCTTGCTGGCGTCGCTGCCGGGAAAGCGGCGGGCATGGCTGTGGTTGCGGTTCCCGATCCAATGTTTGATGCCGTGCTGTATCATGAGGCCGATCAGATCCTTTCATCCCTAACAGATTTTTCTCCAACAGAATGGGGACTCCCTCCCCAGGAGTTGAATGTCTAGACTGCATCGGCCAGCATCGTCACCACGCTGAGTTTCAACGCTGAATGAGCCACTCTTCAGTGCGCTTCGTTGAATTAGGCTGAGCAGAGTACCGTCAATCGAACGACGAATCCACGAACATTGCAATGAGGGGCCATGCATGCTCATTTGGCAAGTTGATGTGTATCGACGCCCGTTGAAAGATGAAGTAGGCCAACCCTTATGGGAATTTGTCGCATGCACGCCAGATAAGTCGTTTGCTGCCTATGCCTTTTGTGCACAAGCAGATGTCAGTTCTCGATGGGTGGCTCAGCAAATTCAAGACCTGGCCGAACAATCACAGACGCCGGATGAAATTCACGTCTTTCGCCCACAATCATTCGCTCTTATCGAAGCAGCGGGTGTATCACTGAATCTGACTGTCGTTCCGACACGCCGAACCGCTGCCTTAAAAGACTATTTGCGCGATCGCCTCCAGGTGTATCAATCGCTTCCCAACTACACCAACGAATCGTATGATCCAGTCGCAATCGAGTCCCCTCCGCCACTACCCCTAGATGAGGCGCTGCTTGGCGATCGCTGGCGATTTGGAGCACTTTCTGCAGAGGATATTCAGCGCTTCTTAGCCGATCATCCGATTCCGATTCGAGACGTTCCGCCCGATCTCATGCCAATGAAGCTGGGCCTCGCATCAACTACTAAAATTCCAGGGGTTGTCATTGACGGAGGGCGCGCATCCATGCGGCTCGCACGCTGGTTAGAAGAGCATCACCCAGCAGCATTGAATTACATTCCAGGTGCACCTGATGGATTAATTCTTGAAGCAGAGTTGAGCGATCGCTGGATTCTCTCGACCTTTGATGACCCAACCGTTCAGCAGGCCGCACAGCTCTACGTTACGCGCCTTCAGGACAGTCATGGGCTTCATTTTCTGTTAATCCAACCTGACGAGTCAGGCATGACCTACACCGGATTTTGGTTGCTGCGTCGCGAGAACTCGTAACGCGGTAACAAACCGATATGGTTGCAGACCATCTGCATGTATTTCATGGATGCAAGCACCTGAATCGTTCGTTAACCCATAGAGCTGGGCACTCTACCGATGAGTTGTGCTCAGGCCTTATGCTGTCGATTTTTTCAACATCGCGTTACGTCTCGTGGAGTGCCGGTGTATCTCTTTCGCAGTGATGGATACACCGTCGAATGAACCGTGTAGGGCAACGCATCTGAATGAAATCGCCATCCTGTAGGACTGACACAGGTCCCCGACATCTCGTGCATTTTTAGCGACCCTGGCAGGCTGCGCTCACCACGGCCAACAAAAATTGCGCCAGTTCTAATTGGAGTTCCCTATGAATCGAGTCATCCTACCCGCCCCCAACCATCAACCTTTCGCTCAACCGATGCGACGATCGCAGCGATCGCAGCGACATCCTGATACGCTCGTCATTATCGATGCCGCCGTTGATGATGCCGTGTTGCTTGCCTTGGGCGTTCATAGAACCATTGATGTCATCATTCCCGCGGTCAATCAAGACGCCATCCAGCAGATTACCGCCTATCTTCAAGCGAACGAGACCATCACTCATCTCGTCATCATGGCTCATGGTGAATCGGGTCGGCTATGGTTAGGCGATCGCCACCTTGATGTCCACGCGGTTCAGCAAAATGAAACGGTATTCGCAGGCTGGGGACAACAGCTAAAGCAGATCTCCCTATACAGCTGTCAAGTGGCAAGCGGGCCCATCGGAACGGCGTTTCTCGACGCATTGCATCAGACCACGGGAACGGCGATCGCCGCTTCAACTCGTCCCATCGGCAGCACACATCGGGGTAGCACCTGGACGCTGGATACTCACATTGAGAATGGTGTATTCGTTAGAACCCCTTCCAGCTCAACGGATAAGATTGACTCCATTCTTCGACCTGAGATTCGAGCGTGCTATTCGGGCCGTCTAGGAACGTTGACCGTCAACAGCCTAGATGACAACACCAATTCAGGAGATGGTTTCGTCACTCTGAGGGAGGCGATCGCTGCTGCGAACACCGACACAACCACAGATCTCGGCGATCAAGCCTCTGGATTCGACACCATCGTTTTCGACGCTTCCCTTTCGGATGGGCGCATCAACCTCAATTTAGGCGAATTACTGATCAACAGTGACGTAAGCATTGATGGCTCAACTGCACCAGGACTCGTCATTAGCGGAAATTCTCTGAGCCGCGTTTTCAACATTGTCGATGGAGGCACAACGCTCGATTCTCTAACGATTTCAGACGGGCTCGACACCAATGGGGCTGGCATTCGCGTCAACAATGCACGTCTCACCATTCAAAACAGCCTGCTTACTAATCACACCGACTCCGGTTCTGGAGGTGCCATTTATGCCAGTGGTTCAACGCTGTCAATAACGAACACAACCCTCACCAACAACACGTCAGCAACGTTTGGTGCAGGCATGACCCTCGTCGATGGAACAGATGCGACAGTGCTGTTCTCCACTATTGTGAATAACCAGGGCAGCGGCATTGACCGAGTGGGCGACGCAACGCTATCCATCGGGCATACGCTGCTCGCTGATAATACCCGAGGCAACATTCCCCTCAGCACGAGCAATACAACATCCCTGGACTTCAACCTGGCCGATGACATTACCGTTGGTTTTAATCAAAGCAACGACAGGATTAATCAAGCTGACGCTGCTATTAATCTCGGCTCCCTCAGTGACAACGGCGGAGCCACCCAAACGATTCCGCTGTTGCCGGGTAGTGTGGCAATCGATACGGGCGCTGCAGCGATCGCCGTGGTCGGAGACCAGCGCGGTGTCACACGACCAACAGCAGCACGAGCAGATATTGGTGCCTTTGAAGCAGCGTTACCGGTGGTCACAATCACCGCAATCACCACCAACGACACGACCCCAGAGCTGACGGGTACCGTCACATTAGCCGGAGGAGTGGTCGATGAGACGCTAGCGGTCACCGTCACCATCAATGCCGTCGATTATCTCGCCACTACCAACAGCGATGGTAGTTGGACGCTACCAAACGACACCACGATGCCGTTAGCGGACGGAACCTATGATGTCCAGGTGTCAGCTACCAACATTAGCGGAACAGGCACCGACACTACCCTCAATGAACTGGTTATCGATACGGTATCCCCTGTCGTCACCGTCAATGCGCTCTCAACGAGTGATACAAGTCCAGCCTTAACGGGAACGGTCACGTCAACCAACGCGGCGATCGCCGTCACCGTTGATGGCATAGCGTACACGGCTCAAAACAATGGCGACGGAACCTGGATTCTGGCCGATGACACCGTCGCATCGCTGGAAGAAGCCACCTACGACGTTGAGGTCACGGCAACGGATGAGTTGGGTAACATCGGCGTTGATACAACCGTTGATGAATTAGTGATTGATTCATCACCTCCGATCGTCTCGCTTCAATCACAGGTGACCAATGACGCCACACCACGCCTCTCTGGCACAATTAACGACTCAACAGCCACGATTGACGTCACCGTCAACGGAACAACATACTCCGCACAAAATAACGGAGACGGAACGTGGACATTGGCCGACGATCGCATTAATCCACCTCTGACCGATGGCACCTACGATATCGTCGTAACAGCAACCGACCCAGCCGGTAATGTGGGAATGGACGCAACAGCTGATGAGTTGGTCATCGACACCACTGGGCCAGTCATCACTGTTGATGCATTGAGCACAGCTGACGAAACCCCAACACTGACGGGAACCATCAGTGACCCTACGGCCATCATTCGTGTCACGGTTGATGGCACCGTCTATGAGGCGACTAACAACGGGACAACCTGGAGCCTGAATGGTGATCTAATTTTTCCTACCCTCAGCAATCAAACATTTGACATCATCGCCCAGGCCATCGATGCCGCTGGCAACAGCGGATTTGATAAC
>JBCBLF010000106.1:0-15616 GCA_038520475.1 Cyanobacteria bacterium J06627_8
AGCAGCTTTCTCAGACAGTCGAACCGGTCAGTTCAGCGATCGCCACGACAACGGTGGATCAGCTCTTAAATACGGTATGCGATCAACTAAGTCACTTAATTCTTCCACTGAGCGCTGCTCAGACCCCACGGCGTAGGTCATGACCGTACCACCCGCGAATTCTAATCGCTGCACAATGGGATCGTTAATGTCTTGGGGCAGATCTTGGCGCACTTGGGCGATCGCATTTCTGACGTCATTCGTTGCGCGATCGCTATCAGTTCCTAAATCAAAATTCACCAGCGTTGTGGAAACACCGTCATCCACCGTGGAGGTCAGGGTGTCGATATTGCCGATCCCTGCAACGGCATCCTCAATAATCTTGGTTACTTGAGATTCCAGCTCGGCTGGCCCCGCTCCCTGCTGCGTTACCGTCACCTGAACGACGGGAATGTCGATATTTGGAGTGTCATCGATTTCAAGCTGCATGAACCCTAGCCATCCGGCAAGGGTCATGACCAGGAAGATCACGATCGTCGGAATTGGCTTTTTGATTGACCAGGCAGAGAGGTTCATGGGCGATAGGGAAGTGGAGAAGTGAGATAAGATAACCGGAACAGAGCGTCAGATGGAATTCAAACTCTAGAATTCGGATGCTAGAGTCTGCCTAAATTTTGAACAATGGCGATCGCATCACCATCGTTTAAGTAGCCTGCTCCATCCACAACGACGCGATCGCCATTGTTCAATCCTTGTTGAATTTCGATACGGGCGCGGCTGGGATCGCTGCTGTCTAGAACCTCACCGAGGATGACAGTGACGACTTCGACGCGATCGCCGTCCACGACGCGATATACCAACGCCTCTCCATTGGACTGAGGAATCACCGCCTTAGCGGGGACCGTGAGTCCGTTTGATGATGAGGTGGTGATAGACGCCCGCAAAAACATACCCGGTCGCAACACATTTGAGGGTGGCAAATCAATGGAAACAATTGCTTCCCGAGTGTCACTGTCAATGAGTGGAGAAATCTCTCGAACTTGGCCCTGGACCTGAATGCGCTCATCTGCGTCAGAGGTGATGATGACCGAAGTCCCGACACGAATGTCTGGAAGCTGTGTTTCAGGAATATTGACCTGAAGCTCAAGGAGGCGATCGCGAATAATGCTGAATAACATCGCGGAGCTGGAGGTCACGTTACCAACCCGTGCCACTCGTTCGGCAACGAGGCCATCCGCTGGTGCTTTAACTAGCGTTTGCTCAAGCTGAGTTTGCAACTGCTGGATTCGAGCGTCTTGACTCCGCACATCAGCCTGTGCGCTGCGCACATTCGCTTCTGCCACACGCACATCTTCCCGTGCCGTTGCTTCGGCTGTTGATCGTGTATCGAATTCTTGTGAGCTGACCGCTCCTGCTGACGACAACGACTCAAATCGCTCTAGATTTGCTTGGGCTTCTCTTAATCGCGCTTCTGCTTGAGCCAATGCGGCTTCTTGCTGCTCAACCCGTGCACGAACCGCCTGCAAATCGGCCCGTGCCTCGGTTAACTGAGCCTCCAACACTGAGCGATCCAGCACGGCCATCACTTGCCCTGCTGTAACAGTGTCGCCTTCATCGACCAACACCTGCTGGATTTGTAATCCGGTTGCTTTCGGTAAAATCGGCAGCAAATCAAATGCGTTGACTGTTCCAGTGGCTTCTAAGGTGCGGCTTACCTGGCGGACCTCAACGGGTGACACCGTAACCGTTTGAGCCGGAGCTGTGGTTTCAACGATCGCCTCTCCCTCAGCAGACGTCGACGATGGAGCCGGACGCTGCCCGAGCCCAATGACGCCAATGGCTAAACCAGCCGCTAATCCGATGGCCAATCCAACTTTTCCTGAAAACCAACCGCTAGGCGATTGATTCTCAGAGCTAGACCGTAAAACGTCCAGTAACTCATCCTGAGTTTCTAGTGATGGGTCTGTGTCGAGCGACGGTGACGAAGAATCTGACTCGTGTGATGCAACATGCTGTGAATAACCGTTTGATTCTGACTGAGATGAAACATCTTGAGTCACTCCAGACCTCCGCCTTGCATAATGACTAAGTTCAAGTTTTTTAATGATCTTTACAGATTGTTACTTCATTCTAGACCACCATCCCCAATTCAATCGGAAGCTTCATATGAAGCATGACTCTGAGGGCAAGAATTCTTGGTCTGAGGCCAATTTAAGAGGTAGGCGATCGCATGAAAACGGACTATCGCAGTTATATTCAGCGCAAAAATTTAGAAATTCGTGTGGCTCAATTGTGCCTCTTTCTGAAATGTCTAGAGTCAGCACCCTAGAGCCAGGTCATTCATACACGTTTCGTTCGAAGCAATGATTCCGAATCCTGCCCACGATTTTGGTTGAGCGATAGAACCCTATCCCCAATAGGTGGAAGACGAGCGCATTGTTGTGTTGAGGCGCGTTAAATTGGCGATCGCCCTTCCATTTGAGTGCTCGCCCAGGGTTGGATAACTTGGATGGTTTAGCAAGAGAAATATCTATAGAAGAATGGGCGATCGCCCAAACGGATCATCCTTGTCATTGAAAGGAATGAATATTGCATCTTTTTGAACTCAACCGACACAGCGCCGTTACTCTTCCGTATCTGGTTTATCGTGATTGATTGGTGTAATGAATCGTCGGAGGATGAAGCGTATTATTTTTTCAATCCAATTTAATTTAGGTTTCAACTCAAGAGCTTTCAGCAGACTAGTGACAGCTTCTTCATTTCGACCCATTTTCTGTAGTGCGATCCCTCGGTTGGACCACGCCGCGTGATCGTCGGGTTTAAATTCAATGGCTGTGTCGTAGGAGGCGATCGCCTCTTCGGTTCGCCCTAAGGCAGCCAGCGCAATCCCTCGGTTGTACCACGCCGCGTGATCGTCGGGTTTAAATTCAATGGCTGTGTCGTAGGAGGCGATCGCCTCTTTGTAGCTTTGATCTGCCGCTAGGATATTGCCTTGCTCAAATCGGAGTTGACTGACTTCTTCATTAGAATGCTCTCCTTCTTCGAGCAAATCATCAATGGTCAAAACCCTTTCTCGACGCTCTTGATGTGTCCAACTCAGGTATCGTGAGTAGTCTCCTTCTTGCAAAATGGTTAGCGCTTCGTGCAGCAATTCTTCTTGGGGTGAAACAAACTCCCACACGCCCGATCGCCAATCAAAAAAGTCAGCAGCCCGTCGAGTTAGATATTTCATCGCATAGCGAGGCAGCAAAAACACAAAGCACAATTTGAATGTGTCTTTGAACTTCTCTCGCTGGAGATTGAGTTTTCCTAAAATCTTCGGAATAGTGTCTTTTGAATAGTAGGCGCCCTCGCTACCGTATCCTGCTTGAATGTAAGGCACTAAGGACTTTTCTAAGCCAGTAACAAATAAAACGTTAATGTCTTCAATATTGGGATGAGACGACACCGTTTCGTAGAGATCAGCAATTTCGTTTTCTAACCTCAAGACATCGACCGTTTTCTCAGTAATACTATTGCTAACTTGTTCAATAAAGCGCTCACCTTCAGCCGGAGAACACTGCACAAATAGCAACCCAAACCCTTTTGCCCATCGAATTGCCCGCACCAGAGCCTCATACTCCTCTTCGGGTGACGCATCAATATCCTCATCCCATTCGGTCAACTCGTTCTGAATCATGACGATTGACGGGCCTCATCATTATCGGTGCCAGCAACTTGTTTCGCTAATGCAGCTTGAAACTCTTTTACACCTCTCAAGAGCGGATGAACGTCCCGCCAGCTAATGCGCTCGCCCTCATCATCAATATAGCGATACTCCAAAATACATCGATTAAACAGCAGCTCGCGATAGGCTTCATTGTTCAAAATCTCTTTGGACTGAGATGCCTGTGCTAGCAACGGCCACTGCTTGTCATATACGGTGTTGCGATAGGTATTTCGAGCTTTCGTGATGGCAAGACGCACGGCCCGTTTACCAATGGGCAATCGAGTCGTTTGCTTAATGGCTTCCTGCGCCATTTGCATCAGATTCCGCATGTGTCCACCGCTCATCAGGCAGAGCTGATCGAGCGTTTCTTGGGTATCAAAAATATCTCCGACCAACTGTTTAGATGAGTCAACCCCCTCGGCATGAAACACCCGCTGACGTACCAAGTCGTGCATGGCTTTGAGCCCCGGCTCGCATACGTTACCCCCTTGGTCACGCACCATCACCATCGGCAATATTTCTATCTCTCCATCATAGATAGCTCTTAAATCGCTGCTTCGACCTGAATACACAAGAGAAATCGGCACGGTGTAACTGACGTGACAGCCCAGCATTTTAAGCTGCTCACTCCGATCCACGAAAATTTGCTCATGGTTGCTAGGTTTGTTCTCCCTCACAATTTGAGGAATCCGATCTAGGCTATCTACGATCAAGATCAACCTGTCAGTCGCCTTTTGAGGCGTCTTCGACATCGCTTCTTTTATGAAGTTATTCAGCGCCTCAATCAGTGACGGAGTGTGTGGCTCTACCATTGCCCGAATCTTGGCTCGCGCTGTCGGGCTGACCTTAAGGGTTGTGGTCAGTTTGCTGAAGAGTTCTACAGTGATATCTTCTCCCAGTGACACATTGCTTTGCAGTGCATCACTTAACTCAGTTCCACGCGATCGTAGCCACTCCATAATGGGCGTCGTGTTGCCCTTGAGTTCTTTCAGAAGATTGCGCGTGCAGGCCAGCAAAATATCGGTGTACTGGGCGTCTTCTGGGTCAATGTCGGCTTCCTCTGCGGCAAAATACACGACCCGATAGTCCTGCCCTTCTAAATCTGCTTTCAGTCGCAGCAGCTCTGTCGATTTACCTGCGCCCCGGTGCCCAGTGTAGAGCTGATGGGTAATGCGATCGGTGTAGGTAATCTGTCGCCCCACGTCCACGAGAATATTTTCCTCACCCCGTACCTCGTTACAGTTCACATACACGGGGTCGCCCGCTAGTAGAGCTTCAAACGGGTCAAAGGCGTTGTAGATATTTTTTAGAATCTCAAGGTCAGTGGGCATAAGCGTTGCAGCGTGGATGATGTTTATCCTAACAAGAGAGTTTCTGATCCACCTGTTATCTAACGGATAACCCTATATTCAAATGCCTTGTATCAGGCAACCTGCTCAGCGATTGGTCATGTATAGTTTTCTTAATTAACGTGTGTCTCATTCATTTCAATTAGGCTGACACCCAGTACCGATGCGGGAATAGCCTGTTGGGTATGTGTTAGCCTTCCGCAAGTATTGATGATGGGGTTGAGGAGAGTATGTGATGCAAACTCAAGAACGAGCGACTGTGACGGGGCTTGAACAAGCGATTCAGGCATCCCAGGATTGGATGTTGTCCCAGCAGTATGCTGAAGGCTATTGGTGGTCGGAGCTGGAGTCAAATGTGACCATGGCCGCTGAGGTGGTTTTGCTGCATAAGATTTGGGGCACGGATAAAGAGCGTCCCCTACACAAGGTCGAAGCCTATCTGCGGCGAGAACAGCGTGAGCATGGAGGCTGGGAGCTGTTTCGTGGCGATGGCGGACATTTGAGCAATTCTGTGGAAGCCTACATGGCGCTAAAACTCCTGGGTGTGTCGGCAGACGATCCAGCCATGATCAATGCTCGGGAGTTTATCCTGAAGCATGGCGGTATCACCAAATGTCGCGTCTTCACCAAGTTTCATCTGGCGCTGATTGGCTGTTTTGACTGGCGCGGCGTTCCCTCCATTCCGCCTTGGGTGATGCTATTGCCGCGCTCGTTTCCCATCTACGAAATGTCGAGTTGGGCTCGGGGGAGCACGGTTCCCCTCCTCATTGTGTTTGACCAAAAACCTGTATTTCTCACCGACCCTGCTATCACGCTGGATGAGCTGTACGTGGAGGGACGGGAGCATGCTAGCTACGAGTTTCCGAAGAGTGGGAGCTGGGGAGATATTTTCCTCACGCTCGACAAAATCTTTAAGCTGATGGAGCAGTGGGACATTGTTCCGTTTCGTCAAGTTGGGCTCGATGCAGCTGAAAAATGGACATTGGAGCGACAGGAAGAAACTGGGGATTGGGGCGGCATTATCCCTGCCATGTTGAACTCCCTGCTGGCCTTGAGATGCTTAGGCTATGCTCCCCACGACCCAATGGTGGAGCGGGGAATGGCAGCGGTCGATCGCTTTGCGATTGAAACGTCAGACACCTACCACGTACAGCCCTGTGTGTCTCCAATCTGGGATACGGCCTGGTGTATTCGTGCACTGCGAGACTCTGGATTGCCGGCTGATCATCCGGAGTTAGTGAAAGCGGGCGAGTGGCTGGTCGATCGCCAAATTATTGACTACGGTGACTGGGCTGTGAAGAACAAAATTGGTCGTCCAGGGTCTTGGGCATTTGAGTTTGTCAATCGCTGGTACCCCGATGTGGATGACTCTGCCACAGTAGTCATGGCTTTGAGTCAGCTTGATTTGCCGAACAAAGCGGTACAACATGGGGCGATCGCCCGAGCTATTGATTGGATTGCCACGATGCAGTGTAAGGCTGGAGGATGGGGTGCCTTCGACATTGATAACGACCAAGATTGGCTGAATGAATTGCCCTATGCTGATTTGAAGGCGATGATTGACCCCAACACGGCTGATGTCACTGCCCGTGTTGTTGAAATGGTCGGCTATCTGATGAATCCAGCCCTCTCCACACCGTTGATGACTGGGTTTGAGGAGCGATCGCCGCTGACGGCATTGGTTCCGACGCTTCCCTATACACATATCCATTCCTTGCTGCCCAGCTCCGACGTCGACTATCCTCCACGATTGGCGCGTGCCCTGGCGTACCTCACCGGAGAACAGGAATATGACGGAGCATGGTTTGGGCGATGGGGCGTGAACTATATCTATGGCACCAGTGGCGTTCTATCCGCATTAGCTCTGGCTGCACCCAAGACTCACCACGCCCAGATCGAGCGTGGAGCCGCATGGTTTGTCAACTGCCAGAATGACGATGGCGGCTGGGGAGAAACCTGCTTCAGCTACAACGATCCATCCTTACGCGGACAGGGCGATAGCACGGCATCCCAAACAGCTTGGGCTTTGATTGGTCTTCTAGATGCAGCGAAAGCAACTGGAAAACCCGAAAAGCAAGCCATTGAGCGAGGTGTTCAATACCTGATTGATACGCAGCTCTCTGATGGTCGTTGGGATGAAGCCTATTTCACAGGAACGGGCTTTCCTTGCCACTTCTACCTCAAATACCACATGTATCAGCAGTATTTTTCTCTGATTGCGCTGGGACGATATAGAGCTGAGCTGGCATCGTGATAGGTGGCTTCCATTGACCTAAGCATTGTCATCTGCCTTGGGAGGTAAGACGGGTCAATTTCCCTCGATTGGATGAGGACAGTAGTCCTCAGTTCAAAAATAATGACTGTGTTTGGATACACGCTTGCTATTGAAGGAAGCCGGCGATCGCCCTGCAAATCGCGACTCGTCACACTCGCACCGGGCCACTGTGGTAATGTGCAACTGCGTTACGTGCAAAGAGGTGTCGTGGGTCGCGGCCTACAATGCCATGTTTAATCAAGCTGCACAGCGCCAAACCTGATTCATATAACCAGTCGTAAAATCTAGATGAGCACTGCAGTATGAGCAATACTCCCCTATTTCCTAGTGATGTTGTGAAGCAGCTTAACTGGCGCTATGCAACGAAAAAGTTCGATCCGACAAAGAAGATTTCAGATGATATCTGGGATGCTCTAGAGCAAAGCCTTGTACTTGCACCGTCTTCATTCGGACTTCAACCCTGGAAATTTTTGGTCGTTCGCAACCCTGACGTTCGTAAAGCACTTGTCGCGCATTCCTGGGGACAAACTCAAGTCGTAGATGCCTCTCACCTGGTTGCCTTTGCGATTAAAAAGGGAGCCGACAGCGCAGATGTCGATCGCTACATCCAGCGTACGGCCGACGTTCAAGGGACACCCATTGAGAATCTCCAAGGATTTGCCAACGTCATTAAGGGGTTCTTAGATAACCCACCGTTCCCGCTCGATAAAGATGAATGGGCCGCACGTCAGGTCTACATTGCGCTGGCTCAATTTATGACCTGTGCTGCCATGATGGAAGTGGACACCTGTCCCATGGAAGGATTCATCCCTGCAAAATATGACGAAGTCTTGGGACTGAATGGAACGGGATATTCGACAGTTGTGGTTTGTCCTGTAGGCTATCGAGCTGACGATGACAAATCTGCTGCTCGACCCAAAGTCCGCTATCCAAAAGAAGACCTGATTGATTACGTCGATTAAAGGTCACCTATAGCTTTAGCCATTTAGGCTAGGATACCGAGTATCATTGGGTTCCTTCGCATATAGCCAAATGGCCGCTGTCTTGGCCTAACGGAACTAGCGACGGCTATAAATAGAGACCAATTAGGCATTGTTCAGCCTTACACACAATATGGGAGGTTAGCGCTCTCTCTGGAGCATTAACCTCCCATATTGTGTAAAACGAATTAAATTATTGAGCAATGTTGATTCAATGAAACTGGGTCAAAAGTATT
This sequence comes from Cyanobacteria bacterium J06627_8, assembly GCA_038520475.1. Lineage (GTDB taxonomy): Bacteria > Cyanobacteriota > Cyanobacteriia > CAKZMO01 > CAKZMO01 > JBCCWF01. The sequence continues at coordinate 8,529 of JBCBLF010000106.1, forward strand.
GGGCAAAAAGCTGACGCCAGGTTTATAGTCGTGTCCACTCATCGCTCTCTTCATAGGGGTCGCCCTCATAGGGTTGGACTCCAGTTGCAGGATACGTATCTCCAGAAGGAGCAAAAATTCTGGCTGCTCCGTCCCAAACAAAGTGCAAGACCTCTTGAAACTTTTGAAAAATTGCCATTGTTTTTTCCTTTTGTTAGTGTGCAAGGCTAAACAGGTCTAGGGTTGAATAGTGATATTTATTCAACGTAAAACTCAATCAGAGACTACTGATTCCCAAGATGTGCTGTGAATTGAAATCAGAGCCGAGATCCCTTCCATGACGTTCTACTTTCATCTAATCAAACCAAAGACTGAGCATTGAATGAAGCACACTAATTGTTATCTAAGCTCACTGTTCTTCATAAAAGTAATTTCATCTCACGTTGAAAGATGAGGTTGAAAGACGAGGACACAAGTTGATGAGAACCCTCTCGTCAAAGTGTTTCAGGTCGCAGGTCTAGCAGAGTCATTGACAGGAAACAGCGAGTTTGGAACACCATTCTTCATACTTTAAGTAGAGCAAGATACAGCACTGTTCGCGTTGATTAACCTCGAAATTGTAGACGCGATGAGCGAATCGATTTATCTCCGGGTATCTTCGCCTTGGGTTAAGCCTCTTTTTTAGGCGAACCCTGATTTTTAAAAAAGTGTATATCCTAGGATGAGTTGCTCTGTGCCGCATTCGTTCCACATTCGTCTTGGAAAATCCGCTATCGCTTCTTGTGAAAGGCTAGTTTCGTCAGGTGTTCACAAAAAACGAGGGTTGACGATGTTGATGGACGTTCGATGAGGCTCAGGTTGTGTAGTTACCGTACTTACCATTGGAATGATTTATGAGGAGATTCTTAGCGTTTTCCGTTGGTGATTCTACTGCTAGTGATTTTGCCAAAAGCGGCGATCGCCCTGTCATGCGTTATTCCAACTGTCTTCACCGTGATAATGATGGCGATACTCGGCGATCGCCAAAACGAGCCTGGATTGCCGTGTGTTTAGCGATGTTGCTCAGTTTAACGAGCATCTATCCCGCTCAGGCCCTGGTTGAATCATCTGAAGCATCATCAGCCATACAGCCGTATATTGATCGAGCGATTGAGCGCATCAGTGACTTTACGCTTGATAACGGCATGAAGTTTATTGTGATGGAGCGTCATCAAGCACCAACGGTGTCGTTCATGACCTACGTTAGCGTTGGGAGTGCTGAAGAAGCTGACGGAAAAACAGGTGCAGCACACTACCTAGAGCACTTGGCCTTCAAAGGAACGCCTCGAATCGGGACAACGGATTATGACGCCGAAACAGAATTGCTGGATCGCTTAGACGTGTTGTTTGCTCAACTGAGTCAGGCCCAGGAGGACGGTCGCACCGATGCTGTGGAACAGCTAACGGCAGAGTTCGCTGAAGCGAAGCGTCAAGCCAGTGAGTACGTAATTCAAAACCAATACAGCCAGATTGTGAAGCAGGCGGGTGGCGTTGGTCTCAATGCAACCACATCGGCTGATGAGACGCGTTATTTCTACAGTTTTCCGTCAAACAAGCTAGAACTTTGGATGTCGCTGGAATCTGAGCGATTTCTAGAGCCAGTGTTTCGTGAATTCTTTGAAGAAAAAGACGTAATTCTTGAAGAGAGGCGCGCTCGTATCGACAATTCGCCGGTTGGTACGATGGTCGAGCAGTTCTTAGCAACTGCATTTGAGGAACACCCATACGGTCGCCCAATCATTGGGTACGAAGATGACCTGAGAAAGATGACCCGTGAAGATATTCGGGAATTCTTTGAGGTTTACTACACACCCGACCATATTACTTGCGCCATTGTGGGAGATGTTGATCCTGACCAAGTGAAAGCGATGGCTGAACAATACTTTGGCCGATTTACAGCGCGATCTCGTCAGGCACTCGCCGTTGACAATGAGCCAGAGCAAACTGAACCGAAAGAACTCACGATCACCCTGCCGAGTCAGCCCTGGTATTTTGAGGGGTACCATGTTCCAGGGGTTGGTGACGATTCCTATCTGGCTCATCAGATGTTGAGTGCGGTGCTCGTGGGAGGACGGACCTCTCGGTTGTATAAGTCTTTGGTGGAAGATCAACAAATTGCACTGTCGGTGCAATCGCTCACTGATTTTCCAGGCAATCGGTTTAACAACATGATGGTGTTGTATGCATTGACGGCTCCTGGACACACCGTAGAAGAGATTGAAGATGCGATCGCCGTTGAGCTGGAGAAGATTACAGCTGAACCGGTTGCTCAGAGTGAACTTGACCGAGTCAAAACTCAATGGCGTGCTCAGCTCCTCCGGAGTCTCGATTCAAATCGAGGAATGGCCAGTCTTTTGCCTGAGTATGACGCTAAAACCGGAAGCTGGCGTCGGATGTTTGATGATTTGGCTGCGATTAGTTCCGTAACCGCGAACGATATTCTGGCCACTGCTCAACAAACGTTCCGGGCTGAAAACCGTACGGTCGGACGGCTACTACCGTCAGACGAATCGTAAGATAGTCGCCGGGTTCTACTCGGCGTAACGGTATTTTTGCGTTGTCTAATGTTGGGCCGTACGACTGCTTCAGTTGATTCAATTAATCATTTGTGAATTCAACACAGCAGTAATTATCAGCACAGCATCATGAATCAAAAGTCTCTCGATTCAGTAGACAGATCAGTGAGCGTTCATCGTTCGAACAGTATTCAAACAGTTACCAAGGATTTGCGATTAACATGCAGCGGCAAACTGGAATGAAAAAAGTATGGTATCAGGGGCGTCGGGGACGCTGGTTACGATTCATCAGCCTCATCGTGGTTGTCTTGGGTCTATTGACCGCTGGAATGGATCGGAAACCTGCCTTGGCTCAAGAAGCTCTGCACTACACAGAACTTGAATTTCCGCCTCTTCCTGAACTGACTATCCCGGAATACGAGCAGTTTCAATTAGAGAATGGCTTGACTGTTTACCTCATGGAAGACCACGAGTTGCCTCTAGTGGGAGGGCAATTATTGGTTAACGCCGGCGATCGCCTCGTGCCGACTGAGCAGACTGGATTGACAACAATCGTCGGTGAAGGGATACGCCTTGGAGGCAGCACCGACTTTTCGGCGGATGACTTGAACGAATTTCTTGAACAGCGGGCCGCATCCATTGAAAGCGGCATGGGACCAGCCTCTGGAAGCCTTGGCTTTAGTTCGCTGACGGGTGACTTGCCAGATGTCTTCGAGCGGTTTGTTAGCTTGGCTCAGTCTCCAGCTTTTCCCCAGGACAAAATTGACCTCCTCAAGCGCCAAATTGAAGGTGGCATTGCTCGACGAAACGATAATCCAGGTTCGATTGCGCGGCGAGAGTTCAATAAGCTGATCTACGGGGCTGATAGTCCATACGCTCGGGTTGCTGAGTATCGCACAATTGCGAACATCACTCGGGATGATGTTGTCTCCTTTCATGATCGCTATTTCTATCCCAGTAACATGTTGCTGAGCGTGTATGGCGACTTCGAGCCAACTGAAATGCGAGCGCTTATTGAGCAACGCTTCAGCGCTTGGCAGGATTCACCTGAGAAAGCAATGGCTGAGTTGCCTGCGTCGACTGTTTCGTCTGCGATCACCCAGCAAACGCCAGGTGGCGTATTTTTCGTGGATCAACCTCAACTGACTCAAAGTTCAGTGTTATTCGGACACTTGGGAGGACAACGAGACAACCCAGATTATCCAGCACTGACGGTGATGAATCAGGTTCTAAACGGACTTGGAGGTCGCCTACTCAATGAAGTGCGATCGCGACAAGGGTTAGCTTATAGTGTCTATGCGGTCTGGGCTGCGCGATATGATTACCCAGGTATCTTTATTGCTGGGGGCGAAACCCGTTCAGATGCAACGGTACCGTTTGTTGAATCGACAATTGGAGAAATTGAGACGATTCAGCGTGAGCCGATTACTGAAGCTGAGCTTGCCCAAGCAAAAGATAGTGTGTTGAATTCATTTGTCTTCAACTTCCAGAGTCCAAGCCAGGTCTTATCTCGGGTGGTAACTTACGATTTTTACGATTATCCAGAAGATTTTATCTTTCAATATCGGCGGGCAGTGGAATCAACGACAGTCGAAGATATCCAGCGGGTGGCTCAAGAATACTTAAAGCCTGAGAATCTGGTGATCTTAGTCGTTGGAAATTCTGAGGCGATCGCTCCACCCCTGAGTACCCTAACCGACGGCAGCAACGTCACTCCGCTTGACATCTCGATTCCTGAACCTGACGTGGCTGTTTCAGGAACTGTGTAATCAGCGGTTTGATAACGGTTTATTACAAGGGTGGGGAGACGATTTTGCCAGATTAGCGATAGCTTATCAATAAGAGCTCCACATTATTGGTTACGTTGCTTATTCTTATTTCAAAGCCAAAGTACTGAGTTTGATGGTGAGGAACGAGCAGTTCCTCACCATCAAACTCAGTGTCGATCATATCAATAGGTATCATTGTGGCAATCCACAGCTATTTCCCAATGATGTCTTCAATGTTCTCATTCATAGAATCAGGAACCGATTGCGTGGTGTTAAAGATCTGGCATCCGGCTCTACTGATTCACAATCTTGTTGTCATTGTCCCAAGGATATCTCCCCATGAAGTGGGCCTCTAATCCCCTAATTTGGTTAGTGTCGCTGTTCATCATTGCGATTCTTTCGCTGCGACCAACCATTCACCTCCTGACCGAATCATGGTGGTTTGAAGTTGTTGGGTTTGAGGACGTCTTTTGGACGCGCATTATTTGGCAGTTGACGATTGGCTTTGGAGTTTTTGTTCTCTACGGCCTGGTTTTATGGGGAAACTACCGGTTGGCAATGTCGCTGACGCGTACCCGTGGATTTCGATTTTTAGAAGAAAGCGAACTTGCAATTTATGGTGATACACTCCCAAACTACGTTGCTGGTGCGCTCACGTTCGTCGTTGCGTTGGGAGCAGCGTCGGTTGGTATCGACATGTGGGAAACCATTCTTCAGTTTCTCAATCCAACCCTTTCAGGGCGAACTGACCCGATTTACGGACAAGATATCAGTTTCTATCTTTTTCAACTGCCGTTTTGGAGATATGCGCAATATACCTGTTTGACTCTGCTGGCTTGGAGTCTAGCGCTCGCTTTGTTGGTCTATGGATTCAAGGAAGCCATTCGGTTTAACGGTAGCTGGCGAACCATGCTTCGAGGGCGCATTAAGGTCCATATCAGTCTGCTGGTTGTGGCGATCGCCCTCGTCGTCGCTGTTGGCTTTTGGTTTGATCGATACGAGTTGCTATATTCTCCAGACGGTGTCGTGTTTGGTGGTGGCTATACCGATGTTCATGCACGATTGCATTCGTATTGGATTTTGGGAATTGCCACACTCGTCTTGATGGGCCTCTTTATTGCATCTCTGTGGCTATCGAGCTTGGCCTTACCTGCTTATGGCATCGGCGTTTATCTCGTCTTATACGTGCTGGTTGGGATGGCCTATCCCTGGTTTCAGCAGAAATTTGTCGTGGCGCCTAACGAGTTAGACCGAGAAAGTCCTTACATTGCTCATAACATTGAATTAACCCGTGATGCCTATGGGCTGGCTACTGTGGAGCGAGAAGATTATGCAGTCAACACCAGTCTCAGTCGAGAAGATTTAGAGGACAATCAGCCAACGATTAGCAACATCCGGCTGTGGGCTTATCGTCAGCTTTTGAGCACCTACAGACAGCTCCAAGAATTTCGCCGCTACTATCAATTCATCGACGTTGACGTTGACCGTTATGTATTAGACGGAGACTATCGACAGGTTATGCTGGCACCCCGCGAGCTCAACTACCCGCAGCTTCGCCAGCAATCCAATACGTGGGTCAATCAACATCTGCAATACACACATGGCTACGGGGTTGTGGCAAGCCCAGTTAACCAGGTAACGCCCCAAGGGTTGCCTGAATTCTTCATCAAAGATATTCCGCCCCAATCTTCAGTCGACTTAGCGGTTGATGAAACTGCTATTTACTACGGAGAAGGCACCGATAACTATGTCTTCACAGGGATGTCGATTGATGAGTTTGACTATCCTCAAGGCAATGAAAACACGTCTACTCGCTACAGTGGTGCCGGAGGTGTGCCTATTGGCAATTGGTTCCGTAAAGCCGCTTATTCGTTTGATTTTGGGAGCCTCAATCTTCTGATTTCAAACTATTTTACGGATGAATCGAAAGTTCTCTATCACCGACAGTTGCGCGATCGCATTGAGCAAGTTGCACCCTTTTTGTTGTTTGATAATGACCCATACGTCACCATTATTGACGGACGATTACAGTGGGTTGTCGATGCTTATACTGTGAGCGATCGCTACCCCTATGCAGAGCCCTTTATCCGGACAGAGAATGTAGGGACTGTGGTGCAGCAGAATCGCACCCTCGCGCAAATTGCGAGACAGAACATTAACTACGTAAGAAATTCGGTGAAAGTTGTCGTCGATGCATACGATGGCACCATGCAATTTTTTATCGTCGATGAAACTGACCCGATTGTCGCTACTTATCAGAAAATTTTCCCGACTCTCTTCAAACCGACCGATGCGATTTCTCCAGAACTAAAGACTCATTTCCGCTATCCACTGGACTTGTTTCAAATTCAGGCGCAAATGTATCTGCTTTATCACATGAGCGAGTCTGTTGTGTTCTACAACCGAGAAGACGTGTGGAGCTTTCCAACAAAATCTAATGCAAACGATGCCCAACCCATCGAGCCCTATTACGTCATCATGCAGCTGCCAGATGAAGAGAGCGAAGAGTTTATGCTCATTCTTCCGCTGACCCCAAAGAATAAGGGCAACATGATTTCGTGGCTATCGGCTCGTTCAGATGGGGAGCAGTATGGAAAGCTGTTGCTATATGAATTTCCAAAGCAGAGCCTTGTCTATGGCCCTAATCAGGTCGAATCGCGAATTGACCAGAATCCTGACATTTCATCTCAACTGACGCTCTGGAACCAGCAAGGGTCGCGGGTGATTCGAGATGATTTACTGGTCATTCCGATTGAAGGTTCGTTACTCTACATCAAGCCGGTTT
>JBCBLF010000107.1:0-15580 GCA_038520475.1 Cyanobacteria bacterium J06627_8
TTCCATCAGAAATGCCTAACAGTTGCTTTAACTCACGGGACGTTGTCCACTGCTGGGTGTGTAGATCAAATTCCCAATGGCCAAGCTGCGCAATCTGCTGCGCATTCCGTAAACGTGCATCACGTTTCTTGAGGAGCGCTTGCATCATCCGTTGCTCCCGCACGGCGGTTGCCATCACAAGTGTCGTGATCCCCAAAACTGCCATGAAGGTTTGCAGCAGCCAGATAGCCGTCACTGTGTCTAGATTTGCTGCCTCTACCCGGTCAAGAAAAAGTCCTCCACCCTGAATAAAGCCTGAAATGGCGATCGCCGTAATCACGACACTTCCTGTTACTGCCGCGAGCTGTCCAAATCGGAGTGTTGCCCAAATGAGCAATGGTGCAGGCAGATACTCAAGTGGGTATTGTCGGAGCGATGGGGAAAGCTCTTGATGAAACACCAACCAACTGCTCACGACCATGATTAATAGCCATAAAGCTCCCTCAATCAGGATAAAGAATGGGAACGGCTGGTCGCGATCTCGCTTGTGCGGCTGGCTGAGCAACATCAAGATGGGTGCAACCGTCAATATACCTGTTCCATCACCTAAGTAAAACGTAGCCCACGCCTTCAAAACAGATGTTTCACCGAGTTGACCCAGTACAGACAGCGTTCCGATGGAAATCGTCGCACTAATCGTTGCTGTGATGACAACCGCAACCCCTACAAATCCAATGGCGTCTTGTAATCGTCGAAGAGATCGATCAAGCTTTAGGCGTTGAAAAAGCCATGCACCAGCGGCTGCTTGCAGAGTTGCACCAGCAGCCCCAAGTACTGCGTAGGTTAATGAAGAGGTGTGGTCATAATCAATGAGAAATGCACCCAAGAACACTCCTGGCCATCTACTGCATCCCAGAATGACGAGTCCAGCCATTGCAATACCTGCCGATGGCCAAACTGGAGAGCTAATGTCTGAAAATACTGGAGTAGAAATGACCTGGCTGCCAATAAACCAGTACGTCAGAGCGATCGCACCAATTGACAAAAAATAGGATGTCCAGCGGGTTCTCATAAACAGCGTTTTTCTTCCGTGACAATTTCATAGGTTGAAATGCTTGATGTAGATATGTACTGAACGAGGTATCTAGTACGCAAGCATCAAATAACGTGTTTCAGGCAACGTTTGTATGGAGCCTCAAGTTCCATATTCTACGGCTATCAAGACACCGTATACGTAATTATTCGAGGGTATCATTGCTCAGACAGCTAAAAATTTTGACATTAACAGCTATTAACAGTCGCTCGCATTGCAAGCGTTCCCCAAGAAGGCATTCGTTTTATTTTTAACGATGCCTAACTCCAAATGCTAGGACTAACTATAGCTACAGTTGTGTCAGATAAACTCCTAGCCGAAGATAGACGTTTCGTCGTTGCTCAAACGGTTTGTCACCCTGAAGACTAACGAAGTCCACTCGACGTATGCCTTTTAGCGGTCTTGTACTTCATTACCTAGCTTGCGATACATCATTTCCCTTAGCTTCCTCCGAGTGGATGAGGCAAGCTCATACTGAATGGATGACAACGATTAGGTTTGGTCAGCGCCGTGGATTAGGTTCAGTCGGCGCCGTGTGTTAATGTTCGTAACATTGCTATGAACATTGCAATAGACGCAAGGTGTTGGCATCTGAAGGATTTCTGGGGGATCACTCAAGTATTCGCTCTAGTGTTCATCACCGATATCGATTAATCATCGATATCGATGTTGATTAGCAATGACCACATGCAAGGCTTTCATTATTCCTTCGAGGCCGTTTCGCCTTACGCTAGTAATCAGAGACCTGTGTCGATTTGTTGAACGTAAATGAGGATCTATGCAAGAGAATTCCTTGCATCCGCAACCACTCTATCCTTCGAATGCTTCGCCATCATCTGAAGATGCTGCATCTAAGGAGCTAGTGCCTAAGCCGGATCCACGCTTTGAGCGAGGACTCGAAGGCCGACGACGGAAAGCTGCTGCGACATTAGTGGGTGTGTGGACAGGGACCATTACGTTGCATTTTGTGCCGGGTGGTAGTTGGTTGGTGTTTGGGCTCACGGCCGTTGTCGGGATTCATCTTCTAAGAGTCTTTTTCAGCCGTCCAAGTGTTTTGGCTCATTCGGGTGATGGAGCAGAATCCAGTACACATGATGCACAGGACGTGCCTTTTGTATCGCTGCTTGTTGCTGCCAAGAACGAGGACGCTGTTATTGAATCCCTAGTTCATGAGTTATGTAATCTTCAGTATCCAGGCGATCGCTATGAGCTGTGGGTTATTGATGATGCTAGCTCAGACAATACGCCACATATTCTCGATCGATTAGCGATTAAATACCCTAACCTTAATGTTCTCCATCGCCCTGAGAATGCAGGTGGTGGAAAATCGGGTGCCTTGAATGATGTATTGCCTAAGACGAAAGGCGATATTTTGGGTGTTTTCGATGCGGATGCTCAAGTGAGGCATGAACTCCTCACTTCCGTGGTTCCTCTGTTTAAGCAGGCGAGTGTCGGTGCGATTCAGCTGCGTAAGGCCACAATGAACTGGCAAGAGAACTTTTGGACTCAGAGTCAGGCGTCTGAGATGTTTTTCGATAGTTTTATGCAAGCTCACCGAACTGCTATCGGAGGCATCGGCGAACTCCGTGGAAATGGGCAGTTTGTTCGTCGCTCGGCGCTACAACAGTGTGACGGTTGGAATGAACAAACCATTACGGATGACTTGGACTTGACGCTGCGGCTTCATTTGAATAGCTGGGACATTCATTTCGTGTCTGAGCCGTTTGTTGGAGAAGAAGGGGTTACAACTGCTCGGGCTCTTTGGCATCAGCGTAGTCGATGGGCCGAAGGGGGATATCAACGGTATTTAGACTACTGGCGCTTGATTATTCAAAACAAGCTGGGCTATCGAAAATCTATCGATTTGTTAATCTTTCTGTTTCTTCAGTACATCATTCCAACCGCCGCATTGCCCGACACGCTGATGGCGATCGCCCGTCATCGGCTACCCATGTTCAGCCCGCTAACCAGTCTGATCGTCTTCCTGTCATTTCTCTTTATGGCGGCTGGAACCAATGATGTAAAAATTGCTCAACTCAGAGCTCAAAAGCGATCGCTTTTGAGTAAATCTGCATCTGCCAGACATCTCTCCATTTTTGATCTTCTTGGAACCTCCTTAAGAACGGTGTGGTCTTCCATCATGGGAACCCTATATATGACACACTGGTTTCCCGTCATGGCTGCAACGACATTTCGCATTTCAGTCCGACCAAAGCGTTTAAAGTGGGTGAAGACGGCACATCGCGGTAAGTCAACATGAGTGGACAAGAATCGCTAGCTCAATCGTTCATGGTGCTTAGCTTTGCTTCGGCGGGGCTGATTGGCATGGGCCATGTTTTAGATGGCAATGCTCAATCATCATCCCAACAACCTCCTGTCCAACGTGCGCTAACGAAGTCACCTGTTGTATTAACATCCCACAAACAGTTTGCGCGATTGGCGACGGCCTACGGCGGGCCAACCAATCACGATTCCTTGATTGCATCGAGTCGTTTGAATACTGATCATGAAGTCTTAGATGTCGAACGTTTGGCTGATCAAGAATTTGAGCAGTCTGCTCAGCGTGTTGTCTCGCAAAATAATGGACAGGGCTCGGCATTACAAACAGCTGTCGATCAGAACCTATCGGCTACCTCTGCCACTCAGGGACCTGATAGAGCAGTTTTAGATGAGCCCTTTGTGCGGTCAACATTCATCATTGAACCAGAAGCGGCAGAGCAGCCTATAGCCGATGAGTCAGACGCTCCCCTCATTGTTCAAACGAATGCAACGGTGGAGGATGTCAATCGTCAACAGAGCGATGATATGACAACATTGCTAGATACGTCTCAACGCCGTGATGAAAGCCGCGATGCAGAATTGTCCCTTGCCCGTCAGGCTTTTGATGACCTTCGCCCTAAATTGCTTGAACTCACACAAGAGATGGCATCCCAAGCTCCATCGTCGCGAATTGTCGTTGATTTGAGCGATCGCAAAGTCACGCTCTGGCACGACGGTGAGTTAGCAGAAACCTTCCCAATCGCAGTTGGCCGAGCGGGTTGGGAGACGCCTACTGGGGAATTTGAAGTCATCAACAAAAATGAGAATCCAGTCTGGCAAAATCCACTCACAGATCAAATCGTTCCAGCAGGCCCTAACAATCCTCTAGGGACTCGGTGGATTGGATTTTGGACAGATGGACGGAATCAAATTGGGTTTCACGGAACAATTCAGACTGATCTGATTGGTCAAGCCGTCTCTCATGGCTGCATTCGCATGGACAATCAGGATATTGAAGTGTTGTATGACCAAATTGCTATTGGAGTGCCCGTTGTTATTTCAGAATGATGTAGCAATCCGAAAATATAGCTTTAGCCATTTAGGCTAGGACACCAAGTATCATTTGGTTTCTTGGTATACCGCCAAATGGCTTGCCGTCTTGTCCTAACAGAATTGGGGACGGCTATAGATAGGCTTACTTGAGGGCGTGGCACGATATCAATCGGAGTAACACCAATTGGGCATTACTGAATCATGTTGCCTTAGAGTCTATGGTTTGGCTGAACGTTAGGGCTCAACAATGACGGTTGTTCCTAAGGCAACGGTTTCAAAAAGTTGGCGTATGTGATGGTTATACATTCGAACACAGCCATGGGAAGCCGCTGTACCAACGGATGCTTCATTCGGCGTTCCATGGAACCCAATGAAGTTTGACCCGTCAGTCCAAAATCCAATCCAACGTTCTCCTAACGGATTCGATGGTCCTGCGGCGATGACGTCACCGGTAAACGGATTTTGCCACTCAGGATTTTCGACCATATTCAGCACTTCGTAGCGTCCTGTCGGTGTTTCCCATCCTTGACGGCCGATTGCGATGGGATATGAGGTTTCAATCGACGAACCCCGATAGACAAACACGCGACGCTGGCTCAGTCGAATAACCAAGTGAATGCTGTACTCTGCTTCAGGTAGTACGGCCTCTGGAAACTGAGGAGATACGTCCAGTGGTGGAACTTGAGGCCGACGGACACGAAATGGCAATTGCGATCGCTGGGGCTGCATCGTCCGTGATGGGGATTGTAGCGTTCTCACCGACGTGTGTTGAGATTGTTGTAAGGTTTGTGCTGTCAGTTGGCCGACCTGTGCCGAAGAGGGAAATGCCATCATCACCCAAGATGCCAATGTCCCAATGGAGACAGCGCCAATGGTTACTCTTCGCTTGTCAAAGCGCCCAGCATTGAATAGTCGAGGGCGATCGCCTTCAACAGATGGCTGGTTACGAATCGGGAATGAAATGGATTTGAAAGACATCTTTATTGCAGTCTGACACTTCATCACAGTTGGCACGGATCAAAGAGGGTCTATTGAGACTTCCAGCACTCTGTCGGTGAGTGACGAACATAAGTGTGAGACGCATAGAGCATTCTATTGTTCCTGGTTCTAACACACGGTTAAGTCGTGATTTTGCAAGCCACGACTTAACATTTATAGCTGTAGCTCAATCATGTCCTAAAACTGATAGCTATGGCTATACCTTAATCTATCCAAACGCGAAGCAACAGTGCTACAAACTTGTGACAGATCCTCGGATTTCTCTATCATCAATTAGTTCGAGGTGATTTGCTTCCACCGGGCTTGGATATCGCGGATAGAAAACACGGCTTGAAACGCAAGGCCCTCTTGTTGATAAAGTTCGCCCCCGCCTTGTTCACGATCGACTAACGCCAGCACGTGCTTCACGATGTAGCCTGCATCCCTCAAACGATGAACGGCTTTCATCGCCGATTGTCCGGTCGTGACAACATCTTCTAAAACGGTGACTTCTGTTTCCGGAGGTAATTCTGGCCCCTCAATATAGGCTCGGGTTCCATGGCCCTTGGCTTCTTTTCGAATGATCATAGCGGTGAGCGATCGCCCTTCATAGGCACCCACAACACTGGTTGCCGTCACAAGGGGATCTGCACCCAGCGTGAGTCCAGCAACGGCTTTTGTCTCAGGCGACAGCATCGGCAAGAGAGCTCGGCCCACTAACGCTGCACCGTGGGCATGGAGTGCTACTTGTTTTCCATTGATGTAGTAAGACGTCGTTTGACCAGAAGAGAGTAGAAATTCGCCTTCTCGATAAGCAACCTGACAGAAGAGGTTCAGCAATGCTTCTCGGATGAGGGCTTGATCAGGAGTCTGCAAAAGCGATTGAAAGTTAGCCGAAATACCTAAACCATCATTCATAGGCTCAACACGGGAATATAGCGCTCACTCAACAGTACACGATTCACATGGACACTGTTGAGGAATAGCCAATAGAAAAGATATTCGGGCGTCTTAGCGTGCTCAGACGCCCGAATATCTCAAGACTAAGATAAAACCCTCGGAATAATTTTGATGAAATTCTCGCAGCGCAGGAATTCCACCAAAATTATTCCGAGGGTTTCCAAGCCAGAGGTAGTTTTACACCATTAAGGGTTCTTCTAATGAAAAAACTCAGATGTAATACATCTGAGACTGGTAGCTTTCGTTCCGGCGGTTAACCAGATCTTTTAAAGTGCAATTGCCTAAGATTTCCTCTGCGGCATGGCAGGCGTTGCCCCACACGTTATGGACAGTCCGACATTCAGGGGTTTGCTCAATGCCCTCATCTGCAGCGCGCGGACGTTCGTGCCCGTCGATGCAATAGATAATATCAAGCAACGAAATAGACTGCGGCTCCCGAGCCAGCAAATAACCGCCGTGCATGCCGCGCTGACTCTTCACAAATCCCCCTCGCTTGAGAATCAGGAGAAGCTGCTCCAGATATCGCTCGGGAATATTCTGTCGTTTCGCAATTTGTCGAATTTGAAGCGGCTGACCACTGCTATAGAGGTCTGCCAACTCAATTAGAGCAGACAGACAGTACTCGCATTTACTCGATAGTTCCAGAATCATGGAAACCCCGTACAGATCAACGGGTGTCCATTGCCTACGAAATGAGAACGATGAAGACCCAACACAGAAACGGCTTGGATACCCTTGGTAGCACTCATGTCACTGGTGACGGTGACCTTAGGTAATGAGTTCGTTCATGCCGCAACTAAACTACCAATGTCAACCGAATCCTCGACTTTTATTACTGCGGTCAGGCGGGCACGAGGATCATTCTCTAGTCGTGTAATTGATACCGCTTTCCCTGGATACACCTCTGCGGCGATCGCTTCTAGATCACCCTTGATGTCGTTAAACGCGTCTTCCGTATTGGGTAGATTCAAGCGATCATTTGCAATGTAGTGGAACATGCCGCCTTCGAGCTTTAGCTTACCTTCTAGGCTTGATTCAGCTTCGAGCAGCGTACCAAACTGTGCCGTTGATTTTACGAGCTCCAAAACCCGCTCTTGCAGCGTTGACTCGTCACCGAGCTTACGCTGAGCATACAGGCCAAACTGCCCGTTGTTGCGATCCATTGCATAGTTCACTTCGTGTGTAACCAGCATAATGCCAGGACCTTCCGGAACGTGACGATAGTCAGCCACATCTAACATGACGTGATTCAAGCGCTTAAGGCGAATCCACTCATGAAAGATATCGATGAATGCCGCGTCATCGATATCCGGCTCAGAACGTGTAAAAAACTTCACAGCAAATCGGTCAGAGTTCACATCGTGCTCCTTCTATTGTGAATCGGTGTCTTGTGAATGGGCGAATCATCGGTTTGAGATGGAAAAATCATTAGAGTGCAAGGCGAACAAAAGGGGCGATCGCTCTATGATTCTCTCAATGGACTGGATACTGATGGGCCTTCATGATCACTGGGGCACAACATCGCTGCACCCCAGATGATCAAAGAAAAAGAACGAAGGAGTGGAATTTAAACTCCCGCCATTTCCCGATCCATGAGCCAGCGACTAAAGCTAGCCGGACCGTTGATGCCAGCTTGAACCATGCGAGCATTGCAATCGTGGGCCGCTTCAATAAACAACCGTGCCTCTTCAATCAGGCGTTTTGCTCGGTCGAGATCCGCAGGCTGGTCACGCTGCTCAAACGCATTGAATAAGTAGCTCGCAAACTTTCCTTTTGCAAATGGATCGAAGAAGAGCTCTGTGTCGTAGAAGTATTTGCGAAACTCACTAACGATGACGCTGGCATCATCAGTGATGTCGATGTTCCCAACTTTCAAAAGACCCTGAGCCGCTTTTATCATCGATTCCAATGCTTTATCGGCTGCTTCTTGGACGTTGCCGTTCATGGATTCTTCCTCAAGAAGAAGCGTCGCGTCAAAATAGATACTTTCTGCTTTCGCAACCCCAAAGTCCGTCAGCGTCACGACTTCACCCGCACATTCACCAACGCCAATATCTCCGATGGAATATTCCCGAGAATCAGACCAGTCATGATAGAAGGACCGATCTTCTGCGTAGGCAGGAATCAGGGTAAAGGGTTGAACGCGATCCTTAATGGACTTCTTTCCAACTCGTCGCACAAACTGAGCGAACTTTTCGTTGTCTTGACGCTCCGCCATGTACATGTCGATGAGAAACTCGACCACGTCAGGAATCCGCTTTGATGGAATAACGCCCAGGGATTGACCATACTGAGCTGCATTGTTGTCCCATTCGCCGCCGAGCACCAAGTGGAAGTGAGGAACCCGGTGACGATCGACGAGGCGACTGGAGCCGTAGAAGCCAATTTCAGCGACGGTATGCTGACTACAGGAGTTAAAGCATCCACTGGCCTTAATGCGGATATCTTTCAATGACTCGTTGTATTGCCACCCCTTAACCGCAAGGCGTCGACGAAGTTCGCCAGCCAAGCCACGAGAACTCGAAATTCCCAGCTTGCAGGTATCCGTTCCAGGACAAGCCGTAATATCGACAATGGTTTGAGCTCCAGGCTCATGAAGGTTGATTGCTTTTAGTGCACGATAGAGCGCTGGTAAATCAGCCTCATGAATCCAGCGGAGCAAGATGTTTTGCTCAACGGTTGTTCGTACGTTGTCGTTTGTAAACTGACGTGAAACTGTTGCTAAATCACGCATCTGCTGAGCAGTTAAATCACCCAGCGGGAGTGCGATCGTCACTGCTGCGAAGCCCTGTTGGCGTTGCTGATAGCAATTTGTATTTTTCCAGTTCTCGAAGGCCGTTGCATCGTCACCCAGATCGATTGCCTGACCCTTGGATACTGGTTCGGGTAAACCAGCCTCTTCATAGGAGGAAACATTGTTCAACCATGCGGTCCACTCAGGATCCGCTTCGAGGGCAGCACGCTCTTCTAAGACCAGCCGTCGAAACTCGTCAATACCCAGCTTTTGTACTAAGAACTTGATGCGTGCTTTGTTGCGATTTTTCTTCTCACCCAATCGAGCATAGACACGGGCGATCGCCTGAGACAGCGGCATGAGCTCCTCTGGAGTCACAAACTCATCGAATAGTTTCGCTAAGAATGGAACGGCACCTAAACCGCCACCTACATACATCTCAAAGCCTTCTTTTTCTTCGCCATCAACGACTTGCTTTTTCGCAATTAGACCCAAATCATGCATCGAGGTTAGGCCGCACGGATGGTTCTTACACCCAGAAAAGGCAATCTTGAATTTTCGCCCAAAGTCTTGGACGTCGCGATGCCCTAAAAAGTAAGTGGCCGTTTCGTTTGCGTATCCGGTGACGTCAAAAGACTCATCGCGGCAGATCCCTGCAAGAGGGCATGCTGTGACGTTGCGAACGGAGTTTCCGCAAGCTTCCCGGGTTGTAATGCCAACTGCTGCCAGACGACGATGCATATCCGGCGTATCGTCGAGAGAAATGAAGTGAAGCTGAATGTCTTGACGCGTTGTGATGTGAACGATGCAATCTGAATATTCTTCAGCAATATCAGCGAGTACGTCCATTTGTTCAGCCGTCATGCCACCATACGGAAGCTTGATGCGCTGCATGCCCGGTGCTTCCCATTTGGTGTCAGGCCCTTTGGTCAGATCCACGTTTGGAAATGGAATCGTCACAGACTCGAAACCGTCGTAGCGATACCCATTGTCATATCGCTGACCATAAGCTCCACGACGCAAACGCAGCTCAGCGAAAACCTTTTCATCTAGCTTTCCCTGGCGTCGTAATGCCATCTGATTTTCAAATGTATCAATCTCTTCGGCCCAGCTAGGGGGCATTTTGTCGGCTAAAACTTGCTTCCACGTCAAAGCATTTTCAACAGTCATTGCATTCCCTCAACGTTGCGCTAAAGCTGAACAGGTTGACGTGACATCATTCGCATCACATCAGGAATTACCAGTGTTACATAAAGTCGAGTATTCCGGTCGGAATATCGCGGTTTTTTCACGTTTGTCAGGCGAATTCTATTCTTCCGATAGTGATTGATTAGGGCTCGAATCAGCGCGGATCTCGATGAATGCCTCACTCTGCTTACGATTGTCTATTGACATGGACTGATTCGGTCAAGCGCCAGTATTTCTTAATGTCTTTGATGATCATCCCAATGAATTGAAAAGAATTGATAAGGAAATCCTGGAGGGTGGCACCAAATTCCCGACCAGAAGGAAAAACAAAGAAAAGGTAGGTAACAAAAATGACATTTATGTTTAACGTAACTTATGTGTATTTCTAGTTTGGCCCTTTGTAGCGTTGCTGTGGCGATCGCCCATGGAGATTCTAAATTAACTGACAGCCCTGAGATTCCTCTTCTTTCTTTGCCTCCTTTACAGTTATCTGATGATCTTGATATCGATGTGTCGAAACTAGCGGCTCGAATTGCGGATCAGGCGATCGCTCCTCCAGAACGGTTCCATTACGAACATCTTTCAGGTGTGTTCGAATTCACTACGGAAAGCGCAGTAGGGACATCTAAGCAAGTATCAATCTCACAAACAGTAAAAGAAATTGCTCCAACCGAGCTTTCTTTAAAGTGGATGGAGTCGCGTGATCTGCTTGAGCGTGATTGGCAGTTCAATAGTGACTGGAGTGCACAGGAATCTAAAGACGTTGATCAGGCAGAACACAATGCGATCGAGCCTGACAAGCAGCAGTGGATAGCTGTAGATTTTCATGAGGGGGGACGAGGGCAATTAAGTCGCTCTCAAGTCGCCATCGACGAAGTGGTCTTGCCTTCGTTTCCGGTTTTGCCAATTGACTTTGTGTTTCCTGCCGAGACGTATATTGCAGTGGATGACACTGAATCGTCGAATAGCCCACTGACGGATGGATTTCGGGAAACCCTAGTCTTCACGCCCCGAGTTCAGCTGTTAAGAGATTTCCTCATTACAGAACCGCCATTGTTTGAAACACCCATTTCTGGAGCGGCTCTCGTGCCGCCAGCGCCGAGTCCTTTCTTCCCCCCGACTCAGCAAGGCCCAACCAATGATATTTGTGAAATTCGTGAGTTATATCCGCCGAATCCAAGGCGTCCTGCTACGCTTCAACGATTGGATGCGTTTTGTCTCTCAACCGATCCAGGAGACAGCCGTCGATTCATTGCTGATCACGGAGCAAATGACGGGAATCCATATGGGCGATCGCTCATTTTAGGTGCTATTCAAGTGAGCGATGATCCGGTTCAAACGGCGACGAGCGTCCGAATTCAGCTAGAGGCAACCACACAGGATGTTCGAGCGTTTGAACAAGGGCACGATCAGTCTTTAGCAAGCTGGGCAAATGCAGTTGAACGGTGTTTAATCTCCAATCCTCGCCTGTATACGATTGATGCTGACGGCAATCAGGAACCCATCTTATTTAACGGACGAGAAGGCCGCATTGAGCTGAATCGAAACGGCCGTCCGTTTTGTCCTGCTTAACGGAAGAGACGCGCTTTAAATCTGATGGGTAGCAGCCTAGTAGTAGTCTTCGATTGCTTCAGACCGATCGAGGGAACTGCTGCATGAGCGATCGCACCTGTTCAGCATGATAGGAACTGCGGGTCAGTGGCGATGACACCACCTGCAAAAATCCCATTGATTCGCCTGCAACGCGCCAGTCATCAAACTGTTGAGGAGTGACGAATGCCTGTACAGCCAAGTGTTTCGGTGTTGGTTGTAGATATTGTCCGATGGTCAAGATGTCGCAGTTCACGGCTCGGAGATCCTGCATGACCTGACGCACTTCCTCATCAGTTTCGCCCAAGCCGACCATAATTCCAGACTTGGTATAAACCGTTGGTGAGAGTTCTCGGCAGCGACTCAGTAACTCTAGGGTTCGCTCATAATCACCTTGAGGACGAACCCGTCGATAGAGCCGAGGAATCGTTTCGGTGTTGTGATTCAGCACCTCGGGTTGAGCCGATAGGATACGTTCGAGGGCATCCCAATTGCCGCACAGATCAGGAATGAGAACTTCAATTGTTGTGTGTGGCGATCGCTCTCGAATGGCTTGAATGCATGCGACAAACTGACTGGCTCCACCGTCTGGTAAATCATCTCGATTCACTGAGGTGATGACCACATGGTTTAGCTTCATGCGACCAACGGCTTCAGCGAGTCGTAACGGTTCCGTGGGGTCGAGAGCTTGGGGCTTTTTCTCAAAGTCGATATCACAATAGGGGCAGGCGCGCGTACAAGCCGGACCCATAATCAAAAATGTTGCTGTGCCTGCATTGAAGCATTCACCGATGTTGGGACATGAGGCTTCTTCACAGACTGTGTTGAGCCCGAGGTCTCTCAAAATGTCTTTAACGTTCCCAACTCGTTCCCACTGTGGTGCTTTTACCCGTAACCAATCTGGCTTTGATGTCTGAACCATCCACTGCTACTCTCTGCGTGTGTCGGTATGGCGATCGCCTCGATGTGAATTTAAGACACTGTGAACTCAGGGCACTATGTAACGTGTTTGAGTGCGGGGATAGAGTTGGCTGCGTCCACAATACGCTTGCTGCGTCCAACGCCGTTTCACATTGCCATAAGATGAGGCTTTCTCCTTGGCCTTATCATCTTATCAATTTGTTAACTCGCTAGTGACGAGCTGACGCCTACAGATTGTGTGTTTTTTAAAGCAATGATACTAAGGCGATGATTCTCAGACAATGATGCCAAGATATCAAAATCCCTGTATCCGGTTCAAAGCTAGTCAGATATGAATGCTAAGCTATGATGAGTGAACGGGCAGCCATCGGAAAGGACGTGTTAATGGATCGCTGTCAAAGTGACGGGATGTAGCGCAGCTTGGTAGCGCACTTCGTTCGGGACGAAGGGGCCGCTGGTTCGAATCCAGTCATCCCGATTGAGCAATATTCTAAATAGCCTAAGCTCCAGCAATCAGACTCCACAGAAAGATGTGCATGCATCCTAGAAGGCTGAACGATAGTCGGGATCTAGCTCGATCTGTGTGTTAGGCTGCGATGCCGTTACGCTGTGTGGCCGCGCGAATCGCTTCATGATTGCTTCGAGCACGCTTGGTTTCAGTCAATACACTCGCTTATGCCAACGAATTGTTGCTATTAGCTTTGAACACCTAGCGCTATAGATTTTCGATCTCAACAGGGTCAACCGCATCAGCGAGGTCAAACCCAAACACGCGAGAATAAAAGTAGAGTTCTGAATCCAGAGCACGCTTGATGTTCTCGGCCTTGCGGAAACCGTGTTGCTCTCCTTCGAAGAGGACGTAGGCTACCGGCAGTCCCTTTGCTTTCAACGCATCGACCATCATCTCAGCCTGGTTCGGGGGCACAATTTTGTCTTCATCACCCTGGAAGAAGATCACCGGACAGGAGAGCTGATTTGTGGAATGGATGGGAGAACGCTCAACATACCGTGCTTTTTCCTGAGGATAAGGACCAATCAGGCTATCAAGATAGCGAGACTCAAACTTATGGGTGTCTCGGGCCAGGGCTTCTGCATCGCTGACGCCGTAGTAGCTCGCTCCCGCTTTGAAGGTGTCGCGAAACGCTAAGGCTGCAAGAGTGGTGTAGCCGCCTGCGCTACCTCCGTCGATCATTAGGCGATCGCCATCGGCTTGCCCTTGTTGCACGAGATAGGTGGCACCATTCACACAATCATCAACGTCTACGATCCCCCAATTTCCCTTCAGTCGTTCTCGATAGTCTCGACCATATCCGGTGCTGCCGCCGTAGTTCACGTCTAGGATGGCAATGCCACGACTCGTCCAATATTGGAGTCGCAGATCAAGCGTTGCAGTGGTTGAGGCCGTGGGGCCTCCATGAATCTTGACCAGTAGCGGTGGAGCCTCATTATCGGGTGCGATGTAGTCTTGATTCGTGGGTGCGTAGTAGAACCCGTAAGCGGTGAGCCCATCGGTTGTCGGGAACTCAACGACTTCAGGAGTAGACAGATAGCCTTCGTCGACGTCGACGGTACTCGATCGACGGTGCTCAGTTACTGTTTTTGATGAGAGATGGTAAGTCGCGATCGCCCCTGGTTTTGTGGTTGAACCTGCACCAAATGCTGCCAGCGTGTCATTCACGCGTAGTCCACCGATGCTGGAGTAGGGCAGATCGATGGGCGTCATCTCAAGGGTACGTGTATTCAGCCGCGCTACCTGCTGGACACCATCTTCGAGATAGGTGCAAATCAGGTGCTCCGAAGACTCGAAGCCATAGGTGCTCATTGAAAAAATCCACTGGGGCAACCCAAATTCAGCCGCTTTTGGGTAAACAGGTTCGATTTCGCTAGGTTGAGCTGGAGTCCAGCGATAAAGATTCCACCAATTGGTGCGATCGCTCACAAAATAAAGCACTCCATCGGGCGACCACTCAGGCTGAAAAATAGACTCTGTCTCACTGCCAGCTATCTTTTGAGGGGTGCCCAGTGTTCCATCTGGCAGAACAGGTGCTACCCACAGTTCAGTTCCATCCCAAGGCATATTTGGGTGAGTCCAACTGATCCACGCAAGTGTTGCACCGTCTGGACTCAACCGAGGTGATGCATAGAAATCAGCGCCCGACGCTAACACAATGCCTTCATTTTCTTCTGAGAGTGAGATGGAAACAATTGTGTTTACCGCTTCTTCTTCCTCACTGGTATGGTCTTCTCGAATGCAGATTAGTCGATTGTTGGACGAATCAAAGATTGCATCTGCATAGCGATAGGACATATCGGGTGTCAGCGGTTGGGGTTCCATCCCATAGGGCTGTTGATAAAGCCGCTGGTCCTCAAAGTTTGAAAAATAAACCGTTCCATTCTTAACGATATAAGCTCCGCCGCCATATTCATGCACGCGGGTACGAACGTTGAATTGGGTAGGAGTGATGTCAGTCGTTGTTCCATCGGGCGATCGCTTCACAACCACGTATCGCCCACCTTCTTGAGGACGGCCCTCTACCCAATACACATCGTTGCCGTCTAAACGAATCTCACCCAAACGAATCGTCCCTGCCACGATTAGGTCAGACGTAATTGGAGATTTCCAGGTACCGTAGGGTGCGGTTTTCGGTGTCAACATAGGGAATGAAGGACCAACGTAAACAGTACTACTGCCGTAAACTGTAAACCTCCACTCGAACGAGTCCAACTTTTGTAAACGATTGTGTCGATGCCAAATGGATGATCGATCGCCAGTCAGGGTATATTCCATCATTTTTTGAAGAATCCATAATGACATCGGCAATTCT
>JBCBLF010000108.1:0-15562 GCA_038520475.1 Cyanobacteria bacterium J06627_8
GGGGGCGCGCAGCGCCCCCACACAACTGTACTTAACCAACGCGCACAGCGCTATAGGCTAGAAGCTTAGAATTTAAACACTTGAAAATAATTCTCATTGAGTCTTATCGATGGCCGACGACAGAGAGTGTCTTGCAATTAGATGCCTCTGATTAACGCGATAAGCAACTATTGGTAGGCTCCAATCCCACTCAGCACTCAGCCCGTAATGGAAGTTGTGCAACTCTCAAAAGATTAAATCATCCCGTGTCCATTGGACTTTTCTAAAAAGCTGAGATAGCGTGTTACAGAACATATTAATTCTTATCAATCCGTGACGTATCACGCTGCCACATTGAAACCCCAACTTAGCTGAATAGATTATCGGATCTAACATTGAAGCCCCAGAAATGATATGGTGCGAAGTCTCTATGTCGTCAGGGTTTCACAAAACTAGCTAGCTGATGATTGCAAGGCTAGGTGTCACGATGCGTTTTATTGATATCCATAATTCATAGCGTGAACCGGTTGTGCTGGATTACCGTCTATTTACTACGGTGGCGTCTGCCGATAGATGAGAGGTGTCACTCTCCATTACGGAGGAGGAAGAGAACTTATGGTTGCTTTGGGTGATTGCCGAATTGCATTAATTTCGGTTCATGGGGACCCTGCCATTGATATCGGCAAAGAAGAGGCTGGCGGACAAAATGTTTATGTGAGGCAAGTTGGCGAAGCGCTTGCTGATCTCGGTTGGACTGTTGACATGTTCACGCGACGGACGAGCCCATCTCAATCTGCCGTCGTTGAGCATTCTCCTCGGTGTCGCACAATTCGGCTCACAGCTGGCGCTCAAGATTTTGTGCCACGAGATGAAATTTTTGAGTTTTTGCCGACGTTTCTCCAAGAATTTGTTCGATATCAAGAGCGCTCGGGTATCCACTATGGCATTATTCACACGAACTACTGGCTGTCAGCGTGGGTTGGCATGGAGTATAAGCGGCAGCAACTTGGAGTGCTTCCTATGACCCAAGTGCACACCTATCACTCTTTGGGAGCTGTTAAATATCAGACTGTATCTGACATCCCTCCTATTGCTAATAAGCGCTTAGAACTTGAGAAGCGATGCTTAGAGACAGCCGATTGCATTGTTGCAACGAGCCCTCAAGAGAAAGAGCATATGCGATCGCTGGTCTCTTCTAAAGGGAACATTTCGATCATTCCATGTGGTACAGATGTTGATCGGTTTGGCTCCATCCAACAACATGACGCTCGTCAAAAGCTGGGGCTCGATCCCAATCAGAACATTGTGTTTTACATCGGCCGATTTGACCGCCGAAAAGGCATTGAAACGTTGGTACGAGCGGTTGGGCGATCGCGCTTTGTTGAAACCGGATCGATTCAGCTCATTATCGGCGGAGGGAGCCGTCCGGGTCATAGCGATGGACATGAGCGCGATCGCATTGAACAACTTGTTGCTGAGCTAGGGATGACATCGTTTACTACGTTTCCTGGACGCATTGATGATGCCGATCTGGCAGCCTATTATGCCGCTGCTGACGTATGTGTTGTTCCAAGTCACTATGAACCCTTTGGCTTGGTGGCCATTGAAGCCATGGCAAGCAACACCCCTGTTGTTGCGAGTGATGTTGGAGGCCTTCAGTTCACTATTGAATCAGGCAAAACTGGCATTCTCGTTCCACCACTTGCCCATCAAGCTTTCTCAGAGGCCATTGACCGTATTCTTGAAGATGATCAATGGCAATCGGAGTTGGGCAAAGCTGCACGCTATCGAGTTGAAACACAATTTAGTTGGCACGGAGTGGCGCATCAACTCAATCACCTATACACAGAGTTACTGAACCAGCCAGTTTCAGACAGTTTTAACTCGTCAGTTGCTTGAGTTAGAGCACTTCAACCGCTTCAAAGCTCCAATATGAACCCTGAATCAATTTCTGCTAGTTTGAATGCCTGATCGGCCCTCGCTTTCCAGCATTGTGCTAATCTGAGGGGAAATCATTCATACCTCAGTAAACATCAATGGGAAAAGTACTGGTGCTTAACGCATCGTATGAGCCATTGAATATTACGAGTTGGCGGCGAGCTATCGTTTTACTCATCAAGGGTAAAGCAGAGCAAGTTGAACATAATGGAAAATTTGTCTACCCGGATTTTCCATTGCCGACCGTTATTCGGCTCCGTCAATACGTGCGTGTTCCATATAAGGAGATTCCACTAACCCGCCGGAATATCCTCCACCGAGATAGTCACGCTTGTCAATACTGTGGCTACCACGGCGATGATTTGACTCTTGATCATGTCGTTCCTCGCTCAAGAGGAGGTGTTGATTCTTGGGAAAACATCGTAACCGCCTGTGTCCGGTGCAACGTAAAGAAAGGAAGTCGAACACCACGAGAAGCAAGTATGTTGTTACGTAACCAGCCGAGGAAACCGTATAGTAGTCTCTATTTTGAGGTAACCAAGCACATTAAGAGTGGCTTGCATTCGGAATGGAAAAAATATGTCATCGGAATCTAACCTCTGGTCAAAATGCCAGGGGTTTTGTTTTATCCAATGACTCTCTGCTGTTTTATGGCGCTGCGCGCTCAATCCAAATATGTATTTTTGAGGAAAGCCACGCTCTGCGCGGCTTTCCTCAAAAATACATGCCCAGACTGTATACGTACTACTATCGTTCTGCATTCGATTTGGCGGTCCACATCAGACGAGGGTTGTGGGGTAGGGTGTACGTGCCGAAAGGGGATACCACACGATCAGTAGAAGGATTGCGGCTCCTTCGGATCAGGGGCAAATGCTAACCAGAGTGGAAATTGCAAAATAGATAGACTCACGGCTTCTTCTGCTTCGTCGACGATGATGACCGGCAGTTGGTCTTGATCAATTAGTCGATCGGCCCGCTGAGCCACAGCTTCGGGAGCCTCAAATAACACAACCCCCCGCTGAGCACCGAAGTCTGCCCGTGAAATGCCAAGGCAGTCTTGCAGACCTCGACGCCACTCGCCTAAACGCTCAGGGGTATCCCCCAAGATCAACGCTCGAACGCGATCGCCATATAGGGTTCGCAAGGTTGAGATGACGGCTGATGCGACCAAAATATTTTGAAGCCGGGAGCCTAAACTTCTCAAGGCACCTCGCCCGCCCTGTTCAAAAAACCATTGAGACACGCGATCGGCCTGGGCCTCCTCAAAGGTGCGTCGAAGCTGCCACGGCGGTCCATAATAATCTGGCATCGTCTGATACTGGTCAATAATCTGACGGATGCGCGTGATGTCATCCTCAAAAGTTTGCTCTGCAAACTGAAGCTGAGGTTTCGTACTCGCTGATGGATTAGCCGTTGTAGTCAGCGGAGTTGAGCTAGTTGGCGGTGCTCCCAATGGCACTCCCAGCGGCTGAGGAGTCGGTGCCACCGTTTTGGGTTTTAGCTCAAGCTGTTCTGCGGCCACGGCTAAGTCTTGCAAACTGCCAACCAAATAATCTTTAAATCCTTGAATCCTAACGGCTAGGTCTTGGGAAACTCCTGCGAAACTTGTTCGCATCTCTTCTTGAATTCGCTCTTGCCGGCGTTCAAGCTGTTCGACTGCAACCTGGAGATTTTTCTTACGCTGCTCCAGTTCGCCTAACCCTTCTCGAACGAGTCGAGCTACCATACTTTGGGTCTCTTGCGCTTGCGCTTGAATCGTCTGCTCATATTTCTCTTGCAACGACGCAATTTCATGCGTGAGCCGTCGCTCTTCACGTTTCAAATCTTCGACTCGTTCTGATAAATTCGTATCCTCAGGCATTATGGCGCTCAAAAATGATGGTGCTTAATGTTAACAAAACAGGGCAACAAACAGATTCAACGGCGTCAGTCTCAAGAGCATTAATCACTCGCACAGCATATTGATTCAAGTTGCCTCTACCTGAGTGCATTATCGTCTCATTCTGCAATGGATTCAAATAAGAGCGATTGGGATTCTAGAGTTCTTCAAAACCCAGCTTGGCTCAATTTTTCATCACACAGGGATTTTCAAACGTTTTGTCAATCAGTTACCGCAAGACATCGAATGGTGCTCAGTGCTCTAATACGATTTCCATAAAAACCAGCTACAAATAAAGTCAGCTTTCTCCCTTTGGGAGACGTCAAGCGAACGACGTCGCTCAGCAGACAGTTCTCCGAGCGACGTCTTTGGCTTAGCCTCTCTGGAAGAGATAGGGAACATATATAGCCGAATCGACGAACTCGCCGTCTTGTTCTAAAAGGACTGGTATAGCAGTACGCATATAGGTCTGGACATGTATTGTTGAGGAAAGCCCCGCTGAGCAGGGCTTTCCTCAACAATACTGGTTTGGATTAAGCGCGTAGCGCTATAACGCTTAAAAGAACGTATGAAAGGCCGCAAAAAAAGGGGGCCATAGCCCCCTTCAGCGTGTCTTTCATTAAATACAGAGACTCTCATGCAATGATCTACTGCATCGAGGGCCAAGTCTAACACCTTAGTACAACGCTTCTTCCTGGTGAGTTGTGATGGTGCAGTCAGACGTTGGGTAAGCAACACAAGTCAAAATGTAACCAGCTTCGATTTGGTCATCATCCAAGAAGGACTGATCAGACTGATCAATAGTGCCAGACTCGATCTTACCAGCACAAGTCGAGCATGCACCTGCACGGCAGGAGTAGGGCAGATCGAGGCCCTGCTCTTCAGCCGCATCAAGAATATACGTATCGTCTTCACACTCAATGGTCTGGTTCAAGCCTTCAGCTTCGTTAACTAGCGTGACCTTGTAAGTTGCCATGCGGCGTTCCTCTCAAAATTGTTAATACAGCGTTCATTGAGCACAAACCCCAACAATCTTACAAAACCCGCATCTACGCGAGAAGATGCTGGCGTTCGCTCTAAATCCTATTCCTGATGTTAAATGAAAATGAATTTTCTGCAACGCTTTATCGACGATGGTTTGAACGGGATTCGTAATCGATATTTAAAATTAGAGTAAAAATACTTATCACTGAATAGGCTCCAGTGACGCTTCTACGTTCTGGTAGATGCAGAACATCCTTTTCTCACGCCGAGTTCAGCGTCTGGTGTGAGTTCTAATCGATGTGCCATGGTATTTCTATATAGGGTCTTCTAACGTAATGCACAGAAGCAATTAGTCAAAATTATCGATCGACGCAAACCATGGCGCTGATTCATGTAGGGCTGGTTGGAACAGGATATGCCGCACAAAAGCGAGCCGATGCCTTTCGCGAAGATGAGCGATCGCACCTCGTTGGCATCTATGGAACAAATCCAGAGCGCGTCAAACATCTATGCCAGACCTATGATGCGCGAGCATTCGATTCCTATCACGAACTGATCAATCACCCTGATATCCATCTCGTTGTCATTTCAACCCAAAATCATCTGCACGGGGCGATCGCTAAAGCTGCACTTGAGGCCCGAAAGCATGTCGTGGTGGAATATCCGCTATCGCTAGCGTTGGAAGAAGCGATGCATCTCATTTCCCTCGCAGCAGAACAGCACGTGCTATTGCACATTGAGCACATTGAATTGCTCAGCGGCATTCATCACGCAGTTATCGAAGCGCTGCCGCTGATTGGCACGCCGTTCTATGCGAAATCCACAAGCTTACGAATGGAATCGACTGTCCCTGATAAGTGGTCCTACGACCCAGAGCGCGTTGGATTTCCCCTAATGGCCGCTCTGTCTCGCATTCAGCGGCTTGTCGCAGTGTTTGGGAAGGTAGTCACAGTGTCTTGCCAGAGCCGATTTTGGACCATTGAGGGAACAATTCATGAGCATCCAACGGTTACAACGCCCTATCAATCCTGTTTGTGTTCTGCTCAACTCCGATTCGAAAGCGGACTCATTGCAGATCTGGTCTACGGAAAAGGGACCACGATATGGAACACAGAGCGATCGCTCTCCATTCATGGAGAAACCGGCATGATTCAGCTCAACGGCAGTCACGGACAGTTGATTCGAGCGGACGGATCGCAAGAATTAACTGTGGGGTCTCGAAAAGGACTCTTTGCGAAAGATAGCCGGATGGTTTTAGATGCTCTGACGAAAGGAACGCCAATGTATGTCACGCCTGAGCAAAGTCTCTACGCCCTCCAGGTTGCGGATGCTGCGCGCCGTTCAGCCTTGATGTCGAGCATGATTCAGTTATAGTTTTAGCCATTTAGACTAGGACACCGAGGAGCATTCAGTTCCTTGTCGCATCGCCAAATGGCTTGCCGTCTTGTCCTAACGGAACTGGCGACGGCTATGGAATCTGAGGATTGACACAACTGAGAGTCTCGTCCATTTGTGGAGACGGGATCAGTCAGCTTCTCTAAGAACCAACAACCCGTGAGGCACACTCTAGTTCAGCCAAAGTGTGCCTCACGGGTTGTTGATTTTTGGAAAATTGATACTACAGCTGCTTAACCTCAGCAACAAGCTGGGCCACCATATCTTTTGCGCTGCCGAAAAGCATCATTGTTTTATCTCTATAGAACAGTTCGTTATCAATGCCAGCAAAGCCTGTGCTGAGGCTCCGCTTGATAACAATCGTGTGCTTCGCTCGATCAACCTCAAGAATCGGCATTCCATAAATGGGGCTGTTTTGAGAGTCTCGCGCAGCTGGATTGACAACGTCATTGGCTCCAATGACGAGGGCCACATCTGTCTGTTCAAACTCAGAATTGATGTCATCCATGTCATAGAGCTGGGTGTAAGGCACGTTAGCCTCAGCCAGCAACACGTTCATGTGTCCAGGCATCCGTCCTGCAACAGGGTGAATGGCATACTTCACGTCGACGCCCTGTCGCTCTAGCTGATCCGTCAACTCTCGAACAGAGTGCTGGGCCTGAGCAACAGCCATTCCATAGCCAGGAACGATAACAACCGATCGGGCATAGCCCAACATCATTGCGCCTTCTTCTGGCTCGACCCGATGCACAACCTTCTGAATTCCGCTGGCTCCAGTCGCGGCTCCACTACCAGAACTGTCTCCCGTTCCGAAGGCACTAAACAGCACATTCGCAAGAGAGCGATTCATGGCCTGACACATGATTTGAGTCAAGATGAGACCCGAGGCTCCCACCAGCGCCCCTGCAATAATCAGCATGTTGTTCATCAAGATGAAACCAGCTGCACTTGCTGCAAGTCCAGAGTAGGAGTTGAGCAACGACACCACAACTGGCATGTCTGCCCCTCCGATGGGGATAACAAACAACACACCTAATAGAAGGGACACGCCAACTAGCCCTAGAAAAAGAAGTGTGTTTTGAGGGGTGAATAGGAAATAAACACTACCCGCTAAAAATCCAGCCACGAGCAACACATTCACAGGTTGCTGAAGAGGAAACGTGATGGGCGATCCGGTCATAATGCCTTGGAGCTTGGCAAACGCGACCAAACTTCCGGTTAGCGTGACGCCACCAATTAACACGCCGAGCATGGTCGTAATGCCGGAATCAACAGGAACCGAGCCCGATTCGTTCAACAATCGAAAATATTCGCCGACGGCGACCAGGGCTGATGCGGCTCCTCCCAGTCCATTAAAAATACCTACCATCTGTGGCATCGCCGTCATGGCGACGGTCTTAGCAGCGATCGCCCCAATGATTGAGCCGATGATGATCCCGATGAGAATCATCTGATAGTTGAGCACAGACTGGTTAAGTAGCGTTGCGGCGATCGCAATCAACATTCCTACTGCCGCTGTAACGTTACCGTTTCGGGCTGTCGCTGGAGATCCCAGCTTCTTCAGACCAAGAATGAAGAGAGAGGCGGCCAATAAATAGGCTAGCTCGATTCCTGTACCGAGCACTGCTGCTCCAGGTCCAGCCATACCGATCAGTTGTTCGTGGTAAATCATCATTATGCTTTGACCTCCTTCTTCTTCTTAAACATCTGAAGCATGCGATCGGTGACGAGGAATCCACCCACCACATTCACCGTGGCCAAGATCACAGCCAGTAACCCAAGCACAACGGTCAAATTCCACTCTTGTGCGCCAGCAATCAACAGGGCACCGACAACGGCAATTCCTGAAATGGCGTTCGCTCCAGACATCAGTGGAGTGTGGAGTGTAGGAGGAACTTTATTAATGACTTCAAATCCAACGAACGAAGCCAATACGAATACAACAAATCCCGTGAGCAGTCCTGCTGCCATAGACATCTCCTATTTGAACAATAAAAATGAGTTGAAAGTCAGTCCGTATGCTGAATCTTTAGTCAGATGAATTCGCGATCAAGGGGCTCAGATGAGGATCGGATTATTGCTCCTAGCAAGGCGGTTCCAATGGTCATCAACCAAAACCGATGATTGATTCGAAACCCCTTCGTCGATCATCAATACGTGTTAATTGCCGACGCCCGCTTCCTTTGCCAACGCATCGCGAACGCGATCGCTTCGAATTGTGCCCTCATGGGTAACACAAGCCCCAGCGACAATGTCGTCCTCAAAATCTAGCGTCAGTGCCCCATCAGACACGAGCAACTGGATGAGGGTCTGCAAATTCTTGGAATACATTTGACTCGCGTGAACTGGCATCGATGATGGCAAGTTAATCGGACCAATGATGGTTACCCCGTGATGAACACTGTCTCGCCCAGCCTCTGTACATTCACAGTTGCCGCCTTGTTCAGCCGCGAGATCAACAATCACAGAACCAGGCTTCATGCCCTTGACCATATCTTCTGTAACCAGCAGTGGAGCTTTTTTCCCTGGAACTTGAGCCGTGGTAATCACTACGTCTGCTTGGGCAACATGGTCAGCAACGAGCTCGCGCGATCGCTGCTTTGCATCTTCAGAAATTTCCTTAGCGTAGCCCCCGGTAGCCACCGTGTCTTCTTTTATCTCCACCTCGACAAACCGTGCGCCAAGGCTTTGCACCTCTTCCTTCACCGCCGGACGAATGTCAAATGCTTCAACCACGGCACCCAATCGTCGAGCCGTGGCGATCGCCTGAAGTCCAGCAACCCCAGCACCCATGATGAAAACTTTCGCAGGACGAATAGTGCCAGCCGCAGTGGTCAACATCGGAAAGAACTTAGGTAAGGCTGCTGCTGCGATTAACGTTGCCCGATACCCCGCGAGAGAAGCTTGAGACGAAAGCGCATCCATGCTCTGAGCCCGAGTCGTCCGAGGAATCATCTCCATGCTAAATGCGGTGATCTTCCGCTCAGCAAGGTGTTGAATCAGCTCGGGTTGCCCAAGCGGATTGAGGAAACTAATCAGCGTTCCTCCGTGTCGAAGCAGGTCAACTTCGTGACGGCCATCTTCACGACCTTGAGGAGGCTTCACCTTGAGAACAACATCAGCATCTCCCCAAACCCAGGCCGTATCGCTAGATAGAACTGCTCCTGCTTCTTCATAGGCTGCGTCCGAAAAATAGGCTTGATCTCCAGCCCCGGCTTCCACAACCACAGAATGACCCTGCTTCACAAGCTTGCTGACAGTCTCAGGAACCAATGCAACTCGATGCTCTCCAACTTCGATTTCTCTAGCAACAGCTATTTTCATTCGTTCTCCTTGCGTGTAGGGTTTCATAATTTCAAGACTTCTCGGAATTCTTTGTGCTCTGAATTCCTCCACTTTGAAAGGGTCAAAATGAAGGCATCAGATCACTAGACTTCAGTGAAGTTTGATCGAGATTTAAAAAAGATTTTGGAGGACGCCCTGCTATCGTCATTACCGACGTTCAGCTTGCCTAAAGTTCTCAATTTTTTCTCGTTGGGCCCAATGACGAATCTGTATTAACAACTGCGTTAAATGTAGGGTCATATCCGTAGAAGCCCACGCTATCTTCAGCTTGTTTTTTCAATTAATCCTATTGCGAAAATCCCCTTCGAATCGCCTAAATCGTTGGGATCAAACTATGGCTAGGTCTAGCGGTTTGTCGGAAAAATATAGTGCTATGCGAAATTATTAAGCAGGGTGTTATGGGATGCGTTGCATCCCATAACACCCTGCTTAATGCTGTTCTCCATGAAAGGCGTAAGTTCTGTTGTCGAATGGTGACACTGTAATGCTCAGCAAAGCAATACTCAGCAAAGCAATGCTCAGCGAACAGGTAATGTTCAATGAACAAGGTGAGCTGGGTTTCCTTTCTTCTGTCGAATGGGAGCATTCGCTGACACAACGTGAGACGTTTTAGAAACGAGCGTAAACACCGTTAATTCTGGAGGACAAAAGCAGCGCCCAGGGAAATAGGTACCCAATCCACGATTAACGTAAAGCTTATTGTGACCAACAGTGTGAAAGCCCTGTGCCCATTCCCAATGTTTCACGACTTTGTAGCAATCTTCTCTCATGTACGGAATCCACCGTCTTAGCTTTTTAGGCACATAGCGGCGCAATTTCTGATATATCGACGGGAATGGCCCCAGCCCCGGTAAAACAACTTGTCCGCCGTGTGTGTGACCAGAAATTTGCAGATCAACTCGCCACGGCTGCAAATGCACAGCACTATCAGGATTATGAGACAACACAATTCTTGGAATACCCGCATCAATGCGATTCATTACAACACTGGGATTGAACTCCCGTGACCACAAATCTGCAAGGCCGACCAACGCTAAGTCAGGTCCAACCGGATAAATAACCTGATTCCACAACACGGGAATGCCAGCCCGAGTAAATGCATCGGTAATCGTTGCACGGGCATGGGTTGGATAGATGTCATGATTCCCTAGGATGGCAAAGACACCGATGTTGCTTTTCATCTGAGCCAGATGTTCAACCAAGCGGTGAATGGGAGATGGATCATCAGTCACATGATCTCCTGTTAGCACCACAATATCTGGGTGAATGGCATTGCTCGCGGCGATCGCCTCTTGCAACAACCGGTCAGATAGGCGCATCCCGTCGTAATGCAAATCAGAGAGCTGAGTAATCGTCAAACGATTTAGCGTGTTCGGAAGATCGGCAATCGGAACCGTAATCGAATCAACCTTGAGTGAGCCAGCAAGAAATCTATGCATAAGTCTGTTTGTTTTGTTTTGTGTTTACAGCTAAACAACACTGACTAATGATTTCGCTATGATGGACGCTAAGTAGGCGCGACTCGTATCACGCTAATCCATAGTAAATGGTAGTGGCTTTCCGTTTTGGCGTCCCACGGCTCAAGAAAATCCTTAGGGTTGATCTTCAGCGTCGGGAGCACCAATAGGTGATCGCCCATGGATAATGTACGTGATGAACGTTTATGTGCATTCATCCATCATTATGGAAGCGGAGAAACTGGGTGTTGCTGATGTGAGAAATGGATATCGGTCTAGGGCGCAGCCCTGTACCAGTATTCATCCCAGTTTTAAGCAAAGCCTGAATCGATAGCAGATGTCAGCCTCTAAACGTCGATACTGTCTTAGGATTGTGGTGCTGTTCACCCGTCGATCACCGGCAGTTGCCAGCCAATTGACGCCGCAGCCAATCGCAACATTGACCAGGTGGATATCGCGTTAACGCTCAAGTGACAGATGTGCTCAGGGCATCACGATTAAGGAGACGCAAGGGATGGGACGGTTTCATACTCAGTTGCATCGAACCTTTGTTCATCCGATTTCAAAATGGGTCGGATCAGCCGTCGATGGGCTTAGCGGTCGAGGGCAAAGGCGTCGATATCAGTCGCTTGAAGCAGCTCTCGCAGACGCCTATGAACAGCGCGATCGCCTCCAAGCTGAAATCAAAGATTTGATCCAATACACAGATGCAGAACTCGCTAACTTGACTCAAGCAAACGAGCAGCTGCATCGAGAAAGAGATGCGCTTCAGCTTCAGGTCTGGACGCTGGAAGAGCAAATCAAACTCCTGACTCAGCTCGATGAAGCCGCCACGCTAGAGCGGGTCGATGATCTGTCACTCGTTGTTCGAACCAGTGACGAGCAATCGATTCTCCCTCAGACCCAATACACAACCGAAAACGAGCAAGACTCCACAGTCGTTTCCGATGAAACGCCTCATTCGGCATTACGAGGGCTAACGTGTCCGTCTATCGATTTATCTGGATTACGGCTGGCCCTAGTCGGCGGACATCCCTCTACCCGAAGGGGCGTAATTCAAGAGCTACAGCTTAACTATGGCCTTCGTCATTGGGTAGAAGTGCCTCGAATGAACGAGGTCAATACTAATCGATCAAAGGTGAAGTCAAAAATCGGGCAATGCACGCTCGTCGTGCTGATTACGGGCTACATGAGTCATCGTCTAACCGAAATTATCTTTAGCCTTAAAGAAGCCGGTTCTTTGGCTGGAGATGTTCTTCAACTCAATTGCAAAGGCAAGAGCGGAGTGGTTCGAGAAATTTTGAACCATGTGGAACATGTGGGTGGGTAGCCGAATGACCATGCTCCGTCAAGTGATGACACGAACGCTCCCTTGGGCAACAGGTACAGCGGTGATGTTGTCTAGTTTTGGAGTTGAGGCAGCAGAGCAATTAGGGGATGAGGCGATCGCCCAACGTCTAACGAGTCTTCCCGGCTGGACGATTGATGATTCATCTCTAATCTGCACCTACTCATTTGGAAATTTTGTGGAATCCGTTGATTTTGTGAATCAGCTCGTCGAACCTTCCGAATTAATGGCGCACCATCCTGATGTGGCGATCGCCTATAACCAAGTAACGCTCTCACTCACGACCCATGATGCAGGTGGCTTGACGACGTTAGACTTTGACTTGGCTGAAATCATCACAACCGTTGCCAATCTCGACGGCGATCGCCCATGCTTGCCCACATTGTAAATCTGAGCTGCGGAGTAAATCTGAGCTGCGGACCTAGATTACTCGGCTGATTCAACCTGGGCAGTCAAACGAAACTTAGCAATCACTGCAATTTCATCAAGGGCTTGGCGGACTTCTTGTTCAGGTGAATGGGTTAGGCGCTGACGAAATTCAGAAAAAATAGACGCCTTCGTATGTCGCTTTACGGCGATGATAAACGGCATCTCAAAGCGCTCTTTGTAGACATCATTTAGAGATTGAATATCGTCATATTCCTCAGGGGTTAGCTGGTCTAGCCCGACACTCGTTTGCTCCTCTACCGAGGCATCGGCCATCTTTGCTCGACTCCCCAAATCAGGATGTGCTCGAATGAGTTCAAGCTGCTCGTCAGGGGAAAGCGATCGCATCACATCAACCATCGCCTGATGCAGCTGATCCACATCTTCAAAGGGTCGATAAGCCCACGTGGCATGGGCGATCGCCGGGGTTTCTTCAAAAATCGCTCCCAGCTCTGTTGTAAATGCAGCCTGATTCATTTGGTTCAATTCTGAGAGCATCACCATGATTAGCTGCCTCGATAGGTGCTGTATGACCATGGCGATGCAAGAAGCGGTACGTGATAGTGAGACGATGCATCAGCGATGCCAAATCGGATGGGCACCTGATCGAGAAACAGAGGTTGCGGTAGCGACGCATCCCTAGCTGAAAAATAGCGGCCCACATCAAAAACAAGTTCATAAACGCCACTCACCAATGCCTCATCCACGAGCAGTGGTTCGTCTGTCCGCCCATCAGCATTCGTTTGGATTTCTTTCACCAGCGTTTTTTCTCCCGTATCAGAATGAATCGACCAGAGGGCGATCGCCATTCCCGCCGCCGGACATCCATGTGCCGTATCCAAAACATGAGTCGTAAGTTTACCAACCATCGTGACGTTCCATTCCTTTATGCGTCGTCCCTACTGCTTCTCTCATTACCATCTCGCATCTAACGCATCGGCCCGCCTAAGATCACCTTCGCTAAGGCATTGGTGACATCTTCAGGATTTTCCTGCCGAAGCTCGTCATACCATTTCTCAGTGATATCTGGATCTTTGCTATAAATGGTGTCGGTTCGTTTTCGAGCCTTCAGCACAAGTTTTGCCGTTCGCTCTTTTCGTTCCGCTTCATAGCGTTTAAGCGCATCAAGAACGCTGATATTCGTCGTCAGTAGGCAACGAGTCAGGGTTTCTGCATCTTCAATGGCTTGACAGCCTCCTTGCCCAAGGGTTGGCGTAGTTGCATGCCCTGAGTCTCCGAGCAATGCCACTCGTCCCCGAACCAGCGCTTCTAAGGGATCAAGGTCGCTAATTTCTAGTCGATTGGTTTCTAAAGGATCTAAGGCTTGAATGAGATTTCGAACCTTGATCGGCCAGCCGTCAAAGATAGTACTCAGTTCTTTTTGGCGATCGCCTGGGGCAATCGTTGTGCCTTCCTCCATCGGAGAACCAAAGAAGAAGTAGAAGCGATCGCCGCCAATCGGCATCATGGATGCGCGTCGGCCTTGCCCAACGTAGATGACCCAGTTATCTGGATCACAGAGATCAGGCGTTGCATCAACAATTCCATTCCAATTCACATAGTCTGCGTAGCGAGGGGTCGCCTCATGTCCAAGCACATAGCTGCGAGTGACTGAACGAATACCATCGGCCCCCACGACGATGTCCCCAGAGGCGCGATGTCCATTCTCAAAAATGGCAGTCGCGCGATGCTCATCTTCTTCTACCGCAATGCATTTCATGGAAAGCTGAACCTTATTCTCGCCCACAGCGCGTAGCAGCATGTTTTGCAAATCGGTACGAGAGACGGGATAAGGCCGCTGACCCACTCGAGCAATGAGGGGCCGCAAGTCAATGTGACTCAGCAACTCATCGGTGTCGCTGCGATACTCCATTCGGTTCATTTGACCGCCGATCGCCGCGAGTTCTTCACCCAACCCAAGATAGTTCAACACCTTTACGCCGTTTGACCAAAGCGAAATGCCGGCTCCAGCGGGACGTAATTCACGGGTGCGATCGTAAATTTCAACCTCATATCCTGCTTTTTGCATGGCGATCGCCGTAGTCAGTCCGCCGATCCCTGCGCCAATAATGATGGCTTTTAGATGATACATAGTCCAGTAAACGATGGTCGATGAACGTAGATGCGAATGAGTGCATCAGCTGTTATGGCCGTCGTCAGATACGTTCGGATAAAACGGCAAACCATTTGGCTGTGCAGACTAGGATGATATGAAGCGCCTTTAACCCCACTGGCTAGAGCAAAACGTTTGCCAGTTTTATATGCGCACTACTCTCGTGGACCAGGAATAATGCTGTTTAGCACGAGTGCGGTCAACCCTCCTGTTGCAATTCCAGACGAGAAAATGCTTTTCACCAGTGCGGGCATCTGATCCAAAATATCAGGGGCAAAGGTCACGCCAAGTCCCAGTCCTAATGAAACTGACAGAATTAATGATGCCCGTCGCGTGAAATTGACACACGACAAAATCTTAATACCTGCCGAGGCTACTGTTCCAAACATCAAAATCGTCGCACCCCCTAACACCGGTTGAGGCAGGGTTTGAACAAGCGCCCCCACAATGGGAAACAGACCCAGTAAAACAAACAGTCCCGCAATGAAAAATCCAACATAACGACTACCAATTCCCGTTAGCTGAATGACGCCATTATTTTGGCTAAATGTCGTATTGGGAAACGTGTTGAAGCAAGCAGCAATAAATGAGTTCACGCCATCCCCTAAAACACCACCTTTGATGCGATCGATGTAGATCTTTCCTTTAATCGGCTGGTTGGTTACCAAAGATGTCGCGGTCAGATCTCCTGTAGATTC
>JBCBLF010000109.1:0-15311 GCA_038520475.1 Cyanobacteria bacterium J06627_8
GGCTGGTCGGCAACGGCAGGCGCAGTGGACAACTGGGTCTATGAAGATGCTAACGATACCTTCATCAAAGATGAGGAGATGCAAAAGCGCTTAATGAACCTCAACCCCAACTCTTTTCGTCGAATGGTGACCACATTATTGGAAGCCAATGGGCGGGGGTATTGGGACACCAGTGAGGAGAATCTAGAGCGTCTCCAAGAACTCTACGAAGAAGTTGAAAATCGTATTGAAGGCGTCGAGTAGTCGTTCAGTTACTTGATTAAAAAAAATGCGTTCATGCTTAGCATGAACGCATTTTTTCTTAAGCATGCAAAATGCTCGTTCATAAAAATTTGATGCCACAGCCAAGATTGAACTATTGGTCTGGGGTTTGTGCCTGTGCATCAAATTTCTGACCTGCTCCATATGAATCAATGTCAATCGCTTCTGAACCGCCAAAAACGAGTAGTTGCAACATTGAACCGAGCTGGAACCACACAAGAAGGGCTGTAGGCAGCACAACGGCGATCGCCATTGCGAACGCAACCGTATTCGAAAACCCAAACACAGAAAAGCTTGAGCCAACTGAGACGATGACAAGGAGTGATAACCCAATGTATGTCATCAGAATGTTGGTTTTCTGATAGTTGACGGTAGGCTGGGTTTCTCGGTTGGCATACCAAAGGTTAACTTGGTACTCCAGCATGTCTTTGAAGATGATGCCCCACAGGATTGCCAGCACCGTTGAACCAACAATAATGGAATAAATAGGACTGAGAGATTCTGTTTCGGGGTTCATAGCGTAGATGGGTTTAATAAATCGTAATCTGAGTATACTGCGATGGCTGCCATCTATCGTCTACGAATCCAGATTAGATTGTAGTCGTTGCTAGTTCCGCGAAGCCAAGATAGAGAGCCGTTTGGCTATCAGGTAAAGAACCGAATGATACACGATGCCTTAGCTTAAATGGCTGACACGATAACCCTATCTAGCTTTAGAGACGCTCCAGTCTGGGCGCAAATCTTTGGCTTGGCGCAGATAGGTGTGTTGAAGTGGCATTAGCGGCTCTAGGGTGTTGAATTGAACGAGAACACGAACGCATCGCTCCAAGCTTCCCACGACGTGCATTTGCTGGACATCTAGGAGCACAACATGATCCCAGCCTGGGCGATCGCGCGCAATCGACGCTGGAAAGATGGCGTCTAAATCTTTCGTGACCGAAAAGACAACGCTAATCATGTGAACCGGGTTCAAATTATTTTTATCCTGCAATTCATCAAGCAGCTCGGTCACCGCATCTCGAATTGCTTCAGCCGTATTCACTGGGACTGTCGTTGCCCCCCGTATTGCACGAACCCGCCACTCCACGTTGTTATCCTCCTGATTAGCTTCCAAACATGATTTTGTTGGGCAACGAAACGATATTTCTCACTGGTTCTCGATGCTGACCCATTCGTATTGAGAACCCGACTTGAGCAGAGACCTAGATGTATACGCAACTAAATTAGGGTCGATACAGCCAAAGGGGTAGCCCACTAGTTGTTAACTCAAATTCAAGCCAGTCCATTCCGGCTGATAACCGTGACTGACTGCGATTACCTGGGAGAAACCGGCTAACCAGTGATTTGGGCTCCTCATAGGTGAAACATTCGACTTTATCTGGGTCAAGGTCTGCAAGTTCTGCGGCCCACCGACGGGCATCTTCTTCAGTACCTAGGCGATCGACAACCCCAAGCTCTTTTGCCTGTTCACCTGTGAAAATTCGCCCGTCTGCAAACGCTTTCACGGTCTCGACATCCAGTTGACGCCCCTCAGAAACCGTATTTACAAATTGCAGGTAGCTCGTGTCAATCAGCTCTTGCAAGATATTTTGCTCAGGTTCGGTCAGCTCACGATCAAACGCCAAGATATCTTTATATGGACCAGATTTAATGACTTTGAATGAGACACCCACTTTATCAAGCAAGCGTTCAAGGTTATTTCCTCGCAAAATAACGCCGATGCTGCCGGTGATTGTTCCTGGGTTTGCCACAATATGTTGCGCCCCCATACCGATGTAAACTCCACCTGACGCAGAGATGTTGCCAAAGCTTGCGACAATTTTTATTTTTTCTTGGAGCCGCTTGAGGGCAGTGTAAATCTCCTGGGAATCACCAACGGTGCCTCCGGGACTATCGATGCGGAGTAGAAGAGCTGGAAACTTTCGCTCTTCGATAGACTTCAGTGCCTCCAATACTCGTTTTCGAGTGGAACCAGCGATCGCCCCTGTAATCTCAATTCGAGCAATCTGTTTTCTAAACCTTGGCTTAAACGGCCAAATCATAAGCGTCTCGCAAGTGTAAATGATATGAAGTCGGCTGCCATATCGATGGCAAAGATGGTAGAGCTGGGAGTAATTCACATAGCCCAGCGTGATTCTACCCCTGCATAGACCCAAAATCCGGAATATCAGATTTTAGCCCTGCCTGATATTTTAGTGTGCCTTATTTAACTGCATTTCGTAATATAGCCGTCGCCAGTTCCGTTCGAACAAGATGGCGAGCCATTTGGCAATAGGCCAAAGACCCGAATGACACTCGATGCCTCAGCCTAAATGGCTAAGGCGATAATCACACCGGCCAATTCTCCTGTATCGTCAAGCGAACATGAAAAGAATCCGATAGAATCTTAAGAACTGTGAACTTTTATAACTCTCCTGTTCGCTGCCCATGAACACTACAGAAAAGCGATCCGCTGGCGCTCTGACATCATCAGCTACAACATTGCTCATGATTGCACCCTTCTTCTTATGGGGGACCGCAATGGTTGCGATGAAAGGTGCAGTTGAGCATACGACGCCCATGTTTATGGCAAGTCTTCGGTTGCTGCCGGCAGGGCTATTGGTGCTGATTGCCTCTGTGGTGATGGGGCGATCGCAGCCCAAGGGGTGGTTGGCCTGGCTCTGGATTGGTCTATTTGGCCTTGTCGATGGGGCGATGTTCCAAGGCTTTTTGGCAGAGGGATTAGTTCGCACGGGGGCTGGACTTGGCTCTGTGATGATTGACTCTCAACCTCTCGCCGTCGCCCTTATGGCTCGGATTCTATTTGGTGAGCGAATTGGTGTTTTTGGCGTCGTCGGCCTTGCCTTCGGAGCAATAGGAATTAGTTTGTTGGGACTGCCTGATGAATGGATTCTACGAGGTATTGATTCAATTCGATATGGAGACCTCAGTCACCTGAATTGGCAGGCTGGAGTGGTTTCAGTGGAAACCTTAATTGAGCGACTGTTTCAAAGTGGTGAATGGCTGATGCTGTTGGCTGCTTTGTCGATGGCCGTCGGTACGGTGATGGTTCGCTATGTGTCTCGTCATGCAGACCCAGTTTCGGCAACAGCATGGCATATGGTAATCGGTGGTGTTGTTCTGACCACCATCTCGGGTGTCAATGAGACTCAGCAGTGGCAACAGCTCACAAGCAATGATTGGATGGCGCTCACCTACGCCAGTGTGTTGGGCAGTGCTCTTGCATATGGGTTGTTTTTCTACTTTGCCTCTAAGGAAAACTTGACTAGTTTCATTGCCTTAACGTTTTTGACACCTGTATTCGCCCTGACATTCAGTCATCTCTTTTTGGCGGAATTTTTAAGTGTTGTGCAATGGGTTGGGGTTGGATTCACGCTCATCAGCATTTATTTGATTAATCAGCGAGAATTCCTAGCGGACTTGCTTCAACGCATTCGGGTTGGGCAAGCATCTGGCAGTCAAAGTTCAAGAGCAGGTGATCTACCATCGGCACTCGACTAAACGCAATAGTGCTGTGATGTTGATTAAGCAGAACGATGCAGTGTTCTAGAAGCCTCGGCTTCGCATCTGCTGTCGTAAGCTAATGGCGTCTGGAGAATCAGGCGCAAGCTCAAGGGCTCGATCAGCGGATGCAACGGCTTCACTCTGTCGCCCTGACTCCCAAAGCACAACCCCACGGGTGACCCATGCTTCTGGAAGGTCAGACTTTAGCTCAATTGCTCGGTCCAAAGACTGCAATGCTGCACTAAGGTTGCCTGACTTGAGCTGAGCAGCCCCTTTGTTGTTCCACGCTTCAGCAAAATTAGGGTCAATGGCAAGCGCCTGGTCATAGAGGACCATGGCTTCATTCACCTGCTCCTGTAGATCCAGCGCATATCCTTTGCTCCACAGTGCCCGAACATTGTTCGGATCAATTGATAATGCTTGATCGCATGCTGTAATCGCTGCTTGATATTGTTGGAGCTGATTGAGGCTATAGCACCGTCCTTGATGGGCTTCGGCTGAATTTGGATCTTGGGCGATCGCCGCATCATACTGGGCAATGGCTTGTTCGTATTGCTCGGTACCTTGCAGTTGCTTTGCTTGTTGTAAGTGCTTTTCTAGGGCAGAAGACTGTGGACTTGATGAATCTGAATTGACGCCATTAACACTGTCAGCGGCAACATTAGTCGGTTGTTCTATTGAGGCACTGGTTCCGTCTACGGGTTCTCCAACTGTCGTGGGAGCGACGCTTCTCCAGGTGATCAGTCCAATCACCAAGATCCCGGCGATCGCCCCCGTTGTGACGAGAGGATTGTTGGAACCAAGAAAGTGGATTGGATTGATGATTGTTTCAGGTAATCGATTGGATGAAGATGCTGGTTGGTCACTGTGCTGAGTTCGAGAGCGCACAATATCTCCAGCTGATAGGGTTTCGCGTGAGAACTCCTTGTTATCAGAAAACTCTGATTCGTTAGAGGGTGGAGGGACTGGAGCGACCCCTGGTATGGCACGGGTGGGGCGAGTCTGCCCTCTTTTTGGCAACGCGAACTGCTGAGGGCGAGGACTGGGAGGCTGCGCCTCATCGGAGCGACTTGGATTGACATGGTTTGGATCGATATCCGCGACGACATCATCGTGAATATGATGAGGAGAGGTGATGTCTTGCTTTAGCTCGTCAGGCAAGGCTTGGAGTGCCGATAGCGCCTCAGATGCCGTTGCATATCGCGAGCGAAAGTCATACTGCACCATGCGATCCAGTAACGCAATGAGTTCGGGATTTGGTCCAAATGCATAGGATTGCCAATCAATTTCCCCGGTTTGGGCATCGGGAATTAACACTCTAGGATTTTGCCCTGTTAATGCCTGAATGCCGATCATCCCAACTGCGTAAATATCACTGCTGAACTGGGGCATCCCCGCAATCTGCTCATTGGGCATGTAGCCTTGAGTGCCGATGGCGATGGTATGAGCACTGGTTTCGGAGAGGGCGATTTGGGTCCCCGCTTGCTTCACTGCCCCAAAATCAATCAAAACGATTCTGCCATCCTCACGTCTACGCATTAGATTCGATGGCTTGAGGTCTCGATGGATGACACGGTTTCGATGAACAAAAGCCAACGTGCTGAGGATGTCTTCTAGCAATGCCACAACCCGAGTTTCATCCCAGGGATCTCCAACATACAGCTCGTCAGAGAGAGGCTGCCCGTCAATATATTCTTGGGCCAGATAAAATTCTTGGTTTTGGGTGAAGTGGGCTAGTAATTGAGGGATTTGTGGATGATTGCCCAGCTTATACAGCACCTGAGCTTCAGTCTCAAACAGTCGTTGTGCAATGTGAAAGTCCTTAGATGTCTTCACCTGCGGCTTTAACTGTTTGATGACGCAGACGGGTTGCCCTGGCAAGTGTAAATCTTGAGCAATAAAGGTTTGCCCAAATCCCCCAGCTGCTAATCGTTTAATAATCTGATAACGTCCGCCTAAAGCTTTACTTGGTCCCGGCCAAATTGATTTGAAGAAATCTAGTTCCATACGTGATAAACCCTAGTCCTAGCCCAGACAAA
This sequence comes from Cyanobacteria bacterium J06627_8, assembly GCA_038520475.1. Taxonomy (GTDB): domain Bacteria; phylum Cyanobacteriota; class Cyanobacteriia; order CAKZMO01; family CAKZMO01; genus JBCCWF01. The sequence goes on from JBCBLF010000109.1 coordinate 5,805, forward strand.
TTGGGAGATTGAAACAATACAATCAGGTTCACAAGGAGAAGCAAAAAAATTGGAAGATTTTCGTTAGAAGAGGACGCACCGATGTTGAAATGTCTACGTTATCACTGCACTCAGGCTAATTTTTTCTCTGCAGTTCCAGTATTTCTTCTGTTCTACAGCGCTGTGCCAATTGATTGGGCACGGTAGTGCGGGTAAGGTATACCCTGCAATTCCCTTAACTCAGCTTCACACGGTTGCACTTGAGGGAACTTGTTTGCGATCGCCACAGCCAGGATTAGAGGTAGACACAATTTAAGACCGCGTTGAGACGTGTTGAGTGCCCTAAATAGTAGTTTTGCTCAATCCGATACAGCCATCTAGGCTAGGATACTGATTACCATTCTGGGTCTTTGGCCTATCGCCAAATGGCTCACCGCCTTGTCCGAACGGAACTGGCGACGGCTATAAATAAAAAGCTCAGCGCAATGGCTGAGCTTTGCGTAACGTGCATCCTTGCTAAGAAAGAACCTTTGCGTGACCTACCGAAAATTTGCCCCTTTCTCGGTCGAGACCTGTTCAATTCCTTAACAGCTTTAGTTTAAGAAACATTGCTTTATTCCACTTCACCTGTGGGGGTCATCTGAGTGTATGAATTAGGCTCGTCCACACGGAGGGGGAGAATCAAAGAGTGTAGTCAGTTCAACAGGTCATGAATCTCTTCATCCGTTAGACGATAAAGCCGATGTACCGTTTGGTCGATGTGTGTATCCACCGATTGAATCTGTCGATGAATAGATTGCGCCTCTTGCGTGTTTGATTTGACCTGTACGGCACGGTGATGGAGGCTAATAATGTGCTGAACCTGAGCGACTAGGCGATCGCCCAAATCGTCTGACGGCAAGGCAATTGGCAGTGATTTGAGCTGGGGTGGCCCAATTCGCAGATATCCCCCTTGTAGGCTGTTGCTGTTATAGCGCTGAAGAACAACATGATGCATGAGCGTGCTGTTTAGGATTCCCAGCAAATAGAGTAGAGGCAGATTGTCGGTACGAATGATTGAGGTGGACTTTCCGGCCAAGATGCAGTCCCTATGGTCGACCACGCATTCTAATCGTTTGGTCATGCCAGCAACAATGATTTTGGCGGCGATCGCCTGGTCATATCGACGGGGGAAATGAGTGGACAAGGGTAATGACGCTACAACTGGATGTTGATAGCGATCGCCAAGATACCTCAACGGCTTGATGCCCCAGAGTATTCGGTAGCGGTCAATGGTGCCACTGTTAATCAATGGAAATAGCTTGGATTCGAAATGCTGCGATGAGTTGGGATGATGGGATGAGCCACTGTTGCTTGGTGAACTTTTGTTGGGTGAATCGTCTTTCCTCTGATTCAGATGAAATGGGTGAATCGCGATCGCCTGTTGTTCGGGTTGTGTTATGAGCGGCTGAGACTGATCTTGTTCGGAGATGAACGGCTTTAGGGCGTATGCTTCTGAGACACTGGCGGCTCCTTGAACCTCAGCAATAGATTCCAATGGCGGAAAGCGCTGACTCAGATTAAGAACCAGAGCTGTGCGCGTAGTCTGATGGCTCAACAGCCATCCGATATGCGGCGTTGAAAAGTGAGACGCTGATAGCCAAGAGGTTCGTTTGACAGAGGTGAGGTCGCTGCCCATCTGCTCATAGCAAACGGGACGACTGGCTTCATGCAGATCAGTCGTTGAGTCCGATAGCTGGGTGGGCGATCGCCGCTGAGCAACGTAGACAAGCGGATAAACAGCAGCCGAGAACACGGTTGTTTTGCTGTAGTCTCGAATCGATTGGAGTGTGGCGTGGCTCGTTAGCAGCGATCGCGTGGCGGCAGCATAGGATGCAGATGCTAGCTTGTTAGGTACGACGAAGCTGTGATGCCCTCCTGGACGACAGAGCGTCAATGCTTTTTCGATGAAGATGCAGAACACGTCCCAGTTGCCTTGGGCAGCAGCGTAGTGGCGGTTGCAATAGTGCCGCCAATGGGGCATTTTCACAGACATTTGTTCTGAATCGAGATAAGGCGGATTGCCCACAACGATGTCAAACCCTCCTGCTTCCATCACCGTTGGAAATGCGGTATTCCAGTTCAATCCATTGGGGCCGTCTGCGATGATTGCATTGCCCTGCCTTAAATTACAGTTCAAGATATGGGCGATCGCTCTCTGGTGTTCAGTTGTCAGATGTTCAGTTGTCAGGTGTGCGGCCTTCTTCTTGGATTGCTGATCTGCACGCCGCAAGCACTCAAAATGCAACGCTACTCGGGTGATGCGAATGGCGTCCTCATCTAAGTCAACGCCATGAATTGAGCGAAGAATGTTGATGCGCTCATCCAACGTGAACCCTTGAGCCGTTTCCTGTGTCTCACGATGCAAAAGCTTGCAATAGGCTGCGATTAGAAACGCTCCACCGCCGCAGGCCGGATCTAAAACAGTCGGCATGTCTTGAACCGTGCTGATCGGCCAGGGTTTCATCGTTTGGCTGATGACGTCATCAACCAGTTCAGGAGGGGTATAGTAAGCGCCATGTTCCTTTCGCCCGTTGAAGGAACATGAATCAAATGGTGATTGCGCGGCTTCATCTGAACTCCTCGGTGGAGATTGACTCAAAAAGATTTCGTGGGCCTGACCGAGCCAAGTTGCGTCAAGTGTCTGATGGTGAATTGATTCAGTTAGGATAATCGCGATCGCCCGCAATGGCGCTTCAAGCCTTTTGGGCTCTGGATGATGGGATAGCGATCGCTGATCAATCCAAGATTGCGGTAGCAGTTCTCCGTAGTGGTGATTGAACGATTGCCCAGTGTCTTTTAACGTCTTGAACGGAGACTCATCATTGTTAACTAAACAAGAGATGACGCTCTTATCAAAGAGACCGTAGGCTTCAGCGATCGCTATCCCGATGAGAAGAAAAATTGAGGGACGAAGACACCACCCATCTTCAGGTGGAAGTGGTTTGAGAATCCTTGAAAGTGATTGTGTTGTAATAGGTTTCCCCATGGAAGGGTTGAATAATGGGCGGCGCGATTCGGCTGCCATAGAGCTAGAACATCATCTATCCCTACGGAATCGGCTTTATTGTGGCCCAAGATGCCTAAATCCTACAAATTGGAGTGAATTTGCCAGGAGCCCAATCTTCAACGATTACTCAGTTGATTCAACTTGAACAGGAACACCCGTGAGCCCAAATTGTCTGAGAAATGAGACAACACCAATCGCTGCCAAAATCCCGAGAACTAGACCAATCGCTAAAAGGATAAGATACAGCCGCCGAGCTGATTGTTTTGCCTTTTCGTAGCGTTCTCGATTTTCCGGTGTGATGAATTCTGATGCAGATAGGTCCTGATTGGAGTCGTCTAACTTTGACTCTTCTGAAAAATCTGGAAACGGCATTGAATCAACCTCAAGACAATTGTGATGCCTAAATCATTCAACCCTGTGCAGCCTAACAAACTTGTGACGGTAAGCGCAGAATTTGAGTTCTTTTGCTAGACTTTGGGGTCCAAATGAGCGACCTGTTGCTGACAAAATCTGCGCCATGAGTCGCTGAATAGGATTGAACCCAACGTACCAAAAATCTGAAGCTGTTTGAGACTGACATGGTTAAAGCGTCTAGGCCTGAAGCGTCTAATTCTTCTCGATCAGGGTCGACGACCAATCAACAAACATCATTATTTACTGCAGCGGAGCAACGGTCGTTTTCACCACCGGGTCCTGTGCGATCGCCTGTGGTTGACCTGGGCATTGACGCTCTAGTCCAATGGAAGGCCGATATCCATCACTATCAACAACAGGTATGTCAGACCGATGAAGGATATCAAGGTAGTCTATTTGAGACTGCGGCCAATCATGTTGATGCCACGTGTATTGATCCCTTTTCACTGGAGTTGCAAAATTTCTTCTTTTTCCAGCTACCAGGCGATCGCTATCCGAGTGAGTCATGCATTTACTTCGTTATTGACACACAGGTGCCTTTGCTGCTCTACGTTGGGGAAACTTGCAAAGCCAATCAACGATGGAAAGGCGTCCATGATTGCAAGCGATATGTTTTGAACTATCAAGCTGCCCATTTCAAGCATCACATTCCTACCGCGATCAATACAGGATTTTGGTGGGATACACCTGTGGATGTGCGCTTTCGACAACAACTCGAATCTGCGCTCATATCGCGCTGGAAGTCACCCTTTAACAAAGAGAATTGGCGATTTTGGAACACTCCTTTCGTACACTCATCATTCAATTAGGACTGACGTAAGGCTGCTATGTCCATTGCAAGTCTGTGATAACTCAACCGTGGGGATGAGGCAGATGAGCACCTCATTCCCACAGTTGACTGTTTAACAACGCAACACGACGTTGAAACTGAACTATTTCAGCGTTTTCATCACGTCACGAGCAGCTTCTAGAGTTTGGTCAATGTCGGCCTCTGTGTGGGCCAATGAGGTAAATCCAGCCTCAAACTGAGACGGAGCCAGGTAAATCCCGCGCTCTAACATTCCCCGGTGGAATCGACCAAATTTTTGCAGGTCAGACTGTTTGGCATCGTCATAGTTATTCACAGGACCAGGATTAAAGAAAAATCCAAACATGCCGCTGATTTGCCCGCCACAGGCCTCATGGCCGGTTTCTTTGGCAACGTCTAACATACCGTCAGCGAGTTTCTTCGTGATTCGATCGAGCTGCTCGTAGGCACCCGGACGCTTGATCAATTCCAGGGTCTTGATGCCCGCTGTCATTGCGAGTGGATTCCCAGAGAGCGTGCCAGCCTGATACATAGGACCTGCGGGCGCTACCATCTCCATGATGTCTCTTCGCCCACCGTAGGCACCGACAGGTAAGCCACCGCCGATAATCTTACCGAGGGTCGTTAGATCGGGTGTTACTCCAAATTTTTCTTGGGCACCTCCGTAAGAAATGCGGAAGCCGGTCATCACCTCGTCGAAAACGAGTAATGCGCCATTGGCAGTGGTTAATTCACGTAGGCCCTCTAAGAATCCAGGTTGCGGAGCAATGAAGCCTGAGTTGCCGACGACGGGTTCTAAAATCAGACCTGAAATTTCGCCTGGATTGTCATCAAACAGCTTTTTCACTGCTGCTAGATCATTGTATGGGGCTGTCAGTGTGCTGCTGGTTGCCGCTTTCGGAACCCCAGGGGAGTCAGGTAATCCGAGGGTTGCGACGCCTGAGCCAGCTTTCACCAAGAACATATCGGCGTGACCGTGGTAACAGCCTTCAAATTTAATGACCTTCTCACGACCTGTAAAGGCCCTCATTAAGCGAAGAATCGCCATGCAGGCTTCAGTTCCAGAGTTGACGAAGCGCACCATTTCAATGCTGGGCACGGCGTCAATTACCATCTCGGCCAGCACATTCTCCAAGTAGCATGGAGCACCAAAGCTTGTCCCTTTATCAAGGGCACTACGAAGTGCATCGATAACTTCGGCATTTGCGTGACCGCAAATGGCAGGTCCCCATGTTCCGACGTAATCAATGTACCGATTGTCGTCAACATCCCAAATGTAGGCACCGTTCACTCGATCAAATACGATGGGTTGTCCACCGACAGATTTGAATGCACGAACGGGTGAGTTTACACCGCCGGGCATGAGGTGTTGAGCTGCAGAAAAAATTTCTTCTGATTTCGTTGTTTTAATTGAGCTTGTAACCAAGGGTTTCTCCTTCCTGGCATGCGAATGAAGTCAATGGCAATTTCGACCGTATACCGAACTTGCTAGGTGATGAGAGCAAGAAGCTGCTGTTCGAATTCAAGTAAACAGTTGTTTATTATCCTATTCATGCTTTGCTTGTAACGAGAGCTGTAGCAAAGCGTTATAACCGGACAGTGATCACCAGTAGCTCGGTGAGCTACTGCTTGACAGTGCTTGAGACGAATAAAGCCCGAGCTAGGTCGGGTTGAGCATGAAATGGATAGTTCTCAATTAGCATTCGCCCTTCCGATTAAAAAGAGCCCTACAGTTTCGCTTGTTGCTACTGCAACCTTCGCAACCACCGGGGCTCCACCTAAAATTCTAAAAATTTTAACTCTAAAAATATCTTGACCTAATGAGGCGATCGCCTCGCACTGCTCCAACAATTAAATGCGCGCTGAAACTAACATATGCGCTGAAACACTATGGGAACGACCGAGAAGAGAAGCTGGCAACTAGCCATTTACTGACGTCAGAAAAGCTATCTACTCACAAATAAATCAGATCCCATTATCGACAGCTGTCAACTTCGGCTGCAAATTATGCCTGCGAATCTACCTCGATTCTTTTCCTGTTTGAATGTAAAGAATTAGCAGAAATACTGTTGGAACGAGAACAAATAAGATACTTGCAACAAAGCCTAAATCATTAACTTGCATGGAATCCAGCCTCTACAACATAACGACCTGAATGAGCTGTCAATACAATATCACCTCATGGTCGTTTTAAGATTTCCTCACATCCGATGGTCCCATAACAGCATGGAGATACGTTAGGAGCGATCGCCCTAGATTCCATTTATCCATTGCTCCTTCGAATACTCGAACACATCACGATTTGCTTTTCTTTTGAGGCTTAGTTCGAACAGCAACATCTCCATTAACTAGCGTTTGGCAAGCCAAGCGATACGAACCAGGACGTTTTTTAAGCTTACGCTTTTCGACATCTGTTGGTGCAGAGAGATTTTGCATTCCCTCTACGATTTCGACGATACATGTTCCACACTGGCCATAACCGCCACAGTTCATTAGCTTCCCTGAAAATGTGTAGAGATCAACTCCATTTTCTAAAGCCTTGAATCTGAGATTTGCTCCATCTGCGGCAATGATTTCTTTATCTTCGTCAACAAATTTAATCGTCGCCATTGCACTCCACTCAGTTTCATTTGATTGGTCGACCTTGTCTGATTTTGAAATAAACGCTGTGATATGCTTCTGGGCCTTTCACCAACGTTCATCTCTCTAAGTCAGCAATGCCTGTTTACCTAACGAAAGAAGCGTAATCCGCTTGCAATCGGTTCTTCAACTGGTTACACTTATTTACACTTTCACTTTTACAATCTAATGTCAAACGTTAAATATCGTTAATATTTATTACGATTCTAGCGGGTGATATAGACACAATGATTTAGAGGAGGCTATGCGAAGAGTTCAGTATGCTACATATGGTGGCAAGCTACTTTGGCACGGTCTCTTTTGTCGATCTGACAGAGAATGTTGAATCAAATATAGATTTTAGGAGGAGTGTAGTCGATGGGACTACCCTGGTACCGGGTACACACAGTTGTCTTAAACGACCCTGGACGACTGATTTCTGTACACCTTATGCATACTGCTCTAGTTGCAGGTTGGGCTGGCTCGATGGCTCTTTATGAGCTGGCTATCTATGATCCAAGCGATCCAGTACTAAACCCAATGTGGCGTCAAGGCATGTTTGTCTTGCCATTTATGTCGCGCTTGGGTGTAACTGAGTCATGGGGAGGATGGAGTGTTACAGGAGCATCTGCTGTCGATCCAGGATTCTGGTCTTTCGAGGGCGTTGCAGCTGCTCACATCATTCTGTCGGGACTACTGTTTCTCGCGGCTTGTTGGCACTGGGTATTTTGGGATCTTGAGCTGTTTAGAGATCCGAGAACTGGAGAGCCTGCTTTGGATCTTCCAAAGATGTTCGGAATTCATTTGTTCCTCTCTGGTCTCCTGTGTTTTGGCTTTGGAGCGTTTCACCTTACGGGTCTTTGGGGACCAGGAATGTGGGTATCTGACCCCTACGGCATAACAGGTAGTATCCAACCTGTTGCTCCATCATGGGGCCCTGAGGGTTTTGACCCGTTTAATCCCGGTGGTATCGTGGCTCACCACATTGCTGCTGGAACGGTTGGCATCATTGCAGGTTTATTCCACTTGACTGTTCGTCCTCCCGAGCGTTTGTACAAGGCTCTGCGGATGGGTAACATCGAGACTGTTTTGTCGAGTAGTATTGCAGCTGTTTTCTTTGCAGCGTTTATCGTTGCTGGAACCATGTGGTACGGCAGTGCAGCTACTCCGATTGAGCTGTTTGGCCCAACTCGCTATCAATGGGACAGCGGATATTTCCAGCAGGAGATTCAGCGCCGTGTGCAGTCTGAAGTTGCATCTGGAAGTTCCGTTCAAGCAGCTTGGGAAACAATTCCTGAAAAGTTGGCCTTCTACGACTATGTCGGAAACAGCCCTGCGAAGGGTGGTTTATTCCGCGTTGGACCGATGATTAACGGTGATGGCATTGCTGTCGGTTGGTTAGGTCACCCTGAGTTCAAAGATGCTGAGGGTCGCGCGCTCAACGTTCGTCGTCTTCCTAACTTCTTTGAAACTTTCCCAGTTGTTCTTGTGGACAACGATGGTATTGTTCGTGCTGACATTCCGTTCCGTCGTGCTGAGTCGAAGTACAGCTTTGAGCAGACTGGCGTAACGGCAACCTTCTTTGGTGGAGCCCTGGATGGTCAAACATTTGACGCTCCGGCAACCGTTAAGAAGTTTGCACGTAAAGCTCAATTGGGTGAACCGTTTGAGTTTGACACTGAGACGCTTGGTTCTGATGGTGTCTTCCGGACTAGCACTCGTGGCTGGTTCACCTTCGGTCACGCTGTCTTTGCTCTACTCTTCTTCTTCGGTCATATCTGGCACGGTTCTCGTACCTTGTTCCGAGATGTATTTGCTGGAGTTGACCCCGATCTATCGCCTGAGCAGGTTGAGTGGGGATTCTTCCAGAAGGTGGGTGACAAGTCTAGCCGACGCGAGGAGCCTATCTAAGCTTCTGGTTGGTGTGACCTGAGATTTCATTCTCAGATGGGAGGATGGAGCATTTCTGCTCCATCCTTTTTAATTGATATTTTCGATTAGACGTTCTCTGTTTGTAGGAAATGGCGCCATTCTCTATCTTGGGAAATTTCATGGGGCGTGATCCCAGTTATGATCACTATTCAAAATATGCGCTCATCCTATTCGGAGTAGGACCTGAATGATCTTCAGCCTTCACCTGAAAGCGTCTCTTGAGCCTCATGGCATTGACTACGATATGCTTTAGAAATGTTATGTGTTGAGCTATGACTGTTGCATCTGCTTCTGTTTCTAATCCTGCAATTCCGACTGAGCGTGAATGGAAGGCGATCGCCCGCGACTTTGAGAAAGTGGTCGGCAAACGTGGCGTGGTACGCCGCAAGGAAGAGCTCCTGGTTTATGAATGTGATGGGCTAACTAGCTATCGTCAGCGTCCGGCATTGGTGGTGTTGCCTCGCACGACGGAACAAGTCGCTGAGGCTGTAAAAGTATGCGATCGCCACAATGTTGCATTTATTGCTCGGGGGGCAGGAACTGGGCTGTCGGGAGGCGCACTGCCCATCGAACACTGCGTGCTGATTGTGACGGCACTAATGAACAAAGTGCTAGAGGTTGATCTAGAAAATCAGCGTGTGGTCGTGCAGCCTGGGGTGATTAACAATTGGGTAACTCAAACTGTGAGTGGAGCAGGGTTTTATTA
>JBCBLF010000010.1:0-19358 GCA_038520475.1 Cyanobacteria bacterium J06627_8
TAACTCAATAACCAATTCACGATGGTCGCTCGACGCGTCTTTCGTGGAACAAGTTCATCAATGCTATACCCTTTGAAGCCAAGAGATTCTTTCAGGAGCTGCTTATTCTCTTTTGGAATCGAGCGCGTCAGCTTAACCGTAGCAGGTCGGCTTTCAATAAAATCTGGCGGGTCGGGATACGCGTCTCGCCATTCGGCATCAACATGATCAGGCTTCCATTGGTCAGTTGCCGCATCATACTGATACCCCAAGTAATGCCAGACCATCTGATTCACTGTGGCATCGTCAATTTCATCATTGAGAATGGCCCAATACGTCTCTTCAGTGAGGGGAGGCAGGTTCATCATGTCACCTTATGCTTTAGGTCATCAGTTGCGACATTAGGCTTGCAGCCGGTCTAATGTAAGAAAACAAGACGATGTTTCGTGCAAGCTCCTCATCGCCTAATGTGAACGCGCAATTCAAAAGCTGTGGATCTACAGTTGCAGGCGATCGCTCATGTGAAAGTGTACCGTGTGGTTGTGTCGAATATGCTGCTAATCTCAAGCAGGCGATCGGTGACGTGTCTATTCAATCACTCCAAATGCTCCCCCCCGACGGCGATCGCCTTCCCCGGTTAATGTTCCATCTGGCATTTTTTTAACGGCATGAACCCCACCAAAAAACATGCTTGGCTGCTCCCATGCAATCACCTCTCCATCAAACGGAAATGCCGATTGATGAGTGTCTTCAACGGATGATTCACTGGATGCTGCCCTCTCCACGGCATCAAATCCAGGTTCTAAATTGAACACACCGTTTTCCCAGTGCATCCGAGGGGCGCGAATCGCTTGCTCCACGGGCATTTGAAAATCAAGAAGATTCGACACTACTTGAACGATAGCCGTACGGATACGATTTGAGCCACCGGAGCCCAGCACCAGTTCAGGTCTTCCATTTTTCAACATGATCGTTGGAGCCATCATGGATGAAATGCGCTGGTTTTTAACCCATTGATGAAATCCATTGGGATGAAGATCGGCTTCACCCAACATATTGTTCATCATAATTCCCGTCCCAGGAATCACATACGATGATCCTTCTCCATTTGATGCCGTCACGCTGGCCGCATTGCCCTCGGCATCCACAACACTGATGTGAGTCGTGCTACCCCATTTGTTGAGCGGTGAGGAATGAGGAGTGGATGGAGACTGGCCCCAATGAGCAAGGTGCTGACCATAATGATGCATGGCATCGTCAGACAAAAAACGATCTAAAACGTCGGGCTGATACAGCTGCTGGTCATATCCTTGAGCCCGAGCTTGATTGGTCACTTGCATGACGCTGGATAATTGCTGGATGTGGTGTTGACTCCCAAAGGTGATATCTGCAAGCGACATCTGCTCCAGGAGGCGAAGACTAAAGGCAATCAACGCACCACCCGAACTCGGAGGGGGATTAGTGAGTAGGGTATGTCCACGATAGGTAATAGTCAGGGGCGATCGCTCGATGACGTGATAATGAGCGAGGTCTTCGCGCGTCAGATATCCACCCTGCTCGTGACAGTCATGAATCAATTGTCGCCCGATGTCTCCGCCGTAAAATGCTTGGGCTCCTTCCTGCGCTAAGTACTCAAGGCTGTTTGCCCACTGGGGCATGACGATGCGATCGCCTGCTGTTACCAATGTTCCTGTGGGGGCTAACACCTGCCTCATTTCGTCAGACGCGAGCAAAATCGCCCTCAAAATATGGCAGCAATAGGCTTGAAAATCATTCACTTCTGCTCCATTTCGAGCTAACTCTAAGGCTGGCACAATCACTTCTGTGAAGGGCAATCGTCCCAACCGCTGATGGACATGAACGATACCCGCTAAGGTCCCAGGGGTGGCAACAGAACCCAAACCAACGTGAAATTGTTGAGTTGTAATACCAAAGTCCACATCGATGGCATGGAAATCTACGTCGCTGACTGGGCGTTTTTGCCGGGGAGTTTGAGAAAAGAAATCAAACAACATGTTTTGATTTTCTTTTGTATGAGCAAGCAAGAATCCGCCGCCTGCAAGGGACGTTAACCCTGGTTCGGCGACGCAAGATGCTAGCATTGCCGCAACGGCTGAATCGAAGGCGTTACCACCCATGCGAAAGATATTTAATCCTGCTTCCACGACCTGGGGATGTCCTGCAGCGATCGCCCCTCGTGTTTGTTGACTCATAGTGCTCTAACGCCCGTTCTTATCAATCTAAAACCACCAACACCGTTGCTCCGGCTTCTTCGAGGCGCTTACGATAATCTTGGGCGATCGCCCGCGTGATGCCAATCTGAATGGGTAGCAATGGCTCATTCCACACCTCTTTGATAGACTCAGGTTCGGCTTTCATCAAGTCCTGGAGAACAATGAGTACCTCATCTTCATGTTCAGAGGGGATTGTTTTCAGCAATATGCTAAAAGTTGGCATCGTTTCGTTAGCCGCTTCTAGCAAGCGCTTTGGATCAGCATAACCAAGCTGAAATCCATACAGTGCTTTTCCATCCTCTTCAACCTGACAGGCCGCACCAAAATGCTCTGCACGCTCATCTAAATACAATCTGGCTTCATCGATTGATAAATTGGTTTCGACTGAGAAATCAGATGCAGAAATGCGGCCCTGGCCTGCTCTCACCAACCGAAAAAACGCTGCCCGCAATCGCTGTTGCTCTTGTCGATGGATTTGGTCGAATCGAGCCCAAATCATGTAGCCACCCACACCTACAGGGACGCACCCCAGCACCAGCAGCGTCGCGATCGCACGTTGCTGGTTTCTTCCAGTTCTCTCTGAATTAATGAGATCGAGGACGCTCAGGCCAATACTGGCAAACCCAATACAGAGCAGAAACGCAGCGATCGCTTTTTGAAAGGTTTTCATGCAGACAAGAAAATGGGGGGCGTCACACCGTAAGCTGCTCCTCATTATGCCTGAAGGATGTTCATACACAAACCATGATTGACAAGATTTGAACGGACTCGATTGAATACACTCTATTTCCTAGGCATGGCGACTCAGGATGAGCGAAACCGCTACAATGACTCTGCACTTGCAATGGATTGGTTATGACCCCTGAAACGATTACTGAACTTCTCACCGAGCTCTTTGACACTGCTGTTGAAGCCTCACCTCCAGATCGCTGGCAGATTGTTGATGGGGATTCGCGATTGCTCATTCTGTTATCTGAAGACCAATCCTGGTTGCGAGTGCTCATGTCCATTGCTCCTGCACAGGATGCTCAATCATTGCTAGCCCAACTCTTAGAAGCGAATTTTGATGAGACCCAAGAAGCACGGTATGCACTCTATCAGAATGTGTTGTGGGGAGTCTTTCAACACGCGATGGATACGTTAACGGCTGCCAGTCTCAAACAGGCGATCGCCCGACTCATTCACATGAGACAAAACGGCTTATCAGAGGCTTTTCAGAAAGTTGCTGAATCTCAAATTCGTCAGATTATCTACGCCTCAAAGATGCAAGGTCAATCCATTGAAACCACGATGCGAACCTTAGAGCGTTTTTACCAAGAAGGCGTCATGGGAGAACTGAGCCAAGACGAAGAACAGCGTGAACGAGTGCTCGGCGCGTGGCGCTATCAGCTCGAACGGTTGTGGGATGAAGTTGGCGACGAAGGATAGTCAATGCGTTGTCTGGTCCATTATGAGGCTGAGCCAAACAGTGAATGCATAACGCCAAGCTAGACATCTTGTTAGGATGATGACAATGACTCACGTGCGATTTTGGGAAGGTTAGCGCCATGACCATCGCCTCTCAACATATGACCCTTGAGGGTTACCTCAACGTCACTAACGATGCTGATACTCGTTACGAGCTTGAGGATGGGGAATTATTAGTCATGCCACCGGAGAGTGAAATCAATCGCCGGATTGCAATATTTCTGTTGGTCTACTTTGCACAGCTCGGGCTTTCTCCTACTCAATTGACAATGAAGACAGAGATTGTGGTGAGTGGTACCCGCGAAACAGTAAGGGTGCCTGATTTAATGGTGCTCTCAGAAGAACTCGTGCAAACCCTGGAAGGAGCCAGCCGTTCAACCGTGATGTTGGATATGCTTCCACCGGAATTAGTGGTGGAGGTGGTGAGCCCTGGCAAGGCTAACGAAGATCGGGATTATCGCTACAAGCGATCGCAATATCAGGCACGGGGCATTCAGGAATACTGGATTATCGACCCAATGCAACAGCAGGTTATGGTCTTGAGCCTACTAGAAGGACTATATGTCGAAACGGTATTTGAAGGAGAAACTGAAATTGTTTCCAACATGTTAAAGGCTTGGGGGCAGAAATCGTCGATAACCGCGGCTCAAGTGTTGAAGCCGAAATAGTTTGCTCAGGTGCAAAATAAATACACTTCCTACTGGCATTTACGCTGCTTCACCGCCGACAACGACATTGCGAATACGTAAGCTAGGACCACCGCAACCGACTGGCAAGCCACTCTGACTTCCTTTGCCACAGCCGCCCGATTCATCCCAGAAGAAATCATCGCCAATGGCTTCGATGTCAGCCAGCGTGGTGAATACATTGCCAGATAAGGTCACATCGCGCACGGGTTCGGCCAACTTGCCATCTCGGATCATCCAAGCTTCCCCAGCCGTGAACGTGAACATTTCGCCGTTGGTCATGCCACCGAGCCAGTTTTTGGCGTAGACCCCTTCTTGAATGGTGTCAAACAAAGAGTCAACGGGAGTCGTGCCTCGTTCAATCCATGTATTTGTCATCCGCACGATGGGTGGATAGCCATAATTCAAGCATCGAGCATTACCAGTCGGCATTTCATCGAGTTTTCCGGCTGTCTCACGGGAGTGTAATCGCCCAACCAATACTCCATCCTTGATGAGTTGCGTTGTTGTCGCTGGAACTCCCTCATCGTCGTAGCGATAGCTCCCACGATGCCCAATCGGTGATGCTCCATCAAAAATTTGCAGATTTTCAGGACCAAACCGCCGCCCAATCGTCATCACTTCTAGTAGGTCAGGATTTTCATAGGCCATATCGGCTTCTGACAAATGCCCAAATGCTTCGTGAACAAATAGTCCTGACAGAATGGGATCAATCACCACAGTGTATGTGTTTCCGGCTACTGACGGAAGCTTAAGCGCATTGACGGCACGTTGGGAAGCGCTCAAAATCTGCTCATCGAGCCCTTCCAAATCTTCATATGCGTTACGAGATCCCGTTGTTTCGCGTCCTGTTTGCACCGTATCACCATCGCGGGCCGTAGCCGCAAAGCGCATTTCCATGTCAGCCCAAGACTGTTCGAGTAGCGTTCCGTCAGATGTTGCGAAAATAATGCGCTGAGCACTATCACCATATCGAACGGATGTCGTCGCAATGCGATCGCCCAAGCTCCGTAAAATATCTGCGTAGTGATTACACAACTGCTTTTTTCGACTGAGGGATACGTTTCGGGGATCGGTTCCCGTGAGCGGTAGCCGACAGATATCTTGAATGGGTTCTACGGGTGCCAATACAGTCTCATCGTCTCCCACCATACGAGCAGCCGCGATCGCATCTTCAATATGGTCAGACAAGGTTTTCAGATGATTGAAACTTGCGAATCCCCAGCCGCCCTTAAAACAGGCTCGCACTTGTCCGCCAACGGAGATCCCCTCACTCAGCGTTTCAATGCGATCGCCCCGAAGTAGAATATCAGTGCCAGCCGATTCTTCTAGACGAATGGATAGGAAATCAACCTGATTTCGATAGCGTGCAATCAAATCAGCCAGCAGATCGTGGACATTGTCGAGCTGCATCACGCCAGTGAGTTTTGTCATGGTTTTTCCCGGTTCGAATGGCCTTGGAGCAACATTTGAGTAACTGGATATACTGCTATTGTGTCGTATTCTGTCATTTCTAGGTTGTACATCGTAAGTCGACGCTCACAACTCCTATCTTCTGCTGACGATTCAATGAAGAACATGACTGATGTTAAGAAAAGCCCGTTTCAAGGGAATATCACAATAGAAAACAATTATGAAAATCTGGGTTAATGAACAGATTGATCCATGCGGCATTCTCTATGCCTGCATTGCATGCTGCGATGAGGCTCAAGCGCAGGCGTGCCATGACGAATTTCGAGCAAAGTTGACCGATCAGCAGCTTTCTGAAGGGTGGCAAGCACGAATGCGTGTGGTTGAATCATGGGATGAGGTGCCCGTTACTGCTCTAAAGCTCAGCGTTTAAGGAACACTGCTCAGCGCTGTTCTGAACTGGTAGCAAGGCTGAAAATCTGCAATTATGTCATGGGAACCATTTCTGCTCATCTGGTCGTGCTGATGTGATCAATTTGGTTTCGCTAATGTGAGAATGATATGGCTTTAGTTATTTAAGCTAGGACACCAAGCATCATTCGGTTACCTAACAAATAGCTAAACGCCTTGCCGTCTTGTCCTAACGGAACTGGCGACGGTTACAATATCGCCCATTGCCATCAACGAACACGGTCAACGAAAAAAGGAGCTTCGTTTGAAAAACCCGCAGCTACAAAGCAGTCTTCCTGTCATTCTTGGGGCGATCGCCGCTGCCCTCGTCTTTATTGGCCTCAATGCCTTCGTTATCATCTACCCTGGGCAAGCAGGAGTATTGAGCATCTTAGGTTCGGCTCAAGACGGAGCACTCCTTGAAGGTCTTCATTTCAAGCCGCCGTTGATTGCAAAAGTTGACATTTATGATGTCACGGTACAGAAGTTTGAAATTCCAGCTCAAAGTGCGACGAAAGACCTACAAGATTTAACAGCTCGATTTGCGATTAACTTCCGCATTGATCCTGCTCGTGTCGTTGAGATCCGTCGGACTCAGGGTACCTTACAGAATCTCGTCTCTAAAGTGATTGCTCCACAGACCCAAGAGTCGTTCAAAATCGCTGCTGCAAAGCGTACGGCTGAGGAGTCTATTACTGAGCGGGCAGAGCTGAAGCAGGACTTCGACAATGCTCTGGACGAGCGCCTTAAAAAATATTCGGTATCGGTACTCGACACTAGTGTCATTGACCTTAGCTTCTCGACAGAATTTTCACGAGCGGTTGAAGAAAAGCAAATTGCGGAGCAGCGTGCTCAGAAGGCTGTTTATGTTGCGCAAGAGGCCGAACAGGAGGCTCAGGCTGAAATCAACCGCGCTCAAGGTAAAGCAGAATCCCAACGGTTACTAGCAGATACGCTCAAGGCCGAAGGAGGGGATCTCGTGCTTCAAAAAGAGGCGATCGCCGCATGGCGATCAGGCGGTTCTCAAATGCCTCGGGTCCTGGTAATGGGTGGCGAAGATTCAGCAGGTGTTCCTTTCTTGCTGAATCTCCGCGATGTTCAACAGCAGCGCAGCTTTCGCTAGTTCGGTTTATCATCTCCAGACCTGTGGTGTGGCGGCTATGTGACATCACTGGATAGACTCTGTAAGTCTATGTTGAAGAAATGAGGGGCCTGGGTGCGTATTGCGCGCCCAGGCCCCTCATTTCTTTGTGAATCGTGCCAAATGGTGTGCTACGTAAAAATGGCTCCACCCATTAGCTTCTTGTAGCGGTAGTCTAATTCTGATTTTAGTGCCGGCCATTTCTCAAGAGTGGAGTCGTGCTCCATCACATACTCAGCAGCATCACGGGCAATGCCCAATACATCTTGATCGTCGACTAAACTGGCCAAGGCAAAGTCTGGAAGTCCAGATTGACGCTTTCCAAGAACTTCACCCGGTCCTCGAAAGCGGAGGTCCATCTCAGAGATAAAGAAGCCATCTTGCGATTGTTCTAAGACTTTGAGTCGCTGCTTGGCAGTATCTGATTTGGAGCTGTTCATTAGCAAACAATACGCCTGATCGCCGCCTCGACCGACGCGACCTCGAAGTTGGTGAAGTTGAGAGAGCCCAAATCGGTCGGCATGTTCAATCATCATCACTGTAGCGTTCGGAACATCGACCCCAACTTCGACCACAGTGGTGGACACCAATATTTGAGTGTCATTCTGACGAAAGCGTTCAATCGCGTCATCTTTCTCGGCAGATGTCATGCGGCCGTGCAACAGCCCCAACTGAAATTCAGGGAATATCGTTTCTTGAAGACGGCGATATTCTTCAATCGCTGATTTCAGGTCAAGTTTTTCAGATTCATCCACCAGAGGCAGGACGATATACACTTGGCGTCCTTGAGCAATTTCTCGACGCATGAGGTCGTACGCGTGAGTGCGATCGCGTCCAGTCAGCACTGTCGTTTGAATCGGTTTGCGTCCGGGTGGCAGCTCATCAATTTGACTGACGTCTAAGTCACCATGCATGGTCAATGCTAAGGTTCGTGGAATCGGTGTTGCCGTCATCGTCAACACGTGGGGATTATCCCCTTTTTGCTGGAGTCGTGCCCGCTGGTTCACGCCAAATCGATGTTGTTCGTCAATGGCAACGAGCCCGAGCTGTTGAAATTGAACGGGATCTTCAATCAATGCATGGGTGCCTACTAAAAGGGGCAGCTCTCCGGTCTCCAGTTCAGTTAAGATTTGACGCCGCTTCGCAGCTTTAGTTGAGCCGGTTAGTAACTCTACCGGCAAATGCAGTAGGTTAAACCATTCGACGAGCTTTCGATAATGTTGCTCAGCCAACACCTCTGTCGGAGCCATGAATGCAGCCTGATAGCCGGATTGAATGGCTGCGAGAATCGCAACCACGGCAACAACCGTTTTGCCAGATCCTACATCTCCCTGCACTAAACGATTCATCGGCACAGGGTGTTGTAAATCTGTGAGAATATCATTCACGACCCGTTGCTGTGCTCCAGTGAAAGCAAACGGCAGCATTTCATAGAATTGATCGATAAGCTGCCCGGTTGGTGCCAAAACAGCACTCGTCTGCTGCTGCTGTTGCTGTGCTCTTCGACGCAACAGGCCGAGCTGAAGAAAAAAGAACTCATCAAAAATTAATCGACGCCGCGCAATGCTCAGCGCTTCGCTGTCAGGAGGGAAGTGGATGTGGGCGATCGCCTCATAGACGCTGGCAAGACCATAGGTTTCAAGCACGTCCTTTGGCAGCGGATCCACAAGCTGAACAGTGGCTGGAAGAGCGGCGACCACCGCTTTTCGGACCACATCAGCCGCAACCCCCTCGGTCAATGGATACACCGGAACCACCCGGCCGACTTTCATTGAATCGATCGATCCACCCGCATGGTCAATAACCTCAATTTGCGGATCATCTAACGTCAAACCGTATTTGCTTTTTTTAACCAGTCCAGACGCTGCAACCACTGCCCCTGTTGGATACATGTTGCGTCGCTGGGCCTGCCACCCCTTGCTTTGGTAGCGAGGACCTGGATAGAAGCGGCTAATTTTGAGTTGTCCACTGCTGTCTTTGAGGACGAGTTCGAAAATCGTTAGTTTACGGTTTCGAGGGCTGCTAAAGCACGTGCATCGGCGGACTGTCCCGACTACGGTTACCGTTTCTCCTTCAACTAAATCACGAATCTTGACTTGTTTCGCATAGTCGATGTGATCACGAGGATAGTAAAACAGCACATCCCTGACGGTAAACAATCCAAGTTTCGCCAGCCGTTCACTGTTCTTTGGCCCAATCCCCGGCAAATAGGTTACAGCTTGGTCAAGCGTCGCTCGACTATTCGCTTGCTGTGCATCGATTGGAACGGTTTTAGGTATTTTAGAACGAGATGTTGACCCGGCACGACGCTGGGATGACGCCTGCTGAGAGGGATGGGAGTGCGATTGGGATGATGGTTCAGCAGTTGACTGAATTCGATCTTCAATTATTTTTTGACTACCGTACAGTGTTCGTCGCGTCTCTGCAACGAGATGTTGTCGTTGAGCAAAGGATAAGGTGTGATAGTTTTCAAATTGGTGGGATAGCGCTTGCCAGCGCTCTTGTTCATTAGACGGCAGTTGAGGCAACGGGGTCTCAAGACTCTGATACAAAAACTCGCTAAAGTGCTGTTTATTTCCCATGAGATCATTGAACCCATCGTCTGCCTCAATGGTTAGTGCCTTGCGTAGGCGTTCTAATACTTTGAGCTGGTGAGCCCAGGGGTGTTCATCAGTCTGCGTTTTCATACCAGGTCGATCGCCATGCGGCTTCTGCGTCAGCGACATGCTTTTCGTGTTGGAGTCCTCGATAGGTTTTATCGAAAGACTGAAGCTGAGCCCATAGCTCGCGAATGCGCGATCGCCATGCGGTCAGCGTTGGGTTATTAAACTCTATCTCCTCAATCCGCAGGCGAACTGCTTTTACCTGCATCATTTTAGGCTTCTCTTGATTGCCCCCAGTTTCTACCAACAAATTGAGAACATTAGGCGATCGCTCCGTATCGCTAGAGGACAGCTCAGCTTTGAACGCAGCCTCTAGCACTGCACTCGGCAGTTTTTTAGGAAGAATTTCTGATTCTTGCAGTAAGTGGTTCGTTTTCTCCGTTGCGTTCTTAACAATCAATCGAATTTGTTTTTCCAGTCGTTTACACCGTCGCATTAGCGCTTTTGGCGTTGGGCGAATAGGAATGGATTGAGGGTTCGCTTTTTCGATTGTTGAACTGACGAGGCTCAAAGCAGCTTCGGTGGCGGCTGATGAGGATGGTTGTTCCTCATTTGATGAATGTGCGTCTGAATGGGCTTCCGATAACGAGGCCGAGGAGTGTGATGGTTGGTGCTGGTGTGAATCTGTCATTGATTCATCAGCCTGATCCAGGGAGGATGGCTTGTCTATTTCGGATTCACTCGTATAGTCTGCTGGCGATGCAAGGTCATCATTAGAATCGTTATCCTCAGTCATCGTTGGTTGAACTGAGAACCCTTGAAACGCAATATCATCTTCGGTGTAGTTGTCGGTATCTGCATCATCCTCAGGGGCATCGGAGTCAAAATCTACCGAGTCCTCATCGGAATCTTCTAATTGAGCATCCGACAAAAAATCCAGTGAAAAATTTTCAGGGATGATAATCGCCTCAAGCCTGGCAGATGGGCGATCGACCGCATCGTTATCATCACTGTCATCAGACAATTGACTTAAGATTGAGCGACCTGAAGAAGACGAATCGTCATCCCCTGATTTTGATTCATCTGAAAGCACTCGTTTGACAAATGCAGACAAGTTTCTCAGCATCATATCTTGTTCACGATCCTCAGACGTTTCGCCACGTTCACCATCAAGTTCTTCTGTGAACGGCTGAGTCAACTGTGAAAGTTTCGTCGGATTCAGGAGGTCTTGGGATATGGTTTTAGCAAGAACTTGGACATCGTGTTGAAGTTGCTGACGCTGCTTTAGTGACCGCTTGAGGAAACGCTTCGGGTATCCCTGAGTGCACAAATGATACGTCGTGAGGATAATTTGTCGCTGAACGGTTTCACTCAGCACTGCGAAGTATTCACTGTAGGTTTCATGCAACTCTTGGGCGATCGCAATCACCTCTTGCTCAAGATCTTCGATATCTTGCTCAATGTGAGTGAGTTCACGCGTCATAACCCCTACCTAAATGAAGAGAAAATTACCAGTTTGAGAATCAATTTCGAGATTGCTTCATCTCCTGGTGTTCTAAAAACCGATGCAGCACTACACAACTCATCACTCGCGAATAAGCCTCAGCAGATTCGCTAAAGAGCGAGCCAGTGAACGCTTTTGCTTCAGTTCAAAGCCACATGACGACCAAGCAATGCTAAAAGTCACGTGTGGTATTGCTAAGGTCTTCTATTCTATTTTATTTTCACAGACCATCAATGCTGACCGTCAATCCTTCAGCAGCGATTGGCTTAATACAGCTTGTGAAGAACGGCAAACGCGGCCCGTTGCTCGTCACAAAATTGTCTAAGTCCAACTGGTAATGCTTAAAAAGAAATAGGGGTTTTGGGGCGCATTGCGTCCCAAAACCCCTATTTCTTCTTAGTGGACTTTTGAAGATTGCCACGTTACGTAACCTACCAGAGAGGTAAGACTGACACAAGTCCCATGACATCTCGTTGTTGGAAGACGCTGGCGGCAATCGCCATTATCTACTCAGCACTATTGGCCCTGAGGATGTCACTTTTTCTTCGATTTAGCTTTAGCCTTAGATTTTGTTTCAGCCTTTGCCTTAGATTTAGCCTCGGGTTCCGCTTTTACATCAGGCTCAGAGGCAGGCTCAGCGTTTGCCTCAGGTTCAGGGGCAGGTTCAGCTTTTGCTTCAGCCTTTTGTGCTTGAGCAGCTACTTCAGCAGCAAAGTCCGACTCTTCTTTTTCGATACCTTCACCCAAAACAAATCGAACAAATCGGCGGACTTGAATGTTTTCACCGAGCTGTCCAACCTTTTGCTTTACCAGCTCATCGACAGTGATGCTCTGATCACGAATGTAGGGCTGGTCAAGCAACGCCAGTTCTTTAAGTCGCTTCTCGATGCGGCCCATTACGATTTTCTCGCGGATATTTTCAGGCTTATTGGACAAGTCATCACGACCCATCTCAACTGACTTTTCCTTCTCCACCATGTCAGCTGGAATATCATCAATGCTGACGTATTCCACATTTGGACATGCTGCAACCTGCATTGCAATATTACGGACAAGCTCTTGGAATGCTTCGTTACGTGCCACAAAATCCGTTTGACAGTTGACTTCCACAAGGACGCCAATTCGACCACCTGTGTGGATGTAGCTGTCGACTAAGCCCTCAGCAGCAACCTTCCCTGCCTTTTTCTCAGCAGAAGCAATGCCCTTTTGTCGAAGCCACTCATTTGCTTTTTCGAGGTCTCCGTCCACTTCTTTCAGCGCTTTCTTGCAATCCATCATGCCAGCGCCAGTCTTCTCACGAAGTTCTTTGACGAGTTTTGCAGAAATCTCAGCCATGTTTATAAGTCCTATATCTGTTCACTCGTAATCAGTACACAAGGGTTGCCCTGTTTTAAGATTTACGCACATGACTCCACACACGTGAAAGTATGCATAGTGAGCATAACTCACCTCTTATTCATCCTAAAACGCCGGTGGAGCATGCCCACCTCACTTTAAACCTAAAGATACGATATCAGGATTTGCGCAAGCTCTGAGCCGTTATCGTCCAGAATGCTTCAATGGTTCACTCGATTAGCTTCCACCACGAGAATGTGGGAGCTTCTCTCGATTCGCGAGCTTAGAGTAAACATGCGAGAGGATAGCCTCACAGAACCAAGTTCGGCAGTGTCATCTTTGTGTTGCCAGGGATGTACAGCCAGGCACTGCTTCACGATGAATGTGTTAAGCAGCAAGATACGTATGATGGCGATCGCCCAACGATGGCAAATCTCGTGTCACAGACCCTAAAACCACCGTTCGTGAAGTCCCCGAATTCCAGGAACTTCACGCCTCAGTGATTGGGTTTTGCTGCTTGAACGTTGGACAACGATCAGAACTCGACGCTGAACGAACTAGTTGTCGCTCTCTTCTGAATCGTCGGATTCCTCGACATAACCGTTATCGGTTTCGGCATCGTCGCCGTAATCATCTTCAGCGCCTTCATAGTCAGCGTAGATGTCATCATCGTCATCCACGTCGCTACTCAGTTCACCATGACGACCCTCGTAAATTGCATCCGCTAGCTTCCCAATAATGAGTTTGATGGAACGAATCGCATCGTCATTTGCTGGAATTGGAATGTCAACAACGTCGGGATCACAGTTTGTATCGAGCAGAGACACAATCGGAATACCGAGCTTTTCACATTCCTGAACCGCGTTATATTCACGCTTTTGGTCAACAATAACCACGATATCGGGTACCTGCCGCATCATCTTGAGGCCACCTAGATACTTCTGAAGCTTCTCTAGCTCTCGGCGAAGAACAGCTGCTTCTTTCTTCGGAAGTAAATCAAGTGCTCCAGTTTCTTGGCGACGCTCTAACTCCTTGAGGCGATCGATTCGGGTTTTGATGGTTGACCAGTTGGTCAGCATTCCTCCCAACCAGCGTTGGTTGACGTAGTAGGACCCACATCGGCTGGCTTCTTGGGCCACAATTCCAGCCGCTTGTCGCTTTGTGCCAACAAACAACACTCTTTGCCCTTTTTCAGACGATTCCCGCATGAAGCTATATGCTTCTTCTATCAGTTGAGCGGTTTGAACCAGGTCAATGATGTGAACACCGTTACGGGCCGTATAGATATATCGGGACATCTTTGGATTCCAACGTCGCGTTTGGTGACCAAAGTGAACCCCTGACTCAAGCAATTGAGCCAATGAAACAACTGGCATATTTTTTCTCCTATTCGGGTTTATCCTCCATCCGGCTGCATCTTGAGCGATCGCTTAATTTGTTAAAGCAACCACAACCCCCATTAAAAGGGAATACTGAACATCAAGACACCCGAAAATCCGGATGTGTGAGATTTTTAGACAACCTCTCTAAAATAACACAATCACGCGTCCTTATTGTGGCAATCTTTATGACAATGGTGTTGACTGGATTGAGGTGCGGAGTAACAGTCAATGTTGACTCACGCCATAAAGAGCGCTGTAAGGCGATCGCTGCCGAAATGTCTGAGTTTCTTGATACGCCTTTTTAATCTGATGTAACCCATCTTCTTCACTCTTCAGCATTAGCTGTAATACTGCCATCTTCGCCTTTGAAATAATAGTCAATCACCTGCTTAACCATTGGAGCGGCGACCTTACTTCCCCCACCCCCTGAATTCTCAGCAAACGCAACAACAAGAATTTCTGGATTATCCGTTGGCGCATACGCCCCAAACCATGCATGGGAAAGTCGTGGAGGATCTTCGGCTGTTCCGCTCTTTCCTGAAATGGATGGAAGAGTTGGGTCATTAATTCCCTGACCTGTCCCGCTAGTGATGACGCGCCTGAGCCCTTCTTGTAACACTCGCAACGTTACAGGGCTGATGTCGATGGGTTCGCGCCAGTTTCGAGCTGCTTCATTGTCTTTGAGGAGATGGGGCTTCACAAGATATCCCCCGTTTGCTGGAGGTGCAAACATAACCGCAACTTGGAGAGGGCTTGCCAGTAGATACCCTTGACCAATGGACATATTGATGGTGTCACCCTGATACCAAATATCATTCAGGGCTTCTCTTTTCCAAGCCTCATCGGGCACTAGTCCTGCGGCTTCCTCAGCTGCGATTTCGATGCCAGTTTTTCTCCCAAACCCATATCGGCGAGTCCATTGGATTAAGGGAGTATGCCCCATTGCTCGTGCAGTTTGGTAGAAGAAGGTATCGCTGCTCCATGCCATAGCTCCCTGGAAATCGAGGGGACCAAAGCCAGTTTTATTCCAATCCCAGAATTGAATGCCTCCCACTTGAACAAATGGAAAGGTTGGTAAAACCGCATTTGGAGAGTAGGTCCCAGATTCGATCGCAGCTGTTGTTGTGACGATCTTGAACGTACTTGCTGGGGGATAGCCCTGTAGGGCGCGATTCACAAATGGATTATCTAGCTTTTGCAGTTCTTCCCACTGGCTGCTTGTAATCGGGCTGGAAAATAAGTTTGGGTCAAAGGTCGGACGGCTGACCATGGCAAACACAGCCCCGTTTTGAGGATCCATTGCCACAACTGCTCCAATGCGATCGCCCAACGCATTCTCGGCAACCTTCTGTAGTTCTAGGTCAAGGGTCAACGTGACGTCATTCCCTGCAAGGGCTGGCTTCTCTCCGATGATCTCCAGTACACGCCCCATACCATCGACTTCAACCTGTTGACCGCCCCATTCTCCTCTCAGCTGAGATTCAAAAGCCGCTTCAACCCCCAATTGCCCTACAATGTCTCCGATCCGATAGCCAGATTCTTGGCGAACAGCCAGTTCCTCGCTGCTGAGTTCTCCTGTATATCCCAATACGTGGGCAGCCAAATCTCCATTGGGATAATTCCGTTCTGATTCAGGTTCGACCTGAACCCCTCGAAGTTGAGACTGAAACTCCAGCAAAGCTGTTAGCTGAGCCGGACTAATATCTCGGGCGATTCTCAATAGAAATGGAGATTCGTAACCGGCTTGTTCTAACCGTTCAAAAATATCTTCAGGAGGAAGATTAAGAACCCGAGCAAGCTTTCGAACAATGGGCTGCCATTCTTCTTCGCTGTTGTCGATGGGCCAAAGATAGACAGCATATGACAAACGATTAGACACCAGAACCTTGCCATTTCGGTCTAGAATACGCCCCCGAATCGGAGGCCGAGGAAGTAATCGAATGCGATTGTTATCTGCAAGCTGCTGATTGCGCTCGCCTTGGATCAGCTGAAGATAGGCAAGTCGGCTACCAATGGCTCCAAATAAAGCCAGGGTTACGATGACCAAAATGACCAACGACTGGAACTGTTGACCAACAGTCCGACTATTATCACGGGTGTTGGATGTGCTAACCGTTTGAGAATTCTGAATGAGCGTCATATCATCTAGACTAACGAGTTGGGTATGGCTTGCCCTTCTTCACTGAATCCTAGCGTCTAATGCCATTGTCCGTCGATTTTCTGGAAATGCTGGATTTTAATTTTTCCAAGGTGCTTAGACGCCATAGGTGCAGCCATCATGTCAACAGATGATTCGCGCTGCAATGATGGTTATCGTCAACCAACCCAAAAACACTGTGGCTGAGTCTTCTAGAGGTAAAGGAATACGATGCGCAGGACGCGCCCGATGTGTCTACTGATGCGCACTGACTTACCATGACCATAATGTGAATATGGATACCCTATGGTTGATAGCGTAGACCTTCATTCAGCGATCGCCACCCCCAGTCAAACGACCATCCTCCAGCTTTCCAACATCACCAAAGTGTTCGAGCAGGATGCAGCCCTTCAAGGTATTAATTTAGTTGTCCATCAAGGTGAATTTTTTAGCATTCTGGGGCCATCGGGCAGCGGGAAGACGACGCTTCTCCGTTTGATTGCTGGATTTGAAAAACCGACTGCGGGAAATATCACCATTGGTGGGCAAGAGATGACTGATGTTCCTGCGTATCGTCGTCCAGTTAATACCGTATTTCAGAGCTACGCATTGTTCAGTCATATGACCGTTTGGGATAACGTCGCCTTCGGCCCAAAAATTCAAAAACTACCCAAATTAGACCTGCGTCAACGGGTCAAAGAAGCGTTGCAACTTGTGAAAATGGAATCATTTGCATCGCGCTACCCTGCTCAACTCTCGGGAGGACAGCAACAGCGAGTTGCGTTAGCCCGAGCCTTAGTTAGCCGTCCGGCGATTCTCTTGTTAGACGAGCCTTTAGCTGCCCTCGACCTCAAGCTAAGAAAAGAAATGCAGGTTGAACTGGCAACCCTTCATCAAGATTTGGGCATTACCTTCATTTTGGTTACCCATGACCAAGAAGAAGCGTTGAGTTTGTCCAGTCGCATTGCGGTTATGCGAGAAGGACGAATCGAGCAAGTCGATCCACCTCAAACACTGTATGACTCTCCTCAAACTCCCTTCGTGGCTGACTTCATTGGAGATACAAATCTTTTCTACGGCACACTTGTTAAGTCAGAGAGCGATGGAATGGAGGTGCAAACCAGTCGCGGCCTACGCCTCTTGATAACTGCGACTCGTGAATGCCAGCATCTTTCTCATTACTATCCTCTTGTGCGAGAAGGCGATCGCCCAGCCCAAGACGTTGTGGTTAGCGTGCGTCCTGAGAATATTTGCCTCAGCTCTACTCCCCCTAATCAAGTCGCGAATTGCTTTGAAGGGACATTGCACACGGTGATGTACATGGGGATGCATGTTCAGTGTGTTGTGGTTCTTTCGTCTGGCGATCGCTTGAAGGTCCTGCAACCCAGTAGCTCAAACTCTTCGCTGACTCTGCGCTCAACCGTTTATGTCTATTGGAATCATCGAGACAGCCTAGCATTGATGGCTGACTATTAACCCGATTTCTGAGAACCAGCTTAATTGGGACTAACGCCATTCATCTGTGTTCAGAAACTACATACCTTAATCAAACGCAGAAAAGACAAGACATAACACGATAGGCGCAAACTAAACAGATAAATATTTCCGGGAAGCCTTCCCGGAAATATTTTCTGGTCAAAGACTTCCTGGTATGGGGACTGACGTATAGCTTTAGCCATTTAGACTAGGACACCAAGTATTATTCGGGTCCTTGGCTCATCGTCAAATAGCTCGCCGGCTTGTCCTAACAGAACTGGCGATGGCTATACAAGGAAGAAATGTTAGCTAGGGGAAAAGATTAGCTGTCGCTTGCGTCGTCACCCTCACTAGACACCTTGGGAACAATATCGGGCCGCTCAGATGCTTCCCAGCCTGGGGGACGCTTTGAGTTATACCAGGCAATCGATCCAATCGAAACAGCCGCAATAAACCCAACCACATAAACAAGCGTAAACGATATTGGAAAACTACTACCTGCGGCAGCGGTCTCCAGTAGCACCAATGTCATAACTGATCACTCCATCTCAATTCGTAACATCACTAAGAATACAGAAATACGGGGATACTGTATTGTCTCTTATGGAAGATCATTGGCGATGAAACGAACCATTATTAGCCCTGTCAAATCAGGTTAGGAAATTGCATCTCGAACGGTTACTGGGCTGGTTTCGGTGACTTCTGAATTGGCAATTGACCGATTAAGCTACGGACATATAGTCCACCAATTCCCACCAAAAACGCGAGATATCCAAACGCTTGGAGCAAATATAGACGCTGGGTGTAGCCAAAAAATGCCTTCAGCAAAATCCCTGGGAATTGGCGATCGGGAAGAGTGGTGCTCATGTTCCAAACTTGAGGACCGAGGAAGCATGTCTCGTTAGAAGAAACACAAATTGGTGACCATGCTGGCGCAAATTGAATCAACGATAAGGCTGCGGCATCAAAGTGCCTCAGGGCGGTAATCACTAAGCCTGACACAATTAATAACAGTAGGATGCCCATAACCTGGAAGAATCGTCGGAGATTAATCTTGACGCCGAGCTGAAAGAGACAAAAGCCAATGATCACTGCACCAACTAATCCAGCGATCGCTCCAGCCGTCGGCATCCAGCCATCTTGAAACTTCGCTGAAATAAAAATAACTGTCTCAAATCCTTCTCGAAGTACAGCAATCATCACAAGCCCAAAGACGCCCCATCCAGCAGTTTGAGAGTCTTTTAAGACAGCATCAATGGTTCCTTCAATATCAGCTTTGAGTGCTTTGGCCTGCCGTGTCATCCAAATCAGCATCCAGCTGAGTAGAGCGATCGCCACAAGGCTAAAGCCTCCTTCTACCAGCTGTTTGACGACACGAGCATAAGCATATTCTGACGCGTCTAGTTGAACGAGAAAGCCATTCAATACAACTCCAACCAACACGCTAGACAAGATGCCACCAGCGATGCCGAGATAGACCCATCGGTTCAAGTGTTGTCGGTTTGCTTTATTGAGATACGCTAAAACAATTCCGACAACAAGTGATGCTTCAAC
>JBCBLF010000010.1:19456-46778 GCA_038520475.1 Cyanobacteria bacterium J06627_8
CTCCTTCTCTAAGCGTGACGACAAACGTTGGAATTGCAGCACTGATATTCATCATGACTAAACTCAAACACACAGTTAGAACGCCAGCCAAACTAAACAGATGTCGAGCTGAGTGAGATCCTCGACATTCTAAACATGGACGTGGATTGCACATCGTCTGCAACCCGCGTCTGTCAGCTTAAAACCTTGCTTATTTCTAAACTTAATGGATTTCCAAATTTAAAGCGTAGTGTCCTAGGCGTAGGTTGCTCGACCACAACTCATATTCCAGGCGAAGATGTTCGGGGAGAGGGGAACCAACCAATGAAAGGCTGCGAGTAAAGTTACGTAATTTAATCTGTTCGCTGCGATCGCCCGCACCTCGCTGAAGCCAGTATCGATTGAGGCCATACACGCCTTGCTCCCAAAAATGACGATAGCTAAATCGTCCGTTGCCCTGCATTGTCATGGTCATCCGATAGGGCGAAACCTCGATCCAAAGGAGTCGAGGGGGATAGTTCGCAGAAAGCGTTAGAACATCATCATCGAATCGACTCTCTCGCTGTTGTTCTCTGATGGCAGGCTCAGTGAGCAAAATATGAAACTGCTCACTCTCTTTCTGATAAACCGTCGCAGCAGTTTCAGTGACCGACCAAACTGGAAGATCAAATGCCATAAAAGATAGACAAACGGGCTTGCGGTGCTGGCTCAACATGATGATGCGAATAAAAGGTGCGGATTAAACGACTGTATCGAACGTAGGATGACCAATTGAACCAGACACAGAGAACATACACACTGCACTCACAGCGCCAGGTTGTAATAATGCTGAGTCAACAGTGTGATGCGAAGTTCCTGCTTAACGACGCGATGACATTAAGAAATGCAAACAGATCACTCTACAGCTTTCTGGTTACTCGTCATTCACACTCAAGGCTATATGCGTCAGCTCAGCCAAAGAGCAATTAAAGCTGCCACTGATCTGCTCTGCTAACAACAGAGCAAGTGACCTAGAGATGCTTAGTACGTATTGACCCCAGCTTGTTGACACTACTTCAGTATCCAAACCCAAGCTGTATAGACCACAGTCAACTCCATGGAAACCAACAGGACATCATTGCTTGTGAGAAGCGAGAAAACCCTGTCATCAAAAGCGAGCCTGCTGCGTAAGGTCGAATCAATTCACGTAGAACGGTAGAATCGCTAAGGTTGTTTTTCCTAGCCGCTAGTCTAGCCTAATGTCAAATACATCGATAACCCTGAATATTACGGAATCACATACGTCATTAATGATTCAACCGGCTCTAAGTGGAATGTCTGTGACGGGGACAATCAATGTTCCAGGGGATAAATCGATTTCTCACCGATCCTTGATGCTAGGGGCTCTGGCGACCGGAGAAACCCAAATCACGGGTTTGCTGCTGGGAGAAGATCCACGAAGTACAGCTGCATGTCTTCGGGCAATGGGAGCGCATATCTCAGAACTCAATTCAGAAAAGGTCATCGTAGACGGCATTGGTGTTGGTGAACTTCAAGAACCCTCAGATGTTTTAGATATGGGGAATTCAGGGACAACAATGCGCCTAATGATGGGAATCTTGGCCTCTCATCCCAATCGATTTTTTACGGTGACAGGTGATCAGTCACTGCGATCGCGTCCCATGGCACGGGTCATTCGTCCGTTGGAGCAAATGGGAGCCACAATCTGGAGTCGTGAAGGGGGATATGCTCCACTTGCTATTCAAGGACAGCACTTGACCCCCATTCACTACAACTCGCCGATTGCCTCTGCTCAGGTTAAGTCTTGCGTTTTGTTGGCAGGTCTCATGGCAGATGGACCGACGACTGTCACCGAGCCAGCCCTCTCTAGAGACCACAGCGAGCGTATGCTCCGTGCGTTTGGAGCAGATATTAGTATCGATTCAGCAACGAATAGCGCGACGATTCACGGTCCTGCCACGCTTACCGGACAGCACGTCGTTGTACCCGGAGACATCAGTTCCGCAGCCTATTGGCTCGTGGCAGGGGCCATTACTCCTGGAGCAGATCTCACGGTTCTCAACGTCGGCATCAACCCTACTCGAACGGGAGTACTAGAAGTGCTGCAAGCGATGGAAGCTGATATTTCCCTTCTCAATGAGCGCACTGTAACTGGAGAACCGGTTGCAGATCTCCGAGTTCGACACAGCAACTTAAAGGGATGCACCATTCAAGGATCGATCATTCCAAGATTGATTGATGAAATTCCAATTTTGGCGGTGGCCGCCGTATTTGCATCAGGCACAACAATGATTCGCGATGCGGCTGAGTTACGGGTCAAAGAGAGCGATCGCATTGCTGTGATGGCTAATCAACTGAATGCTATGGGGGCCAACGTCACCGAACTACCCGATGGAATGGAGATTGAAGGACACTCATCCCTCACTGGAGCTGAGGTTGATAGTCACACCGATCATCGTATTGCTATGAGCTTGGCGATCGCTGCATTGAGAACATCTGGAAAAACTATCATTCACCGAGCAGAGGCAGCAGCAATCTCATATCCAAATTTTGTACCTACGCTACAAGCCATCTGTACGTAACTGGAGAACACTTCTTGAAATGCAGTGGCTGAATGGTTCAAAAACTCTGACATCAACCTTTTATTTCATGAGCAAAAAATCAGATCTGTAGCTCAGAAAACTTCTCTGTTCTTGCCATGAGATATTTGTTAAGGATTGGGAATAATTAGTTAGAAGTGCAGGGGCTGGGCAAGAGGCCCATAATTGCTATGTGGCGACGAGTCAATAATCTTGTCAATAGCCTGATCACTTATCAATCACTTAGCCCTGATAGTCGACTTCGACGACAGGTTGCTCGATGGCTAGAACAGCGACCAAGTCTAACATCTGATCAGTGGTTCGAAACATTTTGGGAACCAGAAAGCATCTTAAGAATAACGAGTGAATTCGTTTATCACTCATTCTCATCCTATTCGGGTTTGCAGTTCGCTTATGTTGTCCCTGAAGACCGCCTGGACAAGGATTTGTATTGGACTCATGTTTGTTGGTTCGATTGGGAACTGACGTTTTTTTCAGACGTTGAAGCAAGTTTCAATATTGATATCAGCGATTACTTTAACTATGAGAAAATCGTAACAATTTCAGACTTAATTCATTTCCTTGATCATCAAATTTGCATGAATGGGTATGTTGAGAAACTAGATTAATTGAATACTCAACACATCAGTTCAAAAGAAAAACAAGGCTATTGAGCTAAATGCATGACCAGAGTTTCATGCTGTATTCAGCGCAGAAATTCCCATATAGCTTCATAATGATAGAGGTACTTAACAAGACGCAACGTTGGCGTTGAGTGGGTTCATATCAGGTTAGAGGCGAATGGCAAAAGATTTACGAGCATTTCTAAAACTGCTTGAAGAGCGTAAACAACTCAGACGCATCAAGGCCCTTGTCGATTCAGATTTAGAGATTGCTGAAATCAGCAATCGGATGCTGCAAGCAGGAGGTCCAGCCCTGTTGTTTGAGAATGTTAAAGGCTCTCCCCATTCGGTTGCTATTAACACGGTCGGGACCGTGGAGCGTATTTGCTGGGCCATGAACATGGACTCACCCGAGGAGCTTGAGGCGCTTGGGAAAAAGCTTGGAATGCTTCAGCAGCCTAAACCTCCAAAGAAAATTTCTCAGGCCATTGAATTTGGCAAAGTTTTGTTTGACGTGGTGAAGGCTAAGCCAGCTCGTGATCTGTTGCCACCCTGTCATCAGGTTGTCATCAAAGAGCCTGAATTGGACTTGAATACCATTCCAATGATTCGTCCTTATCCGGGTGATGCTGGCAAAATCATCACACTGGGCTTGGTCATCACTAAAGATTGCGAAACAGGAACTCCTAACGTTGGGGTCTATCGACTCCAGCTCCAGTCCAACACGACGATGACGGTTCATTGGCTATCCGTGCGAGGGGGCGCTCGGCATTTGCGAAAAGCAGCCGAGCGCGGGAAAAAATTGGAAGTAGCGATCGCCCTTGGTGTACACCCGCTCATTATTATGGCCGCGGCTACACCGATTCCTGTTGATCTCTCGGAATGGCTCTTTGCTGGGCTTTACGGCGGCTCTGGAGTCAATCTTGCGAAATGTAAAACGGTTGACTTAGAGGTGCCTGCGGATTCTGAGTTCGTTTTAGAGGGAACCATCACACCCGGTGAAGAACTCCCAGATGGTCCATTTGGTGATCATATGGGCTACTACGGTGGGGTAGAAGATTCTCCACTGGTGCGCTTTCATTGCATGACGCATCGTAAGAACCCCATCTATCTCACAACCTTTAGTGGCCGTCCGCCCAAAGAAGAAGCCATGATGGCGATCGCCCTCAACCGAATTTACACACCGATTCTCCGTCAGCAAGTTTCTGAAATCACCGACTTCTTCTTGCCGATGGAGGCGTTAAGTTACAAAGCTGCCGTTATTTCTATCGACAAAGCATATCCTGGGCAAGCCCGAAGAGCAGCGCTTGCCTTTTGGAGCGCATTACCTCAATTTACTTACACAAAGTTTGTCATCGTTGTCGATAAAGAAATCAACATTCGCGACCCTCGCCAAGTTGTGTGGGCCATTTCTTCTAAAGTTGATCCGTCTCGTGATGTGTTCATCTTGCCAGATACGCCGTTTGACACCCTTGACTTTGCCAGCGAAAAGATTGGAATGGGTGGACGTATGGGTATTGATGCAACAACTAAAATTCCGCCTGAAACCGATCATGCTTGGGGAGAGCCACTGGAATCAGATCCAGACACTGCTGCAATGGTCAATCGCCGATGGGCTGAATATGGCCTGGCTGACCTAGAACTCAATGAAGTGAACCCCAATCTTTTTGGATATGACGTGAAGTAGGTGTTGCTCATATCTGTGAAACAGTGGAGCGAATCGGGCGATTAGTGCTTCAGCGGATTTTGCATGCCCCCTCACGATGTCCCTATTCATACAGGTCAGACTCGTTGTCGATTAATTCGTCATACAGCAGATCGAGTCCAATCAATACCTTCTCACGGTCTGACAAATCACCAATAATTTTGCGTACAGGTGGAGGCAAGATCTTCGACAGTGTTGGAGTGGCTAAAATTTTGTCTTCTTCAGCAAGTTGAGGATTTTTTAGGACATCAATCACTTTTAATGCGTAAACGCCCTGAAATTCACGTTCTAAAATACTGTTCAACGTCTTGAGTGCCCGGATCGAGTTCGGCGTATTTCCAGCAACGTAAAGTTTTAGGATGTAGGTCTTGTTAGGAGAACTCATGGCGACAGCTGCTTTACAAGTTAGCGGATTGAAAATGGACACACAAGAACAGAAGTGCATCCGATATGAGCAAATACTATAGCGGACGAAACTAGCAGCTAAAGCTTCTGGCGATGAATAGCTTTCAGTGATCCATGCGACCACACAATATTCATTTGAGCCTCACTTAGTCAAGCTTCATGACTCTATGTTTACAAGGAGCTCGACACGCAAACCGATAGGGTGAAGTGCTAGAACTTACACATCACAAAACCATCTGCGACGAAGGCCCAGCTTGTTTTCTAGAGAAAAGGGTATGGGATATTCTAAGCGGGGTTCACGACTTTTCAGTGGGTTTTCTAGGAATAGCTCGTCGATAGATTTCACATAAATTTGCTAGCAAGTCGATTAGAGTCAATCGGTAATCTAGCAAGATTTCTTCGCTTCGGCCTTCGATTTGCAACTGTTTTGCAAAGTCATCCATCAAATTCATATGGATTTCAACAATTTGCGCGACCGGAACATCGGCTAAAAACGCGGTATTCACATAAGCATCAATTTTTTGATTGAGGGTAGAGTCCTCAGAAAAGTAGCCCAAAATGATGGCGCGATAGTCTTGCTTTAGAGCGCTCAGAAACGTTTTCTTTTCGTCTGCATCCATGTGGCGCAAAAAATTTGTTGAATCTCTCTTGTAATAGACGCCCACATAACCTAACCGCTCGTTTAGTTTTTTTGAAAGATTTTGTTGTTTCTGCCTTAATGCTCGCTGCCCTTCTTGCTGAAACTCATGATCTAGGCGCATGGCCTTCGGCGGTATGGATGCATCGACCGATAACTTTAGAAATTGAACGATGCTGTGGTCAATGACCGCTGGAAGCTGTGCCAGATGCTCTAAGGACAAGCCGATCACAGCAGAATGATAGGACCCATCGGTTTCTAAATAAGTTCCCTCATGAGAGATGGAGCGATTATCAGTTGGCCCGTTAGCGTTAGATGGTGATGGAGTATCACGGTTTGTTGGTTGGATGTCGCTGCTCAAACGAGCATCGGGTTGAATAACAACGGCAGGAAGTAGGATCGAGTGAGTCGCAAGGGCATTAAATGTACTGATAATTTCAGCAGAAGACTCAAGGACTAGACAATCAACAGTCTGAGCTCCATGTTGGACGAGTCTGATAAATTCTGAACTCTCCGGCAAAACTTTCACATCATACCGCTTTGGCGGCAGTAATTGGGCGATCGCCGCTTCCAGTGGCCTCGATTGGATCAGTACGTAAATAAGAAGCTTAGATTTCAAGGGAAATGACTAGGCGATGTTTACAAAACTCAATGAATTGAGCGTCAATTCTTAAAAAATAATGATATCGCTTCATTGTCTGAATTTCGACATGAGCTTGAGGTTTTTTGATCGCTACTAACATGAGATGGAAGGGGTGCGACACTTTCCTGTTGGGCATTATGGCAAGTTGTAAAAATAATGAATTATCTAATAGAGGAGTGTAACTAGATGTTGCAGTGATTGAGATCTCCCTTGTTTCTGAAAGTAAATGTGGCAATGTCACGACATAAACCAAAGTGACTGGTAAATTCAGGGCATAATGAAGATGGAACTATCTTGAATCCGCAGGTGAAAACTAGTTTTTAGCTCGCGATATTTAACGAAAAATTTTAAGTTCTTACAACTAAGTTTAGTAACTCGTTTCGTTTGCCAGTATTTGAGCCCTTCTTTGCAACCTTGATTCAAGTATTCTGTAGAACCCATTTTTATTATTGATTGATTTAGTCAGCGTCTGCTTGGCGGAGCGTCTTTGCATGGAGCGACAGTCTGGAGTTAAGCCCTTTGCGATTTCGCTATTCGCGATTTTAGAGATAGAGAAGCAGTGAGACAGTCGTCGTCAATTTAAAGATGAATTAGGCAAGTCAAATTGATGACCGAATCAGGCTAGGACAAGCATTCCTCGTCACTCTACAGGTAACGAGCCGTGACAACGGACAATATCGGCCTTGAGAAATTTATCCAGCTCGTACCGTCTTGTTTGAAGACTGAGTCTTTAGCTTGTCTTGCGTCGTGCTTCAATCAAGGGAAAAGCGACGCAGTTGTTATTGTTGACGGCAATCACTACCCGATCGGAATTGTCAAATTGAGTCATTGGATGGCGTATCGGGCTCAATTGATGGGGTGCGTAGCAGATTCCTCCCAGTGGGCAGCTCCAGTTCGACCCTTGCCCTATCGACTTCAAGACGGAAGCAACTCGGCTAATTCTGTTAAGCACCAGAATAAGGATAATGCGGCCAACTGCATTCAGTGTTCAACGGGTGATGATCCGCAATGTTTAACTCGTGACGACGAGAAGAACCTTCGAGTCTTCACAACGTTGTCTCAACAGGATAGTGATGATTTGCCCATTTTGCCGGTTGTAAGTGTCCCCGCACACTGGAATCTACGGCAGTTTCTTGACCATGTTCAATCTCTTCGTACTCCTAATGAGCGATCGCCACTCTCGTTGTCGACAACCTGGGTGATTGTTGATCGGCAGGGTGCATATCTAGGCATTCTTGACGACCGCTCAATCTGGCAAGCGTTCGCTTCAGATGCTCGGTTAGCGGCTGATGAACCTCAGATGAGAGGGGAGATAGATAGCAACAGTTCACTATCGTTACCTTCTCGTTACCTTCCTCTAACCGATTCATTAGAGCTCCTATCAACAGAGCAGCGTACTCAATCGTCAAGTGCAGCTCAATCCAAACAATCATTCGAGCGGTCACACGTCATCATCGATCGTTCAATCCAAATTTTGCAGAACTTGCCTGTTCCAGTGATGGCACAAACGAATCATGGGCAGGTTATTTTTCAAAATGATGCGTGGCAGCGCTGTATTCGTGAATTGCAGAACCCAGACATCATTCGTCAGCAAGTTGGACAGCTCTTTAAAGATGTCCGACCAATTGATACAGACTCGGTTCCAGCGGTCTTCTGTGAACTTGGCAGCAGTCAACATGACTGTGTCTGCACATGCTTAACGAAAGATGGGCAATACAAAACCTGGAAGTTCATTAAGGTGTTGCTGCCTTCTCTTACACACGAATTAAATCGCGCATCGACCAACGCCTCAGCCCTAGATTCAGCGACCGCGCAATTTGTGCCAGCAACCAGTGCTTTGAAACATGATTTCTTCCAATTTGCGCCGTTGCTCCAGCAAAATCCGTCGAGCTTATCACAACTCCTCTCCTTCGATGATACTTCTGCGTTCGAAGCAGCAATGCAAGTGTGGATCGTCATTGCTCACGATTTGACTGCTCAGCATCAGCTATCGGATTCACTCATTGTTCAAAATGAAAAACTGTCGCAGACGAATCACATCAAAGATGAACTGCTTAAATGTTTAACGCATGAATTAAAAACTCCACTCACAGCAATTCTCGGGCTTTCTAACTTATTAAAAGATGAAGCAATCGGCACATTAAATGACCGACAGACTCAATACGCCAACTTGCTTCACAAAAGCGGCCGACAACTCACCGCTCTTGTGAATACTGTGCTGACGCTAACCCGCCTCGAAGATGGTGATTTGCAGCTCAATCGAGAATGGGTTCATCTCCCGACGCTGTGTGAACATGCCTACAAGGAAGCATTAGAGGCTCAAGGCATCGGTGCTCTCTCGGCGCAGTCGATCTATCCAATTCTCACGACGAACAATCTCACGCTTGACCTCCAGATTCAGTCTAGTGCTCAGCATGGATTCTTCGACAAGTTGCGGCTTCAACAAATCTTGGTGCAGTTGCTGACGAATGCACTGAAGTTTTCTCAGGCCCAAGGAAAGATTACATTAAATGTCAAACGACGCCAGCGCTGGCTAATCTTTGAGGTGGTCGACACTGGAGATGGCATTCCGATCCAGCAACAGAAAGATCTTTTGCAAACGTTTTACACCTTTGGAGATGGGGCTACTCATGCTGTCGAAGGCTCAGGACTTGGGCTCGTCTTCGTTAAAAAACTGGTGAATCTTCAACGGGGAGTGGTTTCTTTCTGTTCGGAAGACGGAAAAGGCAGTCGGTTCACCGTTGTGTTGCCGCTGCAGCCATCGTTTGAAACGGAGACTGGGCAACACAGTATCGGTCCGTCACAGCCAAATCGAATGGTCATTATTGTGGCAGAGGCTCCTGCTGCGATCGCTCAATTAGTCAACGGCATCGAGTCTGAGGGATATGATGCAATTATTGCTCGTTCTGAACAAGAAGCATTGAAAAAGGCCCAAATCTTGCAACCCTGCTGTATGGTGCTGGATTTTTCAATCGCTGACTTTTCCGTCGCTGAACTATTAGTCAAGTTGAAGGCGCACGCTGACACCCAATCGATTCCGGTGATGGCGCTAGGCAACGTCAGCGACTGTCAACGATCTCAACAGCTTGGTGCTGAGATTCAAATTCCTCAGCCGGTTCATCTCGATCGTGTCAAACAGCATCTCAACGAAATTCAACGTCACGCTGTTACATCAGAACCAACGACAAAACCGATTACGGTCCTTTATGTCAATCCAGACAAGGATCGCCTAGGAGTCGGAGAGGCTAAATCTCAAATGAGCAGCGATTTCAATGACGCCGCTGCGATCGCTGATGCACAGTCTGGGGAGGATCAATCTGAAAGCTTCAGTACGTCAGAGCTGAGTGCCATCTTGCATCCTTATCACTGTCGTGTGCTAGAAATTGATGACGTTTCACAGGCAGGTGTGTTGTCTCGTGTCTGGAAACCTGATGTGATATTGCTCAGCGCTCAGACCTCAGATGCTGCTTACGTGCTCAATCTCCTCAGTCAGCATGAAGATTTGCAGACTTTGCCTATCATCACACTGACGCTAGAGCACACTGAAACAGCCAATCGATTAAAAGGATTAAAGGTCTTTCCATGTCTGAATGTTGGCACTGGTGAAGACGGTCACATGAAGCGTCAATCCATCATTTCTCCACTGGTGGAAGTGATTCGAGTTGCAGCTGGTGTTCACCGGACTCCGCGCCTTGCGATTTTGTCAACCTTGGACTCCCTTTCAGACACTGATGATTGCGAATCAACGCATGACTCTATCTTCAAAGAGACACCTGAGACCGATATTCAATCACGGTTTGATCAGTTATCGCTGAATGACCTCCAATATGCCAAGCGCTTGGCGGCATTGGTGAAATACTGTCAGATGGCGGGTATCCACTCGTCGATTCATTCGATTAAACAGTCGCTGAATGACACATCGGTTTCTAGGGCTCAGCCAGTAGTCGATAGCGTTTTAATTTACGATTCTCAGGCTGGTGTAGAAGCTAAAGCTCAGATTTTGCAAGCGGTAGAAGCAATTAAGGTGCTAGATAACACGCTCCCTATCATCGTGTGGATAGAAGATAAACATGGATCATATATTCACTCTGTTGATGCGGCTTATGTTGTTCAGCTCAAAACCCTCGGAGCAGAGGTAATCTTTGGCACACGTCCAATGCATGAGGTTGTAGAAGTCATTCGAATCGCGATCGCCAACCCAATCGAATAGCTCAGCCATACATCGGTTGATTCAACGGATAGATCGATGAGGATAGTGGGGCGATCGCCTCATGGATTCTTGGATTCTAAGAGCGATCGAATGGCTTTGAGTTCAATCAAGATTGCTTTCATCAATTCTTGACTTGCATAGTCGGGTGACTCTTGGACTTCAATCGTAATCCCCCGAATGCCGAGAACATGCTTGGCAAATCGCTCAACTTCAGAGAGAGCAAATTTCAGCGGTTCTTCTTTATGTCGTCGAGGTTCAGGGTTTAATCGAGCCGGATCAATGGGGGGATTGAGTTCCCCGGACTCAGTATTCGCGTACCGATAAATTGATGCACGAGAACGATTGAGTGCCTTCTGAACTTGTTCAACAGACAGTAGCTGATACGCAGCATCCTCGACTTTATCGAACTTTGGATGGCTATTAGACTGATGCGAAACAAAATTGCTGGTTGACTGCATGTGTGACTTATCGATAGGAAACTCACTCAATTGCGATGAATGAAGAGGATGCCCAGCAGCATCTGACGAGGCAAGCTCGGTATTAATTGGTGATGTATTCCATTGTTGAATCGGTGAATCAATTTCGCTCATTGATATCTTATTCAATTTACGGATATGTTTAGCAGGCTATTGTTTTCGGCAATACCCTTAATCTCGTCATACTCCGATATCTTATCCGCATAACGCAGTTGATAGCTCAAATTCAGCAGTAATTTTTCGCATTTCTTGAGTGAAGCTAAGCCCTCGTTCTGAACGTTACCCAGTCAGCTCAATTCTTCAAAAACCAACTCTACATGGAGCCGGTCACGCCAACGCAATTGGTCTCATGCCAACTCCGGCGGTAAAAACCAGGTTAGTTTTTGTTGGAATTCTCACGTTGCGAGAATTCCAACAAAAATTATTTCGAGGGTTCCAAGCTAGATTTATAGCCGTCGCTAGTTCCGCTAGGACAAGACGGCGAGCCATTTGGCGATGCGTCAAGGAACTGAATGATACTCGGTATCCTAGCCTAAATGGCTAAAGCTATAGTATCCAGCGTAGCTGCTGGATAAAGGAAAGGGGGGCAGGACCTCAAGATAGCCTGAGTCTTCCAAATGACCTGGGTATACGTGTGGTTTCTATCTTAAATATTAGTGAGACCATAATCCTGTTGGGAACTATGCAAAGCGAGGCTCTCAATAAGATTTAGAGATCCTTGTTCATGCTTAGAACCTTGCGTGAGTTCTCTGAACTTTGTGCACTTACGCAAGGCCTGTCCGTGTCATACTACGACTCGATAGATTTTCAGAACTCACCCCACATACACTTTTATATGACGGTTTCTCGCACAATATGTCTGGGCTTTTTAGTGCTAATTGCTGTTGGAACGTTGCTGCTTTGGTTACCAATCTCGACTTCAACAGGAGAATGGAATACCCTTGTAACCGCTCTGTTTACTGCAACGTCAGCTGTGTGTGTGACTGGGCTAATTGTCGTTGACACAGGTTCTTACTATTCGGGGTTTGGCAGTGCAGTGATTTTGCTGCTGATCCAAGTTGGTGGCTTGGGATATATGACAGCCACCACATTCCTATTAATTTTGTTAGGTCGTCGATTTGGCCTGAAAGAAAAACTAGCGATTCAGAAATCCTTAGATCTAAGAGGTCTATCAAGCGCTGTTCAACTCGTGCGATCCATCATTGCATTGACGCTAACGTTTGAAATTCTGGGAGTAATTGCCTTGTTTCCAGTTTTTGAAGCTGATCACGGAGCTTTGAGAGGAATATGGCTTTCAATCTTTCACAGTATTAGTGCATTCAATAATGCGGGATTTAGCCTCTTCTCTGACAGTCTTTCGCAATATGCAACGTCTATCCCAGTTAATATTATTATTCCCGCACTCATCTTGCTTGGCGGGCTTGGCTATCAGGTCATTATGGAGGTGTATCTGTGGATTCGCGATCGCCTCTCTCAAAAAGTGGCGCACAGAGAATTCTCGCTCAACTTCAAAATTGCCATTAGCACGAGCGTATTTTTGTTAGTGCTGGGGACGATTGTGCTGCTAGCAACGGAATACTCCAATGCGTTTGATCTGGATAGCTTTTCCCCTAAAGAAAAGTTCATAGTTGCATGGTTTCACTCGGTTATGCCTCGCACTGCGGGGTTTAATTCTGTCGATTACGGCAGTTTTACAAACACAGGGCTACTCATGACAATCGCACTTATGTTTATTGGAGCAAATCCAGGCGGAACGGGCGGCGGTATTAAAACAACGACATTTAGAATTTTGTTTAGCTGCACGAAAGCTGTTCTAGAAAATAAGGAAGATGTGTTGTGCTATCAACGTCAGATACCAAACTCACTTATTCTCAAGGCAGTTGGCGTCGTTTTTGCCTCAGGTCTGACGGTTGTTTGTGTGACCAGCCTCCTTGCAATTAGTAATCCTGATATTGAGTTTATTGATCTGTTTTTTGAAGCCGTATCGGCTTTTGCCACAGTAGGACTCTCTACAGGCATTACAGCAAAGCTGTCGCTGTTTTCGAAAGTGATTGTTATTCTCACGATGTATATCGGCCGA
Source organism: Cyanobacteria bacterium J06627_8 (assembly GCA_038520475.1). GTDB lineage: Bacteria > Cyanobacteriota > Cyanobacteriia > CAKZMO01 > CAKZMO01 > JBCCWF01. The sequence goes on from JBCBLF010000010.1 coordinate 32,794, forward strand.
GTTGGCGTTCTTTTACTCATCTCCGCCCTCTTGGGAGAGTCGAAGCCATCAGTTATTAACTATCCAGAGGAGAACTTGCTGATTGGTTAGCGATAGCTTTAATCAGCGTATGTGCGCTCCCCGCATCATCGGTTTTGTGCTTAATGCAGTTGCACGCTGCTATCAAAAAGCGAGAGTAGGCACATTGCCTACTCTCGCTTTTTGATACACCAAGCATGATTGCTCGTGGGCAAAGAAATTCTAACAGTTAGCCTGCGGAACCCACACCAACGTAAGCACCGTAGAAGAACAAACCAAGAACTGAAATTGCACCCAACCCAGCGATTGTAGCAACAATCCAAAGGGGAATACGTCCACCTTGCATCATAGTGTTTTCCTCCAAAAGTATATTCAAAACAGAATTCTAATTAAAGAAGTAGCTTGAGAAGAGAATGCCGAGAACAAAAACCAGCAAAAGGCCCAAGTAGAGAGATGTACGGTTTAGCTCAACAGGCTGCTTATTTGGATTCGTCTGACGGTCTAAAGGCATGGGAAAAATCTAACTCCTATCGTTGAATGAACTGCATCGCCGCAATTGCGCCCAAGAAAAATACTGAAGGAACAGCAAGGGCATGAACGGATAACCATCGGACCGTAAAGATCGGGTAGGTTACGGGTTGATTAGGATTTGATCCTGTCATAAGTTGCAAATTTCCTATTTCAAAAAGTCAAAAAATCAGGTTAAAACTCTATGTCGCATCAATGCTCTATTCAACATTAAATTGCTTAATCTGTTGAGACGCATCATAGCGATCGCTCACGATTGGCAACTCTTGACGCTCTTGAGTGTAGTATTCATTCGGACGAGGGGTTCCGAATGCGTCATAGGCCAAACCTGTGCTGACAAACAACCAACCAGCGATGAACAGTGCTGGAATCGTGATGCTGTGGATGACCCAGTAGCGAATGCTCGTAATAATGTCTGAGAATGGGCGTTCACCTGTCGTTCCTGCCATCTTCAGTTTCCTCCCAAATAAACAAACTGCTGAAAAAACTCTATTGATATGATACGGGAGCGAGGAATGGGCAACAAGCAATCGAAATTGGCTAAGCTCACATTGCGATCGCCCCTCCCTCGTTAACGCATCTAAGCTGACTCCATTTCATCAAGGCGATCGCTGTTGAACCTGAGCAACAGATCGCCTTTGCCTAAAATAAATCCTTGACCAGGTGTAGGGAAAACAAGCCGATATAAGTTAGACGGAACATTCTCAATTGCCCGATCTTTCTTCCAGCTGGCACCACCATCAGTACTCATTAGTAGGTTGCCGCTTCCGCCTGACAGCCAAATCTCATCATTCGTTCGATAGGCCAGATCCAGTAATCCCCAACTGGTTGAGAATTCAGGTGAGACCTGTTCATCCCAATTCTCAAGTGTGCCTGGTTCACTAAATTGAACTACTCCACCTCTTGCAAGCAGCCACAAACGACCATCTGGTCCAAAGCCCATATTTTGTAAGCGTCGTGAGCTTGTGCGATTGTGCTGCTGCCAAGCAAGCTGACCAGGTTCCCACGTAGAGTAGAAATTTCCTCGCGAGGAAACCGTAACATACTGACCATCTGGAGAACGGGAGATGTTTCTAAACACACCAACTGCTTGTTCTACCATGGCTTTCCAGTTTCTACCGGAATCGCTGGTTCTGTAAATCGCTCCAACATCAGTGACGAGCTCAGCAGACTGAGCACCCAGAGCTGTAATCATGCGAGTGGTGCCAGGAAGCTGAGGGCTAAGCGCAATACGCTCCCAATTTGCCCCTCCATCAGTGGTGTGCAGCATAATGCTAGGCTCTCCGACAACCCAGCCTTCATCTCCCGAGAAACTAACTGATGTCAGGTTGTACAGCTGCGTATCGCTCAGCTCAAGCTGCTGTTCTGACCAGCTCTGACCACCGTCAAATGTTTCTAGGAGAGTGGCTCGCTTACCGACCAGCCAACCGTGTTGACTATCAGTAAATGCAATATCGAGGACCGTCTCTTCGGTCGGCAACGTGACGACCTCCCAAGGATTTGATGGGATCGATTCGAGATAGGCACCCGCGCAGCCACTACAGAAGACCACCGCAGTAAGAATGAGGAAGAATCGCTTTAAGGGCACTAAGAATACATTCATAGGTATTGAAATTAGACGGAACTTCGAATGAGTGACTGAGGTCAGCAATGAACCAGCTTTAGCGTGATCTCAAAATCTTGAATCACAGGCTGCACGTAATACCAGTCTCTCAACGCATACTTAACTGGGGTCGACTGCATCTGTGAACCGTAGGGAATTTTACTTCAAGCCGTAAAGACTCATAAAAAACAAGAAACCCAAGAAAAGTGAACCAAAAATCAAAATATTTTTCTGCCCAGGGGTTAATACGTTAACCCCGAGACCATAACCCAAGTTTTCCTTGAAACCAGACGGATTCCCTGCAGGGCCAATGTTTCCAAACTGCCGCTTAGATGCACTACATACGGGGCATTTCCATGGGTCATGAATATCTTCAAATGGAGTGCCAGCAGCTATGCTAGCTCCGTCCCCTAAAACGGGCTCATAGATGTATCCACATGCACCACACTCGTAGCGATCCATCATCTTTGGATCTAACGGCTGATCGTCCAGGTTGTCTTCATCAGCCTCGCCAGAGGAGGCGTCATATTTGTCTTCTTTATCTTCGGATATTTCCATGCCCATAATGATCGTGAGGAGTGAAGAAATAATTCTTTACAATCGTCTCATAATAATTGTAAATATTATGACACATTGTGGTCCCTAGCTCTTCATCATCCCCCAACCTCTATTGCTGACTCCTTTTTCCTTTAAGCGAAACCGTTAATGACATCCTTCCAACTCAAACTTGTCGCAGCGATTTGCATGGTCATCGACCACATTGGAGCTGTCTTTTATCCTGAGGTGATGGTGCTGAGGGTCATTGGACGGTTGAGTTTTCCATTGTTTGCTTGGCTGCTGACTCAAGGAGAGCGCAAGACGCAAAATGTGTGGGCCTATTTCAGGCGGTTAGCGATTGGTGCATTGATCAGCCAACCCTTCTATACCTGGCTATTTGAGGTTCGCCAGCTCAATATTTTAGTAACACTGATGGTAGGCTTAGCCGTCATCCGCTTGGCCAAACAGTTTTCATCGGAACGTTATCTGATATGGGTTCTGGGGCTTATCGCGACAACGTTTATTCCGATGGATGCTGGAGTATATGGACTCTGCGTTATTCTCCTGATGGCCAGACTTCCAGTGAACGGAATATCGGGTATTTTCCAATGGTGGATATTGTGGATTGGGCTTCATATTATTGACTTCATTGCTCTCCAGCGGAGTGTCCAGCTATGGGCTATGGCTGCACCTTTGTTAATCTACAGCCTCAATCAAAATCGAGGTCCCAGGGCGCGATGGTTCTATGGGTTCTATCCGGGGCATCTTGCGGTATTGCTATTCATAAAAGTCCAGACTGCTTTGACGCCATAGCTTTGCTTACAGCAACGAGATGAATTTTGAAAGCGGTTCAGTGCACCACTTTCAAAATTCATCTCGTTGCTAGCAGTTTGCAAATGCTTTAAGCATAAAAGTTGTTTGGGGCGCACCGCGACCCAAACAACTGCACTTAACCAACGCGCACAGCGCTATACATCGAACGACCAGATGGAATCAACGCTGGTCTAAATGTTCAGTATCGTTGAACCGGCGAATCTTCCATCGTTCGGTATTCCACCGATCAGGGCCATGGTCAGACCACCGATCGTGATCAATCCAAAATTCAAACATGCTTGTATGGGCGATCGCCATTCCCCATGAGCGATCGCTCCCGAGAAGTGCTGAGATTAAATGCTGCATTAGTCCAGCATGACTCATAACCCAGATATCATCACCATTGGCATGCCGTGAGGTTAATTCACGTAAAACGTGAATCGCTCGCTGATATCCATCTTGGGGAGACTCCGCTTCAGGAACTGGAATCCAGCCTAATGACGACTCTAGTTGCTTACATTTCTGTGGATAGCGCTGTTTTGCTTCAGCCCAGGTGAGCCCTTGAAAAATCCCACCATGTAGTTCCTTTAAGCCACCGTGATACGTCACAGTCATATTGAGTTGCTCTGCTAAGCAAGCAGCTGTTTGGGCTGCCCGTTCAAGTGGACTGCTGTAAAGTGCGGTGGGTCGGCCCGCATATTGAACCAGGTATGCTGCAAGCTGCTGAGCCTGTCGTTCACCCTCTGGGGAGAGCGCATCATCGAGCTGGCCCATCATTCGTCCCGCTTGGTTACCCAACGACATCCCATGACGAATAATAAGAATTTTGAGCCAACTCATACCGATAGTTGATGCAAAGTGAGTCGAAAACTTACCGTTGACGAGTCGATGATTTGAAGGGCGATCGCTTCCGGCGCTGTCGTTCCTTCTGCTTCTGCTTCTCGTAATCAATTTCTCGAAGCTTTTTCATAATGCGCTCGAAATATTCTTTGAGATAGCCTTCAAGGGTCGTGATGTCTTTTTGCTCAATGCCAAATGCTTCATAGGTTTTTGACATATCAGCTTCTAGGGGTTGTCCGGCTGCAATCACCTCGGTAAAGGTCAAGCGATCGGCGACGTTCCAGCCCCATTGAAAGAATTTCACCACTTTACGAATGGCACGGAGTAGCCCCAACGGCATGCGGGAGACTTTTGATTCTTTCCCAGACAGCCGCTCGCATAAGCGGATAATTTCATACGCCCCCCATGCACGGTTTCCAACAACGGGAAAGGAACCCCCAATGGTGTTTGGTTTTTCTAGGGATTTAACGGCAAATTTTGCAATATCTTGAGTGTCCATATAGGCAATCGGGGAGGTATTTCCCATCACCCAAATGGCCTGGTTCTCAAGAATAGGAATGGCGTATTGACCGATTAATCCCTGCATAAACCCGCAGGGGCGAAGAATCGTATAGTCTAAGCCAGACTCAGCAAGATATAGCTCAGTGCAATGCTTGATATCCATGAGTGGAACGTTTGGATATTTCTCTGAATCCAGAATGGAAAAGAAGATAAATCGATTGACGTTGGCTTCTTTACAAGCTTTGATTAGAGCGACTTTTCCATCCCAATCAATGGTCTGCATTCGCTCAGAATCAGTGGCACGGGTTGTTGCTGCATCGATGACAGCTTCGACGCCATCAAGCGCTGCTGTGATTGTCTCTGGCTGGGTTAAATCTCCTCCAGCTAGCTCAGCACCCCACTCCTTCAAAAAAGACGCTTTTCGCTTGCTCCGAACTAGACAACGCACGTCGTATCCCTCATCTAGAGCACATTTTGCGATTTGTCGTCCTAATGTTCCAGTTGCGCCAACAAGAAGTATTTTCATGAGAGAAAAGAGTGCCAAACGTTAACTTTTTATAAGATTTTCCCATGAAAGCGTGATTTGTTTCAAGGTTGATCTGTTTCAGCGCTGTGCTGAAATGGCATCAACCCTGCTTAAGAGCTAGTGTAGCGTTATATCAATTCTTCAAAAACCAACGACAAATGGGCAGGCTTTAGTACCACTAAAGCCTGCCCATTTGTCGTTGGTTTTCATAGAGATGAAAGTGATATGTGGTGGTGTTTCACGAATGCTATTTCTTCTCTTTCCATGTCGACTGGACATGCAGTTCTTTGAGCTGTTTCAACTCGACACCAGACGGTGCATTCGTGAGTAGGCATCGAGCTTGCTGAGTTTTGGGGAATGCGATCGCATCTCGAATCGATTCTTCTCCGGCCAATAGCATCACTACGCGGTCGAGACCATAAGCAATGCCTCCATGGGGTGGAGTTCCATATTCAAATGCATCTAGCAAGAACCCAAATTTATCTCTGGCTTCTTCATCGGATAGCCCAATCGTGTCAAACACCTGCTGTTGAATGTCTGGCTGATAGATTCTGAGGCTGCCTCCTCCAATTTCGAATCCATTGAGCACAATATCGTAGGCCTGAGCACGCGCTGTCTTCAGATCATCACTGTCTTCTGGGAACGGCGAAGTGAAGGGATGATGGAGGGCTTCTAACCGTTTTTCATCTTCATTCCACTCAAACATGGGAAACTCGGTCACCCAAAGTAGATTGATTTTGTCGGGGTCAATGAGATTCATCTCCTTGGCGACAACTTGGCGAAGACGGTCAAGCGTTTTGTTGACCGTTGCGGTGTCTCCAGCGCCAAACAACAGCAGATGACCCGGTTTTGCATCGGTAAGCGTTAGAATCTCTTGCTTTTGTTCATCAGACAGATTGTCTTTAATGGCTCCGATGGTGTCGATCGCCATATCATCCCGTACGCGGATATAGGCGAGCCCCCTGGCACCAGCAGTCGTTGCCTCGTTGAACAAATCGCCACCCGGCTTAATCCGAACGTTGGAGATCTGATCATTGCCTCCAGGAATCGGGAGAATCTTGACAATGCCGCCCGACTTCACTGCACCAGAAAATACCTTAAACCCACATTCCTGAACAACGTTAGATACATCGACGAGCTCTAGCCCATAACGAGTATCTGGCTTGTCGCTACCATATCGATTCATCGCATCGGCGTAGGTGAGCCGAGGAAATGGAGTGGGTACATCGATATTCTTTACCGTTTTGAAGATATGACAGATTAATCTCTCATTCAGTTCAATGATTTCATCAACTGACATGAAGCTCATTTCCATATCGAGTTGAGTAAATTCAGGCTGACGATCGGCTCGCAGATCTTCATCTCGAAAGCATCGAGCAATTTGATAATAGCGGTCGAGCCCTGATACCATCAGCAGCTGCTTGAACAGCTGTGGAGATTGGGGGAGTGCGAACCACTGTCCAGGATTAACGCGACTTGGCAACAAAAAGTCGCGTGCACCTTCAGGCGTCGCGCGAGTAAGGATCGGTGTTTCAACCTCAATAAAGCCTTCGGTATCTTCGAGAAAACGACGGATTGCTTTGACAACGGCATGACGAAGCTGAAGATTTTGAGTCATGCGATCGCGCCGCAAATCCAGGTAGCGATATTTCAGGCGCAGCTCTTCTTTGACCGTTTCGCTTTCTGCTGTGGAAACTTGAAAGGGCAGCTGTTTACGAACGGCATTTAGAATCTCAATCGCATCGGCATAAATTTCAACCTCACCTGTCGGTAGCTTGGGGTTGAGAGATTCTGCAGGACGCTGAGACACCCGCCCGGTCACTTTGATGACGTATTCGTTGCGGATACTTTCGGCCAGCTGGTATGACGTTGGAGTCCGTTCTGGATCGCTGACAATCTGTGCAACTCCAGTGCGATCGCGCAAATCAATGAAAACGACGCCGCCATGATCACGACGACGATCAACCCAACCATAAAGAGTAACCGTTTCTCCAATGTGTTCTGCCCGTAGATGGCCACAGTAATGGCTTCGCATAACGTTTTATCTGACTCGCGCTAAATGAGTGAAAGAGATTCTGAGGTGTTGGGTTATCGATTATGCCCGTTTGAATGGCAGATTAATCAGTTGTTGGCTGATAACGACCTCCGACACAAACCTAATCATTCTAGTATTGCCAAGCAACTATCCTAATAAAATCTACAGAATGTGATCCTGTCCCTGCACCCGACTTAACCCAACCGAATATGACGCATTTTTGGTTGATGATATCGGGCTCTGCACCCGACACCATCACCAAAAATTCACTAAATATAGCTTTATCCATTTAGGCTAGGACACCGAGTATCATTCGGTTTCTCAGCATATCGCCAAGTGGCTCGCCGCCTTGTCCTAACGGAACTGGCGACAGCTATATCGTGGATGTGTGTCAGCCCTGACAAAAATGGAGTGATGACCTAGTGTCAGGCCACCACTCCATTTCTCATTGGTGCTGTTGAACGATAGACGTTAGCGGCTGAGGCTAAAGCACTGAATATTATCTAATCTGTTGACGCTGTTCACCGTCTCGTCCTGATGGAACTGGCAGTGGCGATCACGCTAGCCTAAGGCTGGGAATTAGTTGGGTCGATCGTTGGACTGAGTCATGATGTCCCATGCAGCTTTCGATGCCTGTGTAAGGCGATCGCCGAAGTCGTTTACTTCTTTGAAAATTGCGTTCCAATTCTTTTCAGCTTCCTGCTGAACGATAGTAAAAGACTTCTCAATCTCCTCTGGGTCAAACAGCTTATTGGTCTCAACTGTCTCACGCAGTTGTCGAACCGTATTGAGATACGTTTCACGGCTGAAGTCGCCTGCGGCTTTCGCATCGACTTGAGCACGTGTCCGAACAGCATTGACCAATGCACGAGTTTCTTCCGTCAACTCGTCTGGACTGGGGTGGAGGGTATTGTTAGGGTCTGTTGGATCAATGGTTACTGGCTTAATGGATGCAGGTTCTGACTGGCCAGTTGTGGTTGGTTCGTTTGTCTCTGGGTGCATGTGTTTGACTCCTATCTCATTTCAAAAGGGTTAAGACATTGAGGAACAAAACAATTTTGCGTAATTTCAGATGCCTCTAAACTAGCGCTAAATTTGTCTACAGATTGTTGCCTAGACTAATCATTCATTTCGCGTCAGTTACGAACAAGGAACTGCCGAGACGGACTAGACGATTTCAACGTTTTTTCAACATCGAGCAAGTTTTGAATGCGAGCCTGGGTCGATGGATGCGTAGAAAACAAATTACTCATCAACTGCTTTGGCAGTGCATTCATGATTAGCAGCGGTTCGAAGGAAGGGTTGGCTGCCATCGGCATCCGACGGGCTGACGCTTCCAACCGCTGAAGTGCACTCGCCAATGCGCGGGGATTACCTGTGAGTCGAGCTGAGCCTTCATCAGCAGCAAATTCGCGAGTTCGAGAGATTCCAAGTTGAATAATCGTTGCTGCCATTGGTGCAAACAAAACCGTTCCTAGCATGGCTAATGGATTCGGACCATTCTCATCTCGCGACCCGCCGCCGAACCATAGCGTGTAGCTTACGATTTGAGCCAAAAACGAAATGGCACCTGCAATGGTTGCAGCAACTGCCTGAGTTAGCGTATCCCGATTAATAATGTGGCTGAGCTCATGGGCAATGACGGCTTCGAGCTCGTCGGCAGATAGCAAATCCACAATGCCTTGAGTGACTGCAACAGCTGCATGCTCTGGATCGCGACCAGTTGCGAACGCATTTGCTGCTTGGCCTGGAACAATGTAAAGCGCTGGAGTTGGAATATTGGCGCGATCGCTTAGCCGCTTGACCATCGCATAAAGCTGGGGAGCCTGGGAGGGAGAAATGGGCTGGGCTCGATAAGCCGCAAGGGCGATTTTGTCAGAGTAAAACCATGACCCAAGGTTCATCACGGCAGCAATCACAACACCAATCACAGCACCACCGGTGCCACCAATCAACCAGTAACTTGCTGAAATGAGCAAGGCACTGAGCAATCCCAATAACGCAACAGTTTTGAACTGATTCATACTAAACCTCCCAAACGGATGGCGATCGCTTCAGTCATACCGACTGCTTATCACATCGCCTTTATCGATGATTTTTAACGGGTAAATGGACAAGCGATGGAACGATGTAGCCATACGCTTAATCAATTTCTTCTAATATTTTAGCGATTTGCTCTAAGCCCTTATATATCAAAGGGTTGAGATAACCGACCTGTCGAAGTACGGATCAAGGTACGGCACTAGACAGCTGAGTGATAACCTCGACGTTTTCGTGGGTGATGCGTGCATGGCTTGCGATCGCTCACAAAAACGCACTCAACAGACAACTTAGTCTTTAAACTGCTACGGAAAGTTGCTCAGAGAATGGGAGTTCTCTGGTTTGTAGAGGACAGCGCAAGCGATGATTTACATAACTTTTGACTAGAACATCCGGATGCATCCATTTACCTCCCTCGAGTGAGATCACCAATGGGAAGTCCGGATTTTTGGTCGTTTGACGGAAAGGTGTTGAGTAAGCAACAAACCACTTGCTTCTCCCCTGGAACGCTTTTCTAACACCTATGACGGAACCTTTTATTTTCGGGCCAACCAATCAGGTTCTTGGCACGAAAGATGCGCCTGACATGTTGAATTGGCTTGCAGATAGTCTTGAGACAGGGGCAAAACTATTATTAATTGACTTAGTTCATGTGCAGAGCATCGAAAGCAGCGGCATCGGAATTCTAATGATTGCCCGAAATCGAGCTCGTCGTGCGGGAGCACGGCTTGTTATTTGTTCACTTACTGATGAAACATCACTTCAGATTGAACGTGCTGGGCTATTGGAAAAGTTTGAAATTTTCCCCAATCGAGATGCTTTTGAGCGCATTTCAAGTAATTAGCATTCCAACAGCGGTCCGCAGAATTTGCTCAAAAACTGGTAGCTGAGTAAACGTTGACCGCAGTCGGATCAAGAATGAGAATGATGAAGACGAAATGGTGCAGAAGAGGATTCTATCTTCATTTGAATGCTCGATGTAATGCGTCGTTTGCTTAAATGCGGCGTTTACTGAGTATTCTTCTTCATCACTGCCAACATGATGCGTACGACGCCTATCCTTACAATGTCGAGCCGCTCCTTGAACTTAACGGATGATCTCTACGATTACTTATTATCCGTATCGCTGCGAGAATCAGTCCATCAAAAACACCTACGTGAAGAAACGGCCCGCCATCCGATGGGTCAAATGCAAGTTTCTCCAGAACAGGCACAGCTCATGGCGTTTCTTGTGCAGCTTATCGGAGCAAAGAAAGCTTTAGAAATTGGAGTGTTTACCGGATATAGTGCGCTATCCGTTGCCTTAGCACTACCCGATGACGGTAAGTTGGTGGCCTGTGATGTGAGCGCTGATTATACAGCGATCGCCCAATCCTATTGGCAGAAAGCTGGTGTTGAGCACAAGATTGAGCTTCGTATTGCTCCAGCACTCGACACATTGGATCTGCTCCTATCTAATGGTGATGCGAATTCGTTTGATTTTGCGTTCATTGACGCTGACAAATCATCCTACGACAGCTACTACGAGCGATCGCTTCAGCTTGTACGACCCGGTGGCCTCATCATGATTGACAATGTGCTGTGGTCGGGTCGAGTTGCAGATATCACGGATACTCAGAAGCGAACGCGATCGCTACGTGAACTCAATGCTAAACTTCACAGCGATGCTCGTATCTCATTGAGTCTGTTGCCCGTTGGAGATGGCTTGACACTAGTCATGAAGCGATGAGATGCGGCTTCTGTAAGAGGGGGAATATTTGATTTTTTAGCCCCTTCATCAGAGAGTACTATAGAGTTTCAAAATAATAGATGAATCAGTCTCACAGAGCCTGTTGGTTTTCTCTATATCATTTCAATTCTGGATGGTTTGAAGCTGCTGGGTAGAGAGACTGATTGATCCATATTCGTTTCTGTTGAATCGGTACGTTGATGTAATGACCCAAACGGTAGAAGAACTTTTTGACAGTGGTCTAGAGCGATACAAGGGTGGCGAGTCGCCTGAAACCTTAGTTCCTGTCTTCAAAGAAGTGGTTGATCGAGCTCCGAAAAGCAGTCCAGCATGGACCTGCTTAGCATGGCTTTACCTACTAGATGACAAGCCTTCGTTAGCATTTAAGGCAGCTCAAAAAGCCGTTAAGCTCAATCCAGAAGATCCGCAAGCGCGCGTCAACTTGGCGATCGCCATGCTAGAGACTCAGAAGAAAGGCGTTCGAGATCACGTTGAATTTGCGCAACAGGTCATGATGGCCGTTGCAGAGCTGAAAGAAGAAGTAAAGAAAAACTGTGAAGAAGGATTAAGCCGAAAACCAGACTGGAAGGCACTCACACGTGTTTACAAATGGCTGTTTGAATAATTGCCACTTCTTCCACCAGGAGCCAGTTATAGGTCTTTCTTTGGTGAATGATAGAGTCGTTAATCGATACTGAACGATACATACACTCAATGTAATTTAACGAAAAGCTCATAGACTCGATGATAAGCTTTCATCAAGAAGGTGATTAGCTATACTTATCGCTCTTTACCTAACGATTGTTTTAACGTTTATCGAAGCTTTTTTAGGAGACCCGCCATGCTAGAGGCTAACAATGTTGAAGTGAAGCCTGACACTCGCAATCATCGAGGCTTCTTTGTACAGGAAGCATCCTATAAATTCATGGGAATCGATGAATCCGGTTGGGCACTGATTTGTATTGATGATGCAACTTGTCACTACGTTGATCCTGACAATTTAGAGCTATTAGACGAGCAATAGTCGTAATAAGTGGCACTTGTGTTACGTGTCTCTTTTGTATTTAAGCAAATTACTTTCTAAGGATTCTCTGCTCGATTGGGTAGGGAATCTTTTTTTGCGCACCTTTTATCGTAGTTCGGATACAGGTCTGGATATATAGCTTTAACCATTTAGGCTAGGACACCAAGTATTATTCGAGTCCTTGGCGCATCGCCAAATGGCTCGCCGTCTTGTCCTAACGGAACTGGCGACGGCTATATATTCTTGAGGAAAGCCTTGCGGAGCATAGCTTTCTTCAAAAAATATTGATTTGGATTGAGTACATAGCGCCATAGCTCTCTTTTGTCACTCTAGGAAATGGAAAACTGAAAGCCTCATTCTCTTGTGATGATGCACTTGGAATATCAGCGTTTTACAAACGCAGTTTCAGCCTTACAGATTTCATCCAGCGAAAGTGACAGAAGAGAGATAGGCTACGGTTAGCTATGGCGATAGCATTGGCTTTAAAGCATGTTGGGCGCGCTTCGCGTGCAATACGATCCCGGCCAAGACTAAGCTGGTTACAGCTATTGCTTGGGACATGGTAAGTTTCTGAAACACTCGCTTGTTCACATCACTGAATTAGGACGAACGCATAAGACTGATGAAAGACGCAATCTTGAAATGGCTCAACTTTGGCCTGATGATTGACCTGTTTTTTGTGCTGTTGAGCTTCTTTTGGTTTGCGATCGCCTTGGCTGGGCGATCGTTCAATGTGCCATTAGGATTTGATGTGTGGTATCGGTTGTGGGACCCGGTGTTTATGCCAGCAATCGGCATTCTCATGGCCGGTTCACTGGCCGTTGGAGCTATTCGATGGGTGAGTAACAAGCTGCAGGCCCTCTCTTCAGATCGGTGAATTGCACCGCTCATGACTTTGCTTAGATTATTTCGGCATGGCAAGGCAGAATGTTGTGCATTCTACATAATCTTTTTGGGACTCAACGGAGTAGTTGCCAACTACGATGACTGGCCCCAAAAAATGTATGGTGCTACTCGCTCCAGTAAACTCATTTACCTTCAGGAAAGCCCCACTCCGCGCGCCTTTCCTGAAGGTAAATGTTCTAACCTATTGGCGGATTGCTCTATCAGGCGAGGATTTCTTCAATGGCCTGATCAGGAGTGGTGTACTGATATGTAAAGCCACTATCCAGAGTGCGTTTCGGCAAAACCTGTTGCCCTTGCAGCACAACCTGTGCTCCATCTCCCAGCAGGAGCTCCAATACAAAATTCGGCACTGGCATCCAAGACGGACGATTCATTGCTTTTCCAAGTTCATCGCAAAATTTCTCCATACGTACTGGATGAGGAGCTGTTGCATTGTAAGCACCCTGCATCTGGGAATCTGATAAGGCTTTAACGATTAGCGCCACCAGATCGTCTCGATGAACCCAGGAAAACCACTGCCGACCGCTGCCGATCGGGCCTCCGGCAAATAGTTTAAATGGAGGCAGCATCTTCGCCAGTGCTCCGCCCATACCCAGAACGATGCCGGTTCGAAGAATCACTAAGCGCACTCCCAATGGCGTTACGGCTTCAGCTGCTGCCTCCCATTCTTTACACACCTGTGCCAGAAAATCGTCACCTGGAGTGCTGGACTCATCAAATGTTGCTGTTTCGCTCATGCCGTAATAGCCGATGGCGGAAGAATTCACAAGAACTGTGGGCTTCTGATCAGCCTGGGCGATCGCCTCTACCAGTCTCAGCATTCCCTTCGTTAGACATTGTTGCTTACACGCCCACCCAATCAGGAGACTGGCAACAGGCGATTAA
>JBCBLF010000110.1:0-15185 GCA_038520475.1 Cyanobacteria bacterium J06627_8
CCAAAAAAAACAAATTAAAGCTGGAACTGCTAGGCAGCAAACATCATGCAGGAGCGATGGACACAAAGTGATTATTTAGCTCCTTAAGTTACACCACACCAATATTCAACCCCGATTGATGATTTGGTACGAGTAAATTAAATACAGGGTGGGATAGCATCTTGCGCCATCCCACCCCGAATCTATCCCTAACACAGCTTTACATGGCTATCAGTAACGCCAAGCTAAGAATTCGCCACTAGCGCATCCGAATCAATGAACTGATTCAACTTATCAGTCAATGCTGCCTTTGAGGCAAGGCCAACCACTCGATCCACCACGCGACCATCTTTGAAGATAAGAAGCGTTGGAATGGCCTGAATACCATATCGATTGGCGATCGCCTCATTCTCGTCATTATTGAGCTTGGCAACTTTTGCTTTTCCCTCAAATGCTTGGGCCAACTGATCAACAACAGGACCAATCACTCGACAGGGTCCACACCAAGGAGCCCAAACATCGACAAGCACTGGGACAGCGCTATTCAAAACTTCAGCGTCAAACGTATCTTCTGTCAAAACAATCGGTTTGATAGGGGTTGTCATCGGAATCCTCCCTTTCAGATAAATGTATCGTTTTAGTCAGGTAAATGTATCGTTCTAGCCATTCAGGCTAAGGAACCAACTATCAGCCGATTCCTTAATGCACGTGCCGCCCTACTAGATGTGGCGTCTATAGACGTTGAACATCATGGCACAACAGAGATAGTGCTCAACCCATTGTGACCAAGTAAGAACCATGATGATTCAGGCTATTAGAACTAGATGGATTTTACCGCTGCAAGAATATCGCTGGGCTCTGCTCGCTGGGTATAATCCGCTTCTGCGAACGCGTAGATAATTTCACCGTTTTGCGCAACAACATACGTTGCTGGAACCGGCAATTCAAAGGTACGATCGCCATTATGGGCAGGTAAATCAATACCAAAGTTCTCGTAAATCGGTCGTAATGACTCAGGTAAGGTAAAAACAAGCCCAAGCTCTCGTGCGACAACATTGCCAACGTCACTTAGCACCTCGTACTCCAGCTCATTTTTCTCAGTGGTTGACAGTGAGTTGTCGGGCGTCTGTGGCGAAATCGCAACTAAGGATGCACCCGCAGCTTTGAAGTCTGGTAAATATCGCTGGAGAACGCGTAGCTCAGTGTTGCAATATGGACACCATTGTCCACGATAGAAAGCAATGATCACGGGACCATTCGCCAACCGCTCTTGGATGTTGACAATATTGCCGTGAACGTCAGGCAATGAAATCTCTGGAAGGCGATCGCCCACGCTGAGGCTGCGACTTGTGAGGCCAGATACTTTCAAATCGGCAGTTGCCTGCGCCATAACAGCCTGAGAATCTTCTGGGATCTGTGACAATACCGACGATTTTGTATCTGCAAGCTCTTGTGCCAGAGACTGTTGAGCGGTGTTCATAATTACAATCCTCCTGTTAATAGAAACGACACGACATAACCGAAGCAACCGTTCACCATCGCATTTAAGATTCCGCAGACTGTGACCATCATCAGCCTGTGATGCTTATTCTCCGAATTGGCGCATGATTTTTATTCTTGTGAAGCTTGCTGGTATGGCACACCTCACAAAAGCATTGATTTCATCAATTTCGGAGAACGAGTATGAACGTCGTAATATCGATGGACCTGAATGAGCAGGTTCGCTATCTACGCGTAGTCAAGGCTCAATTGAAGAAAAGCTCCACAATTACTGATGGCCTAATACTGATGGTCTGATCGGCGACTACTGCCTCAAGAATGAATTTGCACGTTGCTTAAGGTGCGTACTGATCAGGTGAAGGCGATCGCATCTTTCTGACAAGCAAATGTTGAATACGCAACTAGAGCGTTTGGTTTATCTGACACTACTCATCATAAGTGTTTTTGGAACAACTAGTCAAAAATTCAGCAAATTCTTATCTAGGCTTTTATATAGCCGTCGCTAGTTCCGTTAGGACAAGACGGCGAGCCATTTGGCTATTGGCTAAGTAACCGAATCATACTGAGTGTCCTAGCCTAAATGGCTAAAGCTATCGCTATCGCCAGCTTAGTACTGCCACGGTGTTGCTTAGGTCGTACTCTGCGCGCCCTAAGCAACGTCCTAAAACCGATGGCTATGGCTTTATTCCTACGACTTGGCAACGTTTAGGCAAAAATGAAGTTCGGGCCTACGCGCATCCAATCTTCGCTGTATATGGAGACGTTGCTAACACAATAGGTCTGCTATTCCAACACAGACAGGGTCGTATCTGCAATGTCTTGAAGAACCGATGGATCGGGAGATGCTTTTGCACTAACACAGAGTCCGTTGGCACAGCTCACAAAATACCGAGCCAGCCGCCGCAAATCTTCAGGAGATCGATTGAGTTCGCCCAAGCGTTGGGCACGCAGTAATGCTTGATAGAACGCGTCTTCCAAAACAGTTAGGTGAGCGGACACCTTGTCAGCCGTTTCCTTGTCATGGAGCATTCGCTCGACCACAGTGTTCACCATCAAGCAGCCTTGACATCCTTCTTCGCCACTTCGGCTATTGACTAGTGCATTGAAGAACTGTCGAATTGAGCTGACCCCCTCCGTCGATTGTTGTAACGCTGAAATTAGGTTATTGGCATAGGTCTCTCGATAGTAGTCTAACGCTGAAAGAAACAACGCTTGCTTATCACCAAACGTGTCGTAAAGGCTGCCACGGTTGATTCCCATGCAGGTCACTAAATCTTGCACAGAGGTCGCTTCGTAGCCCTGCTTTCGAAACATTGCAGCGGCTTTTTCTAATACCTTGTTGCGATCAAATTCCTTGTGTCGACCCATGGCTTACGTTTTTTCAAGCAGTGATGTACGAAGACAACGATGAGGATTCGTTTAAGTCCTTTATCTTAAAAGTTACACGGTTTTACGAAGGCACTCGTATAATGACAGGCAATATCTCCTTTCGCTCAGGAGAAATTAAAATTTTGAATTGGGTGAGGCGTGGAATAGGACAGGATTGTTCATGAATAATCAATGTGATATCGACCAGCAAAGGAATGCAGGCAGCCCCACAGAGTCTAATATGACTCTCCAGCATCAACAACCAGTATTACAAATACAGCAGTACTTTGGATTGGGGTTATCAGATACGCCGACATTCGATCTGCCAACAGCATTGAAAGTTGCAATGGGTAGCCTTGATGTTGATTTAAATGATGAACTCGCTCGCTACCGGCAGTATGCAGAAGCTCACGATCAGGCTTCCCTCGATAATCAACTAGATTCAGACCATCCAGTCACTCAAAATTCAGGCGCTCAAACGAATGGAATAGCATCGGAGTACGAAAAATATGACGAGGAGTCTGGCTCTTTGGCGATCGCTTCCTCTGTCTCTTCTAACGCCCTTGCTGCTGTTCATCAATCAATCACCACAGTCTCACCAACTGACACAGATGGGGCGATCGCTCTCCACACCGAAGTCCCTGACAGTTATCTAGAATCATCTGAGGCTCTACTTCGGAGTCTCGATGAACTAGAAGATGACCCATCTCAACACCCCGATCGTTCTGATGCGGAGTCATCGTCAAACCGATGGTTTGGCTTGATGACTCCCCTTGGCATTGGCTCACTGATGCTGCTTGTGCTCTCAACAGCCACGGTAGGATATATCGCCGTTAATCCCGCTATTTTAGGTTTTGGAAACCGAGAGACGGCTCCCTCAGATGATGCGATCGCAGTCGGAGATGCAGACAATTCCTCACGTTCCGGGATTTCGACAAACCTTGCTTCAAGTGAATTTGATGAGCTTGATCTAAATTCGCTTAGCGTCATTCCTCGACAATCCCAGTCATCAGAGATTGATGGCTTACCAAACCCTGAAGATGGAATATCTGACACCACAACTGACTCAGAAAATCTGCAAGCCTCTACTACAACTGCTCCAGAGACATCCGCTCAAGTTGGACCTTCTCAAGTACAGGCTCTAGCACCCCAGCGATTCGCAGCGCCGACAACGCCTCACCAAACGGCAACACCTACCCCCACACCTTCACCAACTGTAGAACCGCAGACAGCTACTCCGTCTCCGGCGAACACTGCACCTCCTCCAGTCGCTCCACCATCGACCACAACCAACACATCTGAGCCAAGCTCAGCCGCCGCAACCGACCAACCCCAAGAGGGCTTCGTCTATGTTGTTGCTCCCTTCACCGGCGATCGCAGCCTATCACAAGCGCAACAAGCGGTTTCTGGAGCCTATGTCCGGAATTTTCCACAGGGTGCCCAGGTTCAATTTGGTGCATTTAGCACGCCTGAACGCGCTCAAAGTCTTGTAGAAGAACTCAATAACCAAGGTATTCCCGCAGAGGTCTATCAGCGCTAATCATCAGGTGCCTATATCAATTCTCTAAAAACCAGCAATGAATGAGGGTTGCCCTGCGCTGCAAGGCAACCCTCATTCATTGCTGGCTTTTAGAGTAGGCGTACAACGTTGGAAGGACAATGTTGTCTAAGCTATAGCTAAAACCTATGGCTGTCCAATAACAACACCCCAGAAAAAGCGTCGAAAGGCAGCACGACCAATATCAACAGGTACTCGACGAGCCCAAGTAAAGGTGTCGAAGTGTAACCGAGCTTTATCCGTACGGTAAGCAATGCCTCGCCACGACAATGTTGAAGGAATGTCGGCAATATCAACCAGCGCAATCCAGTGGTCAGGCAATGCGATGTTTCTCACCGACTTACTATCCGAGCGGGTTACCATTTCCTCAGTGCTAAATAGCCCTCCAGCGGTCACCAGTGCAAATGCAACGCCACCTTTAGCGATCGCCGCTTTCGCCTGATTCATCACTGCAATATCGCGGAATAGATAAGCGTGGTGGTATGTCACACGTGGATATCCCAAGATTTCTTTGGTCCACCCCCTCATTTCCCATGACTTTGTCATTCCAGCAAGATTACGAATTAATTTTGGCGCACGAGGATCGATATTGAACAGCAGATTTTCAGACTCTCGCATGGTGGCAATGAGCATCCAATCGGCCTGAGCCATATCAACATCTCTGCTATTGTCACGGAGCTGATAGGCTGCCTCAACCGTTCGCGTATAACCTTGAAATTTGCCCTGCTCGTAGAGCTGCTGACACATGTGGATATATCGAATCGGTTGCTTACGAATCAGCTCAAACACAATTGATGCTGGCCCACAAAATGGCTGTTGTTTTTGATCTAATCGGAAGGGGTTAGAGACCCGATCACGCAGAGTTTCGATAATCTTAGATTTATTCAAATGCGGCCATACACCGGGTGTCTGAGATTGCTCAAACGAATCAATCAGCTGCTGAGCTGCGATAATGTCTGAGGCTGGAGCAGTGGTAGCGTAGGGGACTGTTTGAGTCGTCATGGAACTAAAATTAGGTGCAACGAAAAACAATAAACAACCATCTCCGCTTAACAGAAACACGATGACCGTGAGCTATTCCGAATCGGGTTCCTCTTCAGCAAACGCAACTTGACTCGTCTATTCATCCCAATCCCTATGGTTTCAGCGCCACAGCAAACAATCAAATTTCTTATACAGCCATCGTCTCAAGCATGGATCGACATGGCGATCGCCAATCTCGACACGATTCTCCTTGATCATTCCCACTGTGAACGAAAAGCAGCGGGTGTCGCTCTTAATCTATTGTGTCGATATCCCTCAAATACAGCTCTCGTTCATAAGCTGACGGCGATCGCCCAAGAAGAACTGGAACACTTTGAACAGGTCAACCGTTGGCTAGAGAAACGAGGCATTCCCCTCGGACCGCTCGCTGCCCCACCCTATGGAGCCACACTCAAATCACAAGTACGTCGTCACGAACCTGAGCGTTTAATGGATTTGTTGCTCGTGTCAGCCCTTATTGAAGCCCGCAGTCACGAGCGCCTTGGACTGTTAGCAGAGCATTGTCCAGATGAGGAATTAAGCCAATTTTATAGAGGACTAATGGCCTCTGAAGCTCGGCACTACGGTGTGTATTGGACCCTAGCTACAACCTACTGCGATCGCCACGCTGTAACCCAGCGACTTGAAGAACTCGCAAACGTCGAAAGCAACATTTTATCGACCCTCCACCCTGAACCCCGCATTCATAGTTGATGCCAAAGCTATCAGCCTGAGCAGTTATCAGCTCTCTCTGCACATGACCAACTCGTGACCGTACCAACTTGGAGGTTAACAACGCGATCGCATCTCGAATGCATCCAATGTTATTACCAACGGACTAAGCCAATCTCAATAGATTCGCCTTTTAACTATTCCAGGTCACCGGAACTGATGGAAGCATGCTAGTTGCGATGACCAGCTGAAATGCGATCGCCAACCTGCTTAAGCGTACGATTGAGTTCTGGATTCTTCTCCAATTGCTGAGCAATTTTGTCGCAGCTATACATGACCGTTGTGTGGTCTTTGCCTCCAAATAGCTCGCCAATTTTGGGTAAGCTCAAGTCCGTATGCTGCCGCATTAGATACATCCCAACTTGTCGAGCACTGCTGATCTCGCGCTTCCGAGAATTACTCTTCATATCATCGAGAGACACATTCATCGTCTCTGCAACAGCTTGCATGACGGCCTCAGGCGTCACTTCGATCTGCTCCGAAGGTGGATCAATGACCGGCTCAATGTTCTCCACAGACATTGGCAAGCCAGAAATCGAAATGTAAGCAACCGCACGAATCAGCGCCCCTTCCAACTCTCGAATGTTCGATGGATATCGGGCTGCAATATACTCAATGACTTCCCGAGGAAGACGCATTTTGTCATATTCTGCTTTCTTCTGGAGAATTGCCATCCGGGTTTCTAAGTCTGGGGTCTGGATATCAGCAATCAACCCCATCGAAAATCTTGAACACAGCCGCTCCTGGAGGCGAGGAATTTGATTGGGGGGGCGATCGCTCGCGAGTACCACCTGCTTGCCGCCTTCATGCAGGGCATTGAACGTGTGGAAAAACTCCTCTTGGGTATATTCTTTGCCTTCAATAAACTGAATATCGTCGACCAACAGCACATCAACGGCCCGATATTGCTCTCGGAAGCTCTGCATATTGTCTTTACGAATAGCCGTAATCAGATCATTCGTAAATTTCTCAGACGAGACATAAATGATCCGCGAACCCGGATTAATTTCATTTCGATAGTGCCCAATGGCTTGCATCAAGTGGGTTTTTCCAAGTCCGACCCCACCGCACAGAAACAAAGGGTTAAATTCACGTCCAGGAGATTCAGCCACTGCAAGTGCAGCAGCATGAGCCATACGACTATTTGCACCAACGACAAATCGAGAAAAGACATACTTAGGATTCAACACCGAGCCTTTGACCCGCCCTGTATTTTTCGAACTCGCCGAACGAGGCATAGCCCCATTCGCGGCCTGACGGGGAAAGGGCTGTCCTGGGAAAGGAGAGTGGTCATCGGTAGCAGTTGTCGACGCAGCCATCGCAGGCTCAGGGTAAGGGATTTCTTCGTCATCATCCCCGTTTGGGTCAACCAAAATCTGAATATTAACGCGATGCCCCAAAATGTCTTGAACAACATCAGCGATCGCATTGATGTAGTACTTCTGAATATAGCTACGAGCAAATGTATTGCGTGTTCGAAGAACCAGCACCTCATTATCAAGCTGCTCAACTGTTGCAGTTTTAATCCATGTTTCAAAAGTGGGGCGACTCAACTGCAACTGCAGACGGTCGAGAACCTGCTTCCAGAATTTCTCGGAGACTATTTCCACGGTGGTTTAACCCTGTCCTACTCACTGTTCAGAGACCGAATCGATCAAGCCGTTGTGCAATACCTGCCATCTCCAATCCAAGACTTCCTGACCCGCCTGACCCGCTTAGCGATGATCAGTGATGGATAAAAATTCTCAAATATAAAGACAGCAAAGACCAGAGACAACAGCCTTCGCCAGTACGATGTAACACTGACTCACAGACGCCCCTTTTTCCGGATCCTGTCCGGCAAAGAATATTGTACCGGACGCATTCTCTATTTTCACCGCAGGGTTAACAGCGCTATCGATAGGTGTAAATTTGGTTTTAGCCTAGAAAAAACCCTACATATAGGTAGTGAAGGAATGCATATAAGGATTTTAGCGTACTGAGATTTTTTAATAAATGAAGTAATGGGGATCACCTTCTGGACAAACTTAATGTGCGATCGCCAGAAGCCCTGACATGTGCCTGAACAAAAAAAGGGAATGATAGAAATCGATACAAGACTTAACCGACGTCCAAGCTCAACTAATCCGCTCGATCTGCCACAAAATTTGATTTCCATCCTGTCGAGCCCTAGCCATCAGCCAGTTTCGCCACACCCAGCTATCTCCTCGATTCGTGACTGTTGACACAGAGCTGCCGACTAAGTCAGCAAGTTCGGTCGTTGTCAATAGGTAGTGGCGCTCAGCAATGGTATCTGCCATCTGCAACGTTTCAACAAGGTTGCGAAGCTGTTGCAGTTTTTCTGTTGCCATTTCACCTTCCGACCCCATCACGACCTGTTGAGAAGAGTGAGCATCAGATATCGCCACAGCAGAAGAGTGAAGGAGAGATGGCGTTGAGGTTATGTCAGGGAACTGGTCTTGTCTATCAGATTGATCAGAGTCACCGCCATCAGAAGGGTTTTCGGGGGTTCCAGAAGGCTTAGCATCAGTATCTTTAAACTCATTGACCTGATGCAACGCGAGAGGATTATTTTTTGAAAATGCTCTGGCGATCGCATCGCTCCGTTCATTTCCAACATCTCCAGCATGACCCCGAACATATTCCCATGTCAGTGGTAATTGGGTTTTCACACTATGGTGCAAAGCATCGAGCTGCTTCCATAAATCGATATTGACAACCTCTTTACCCGTCGACGTCTTCCAGCCTTTTTTCTTCCAGCCTGTAATCCACTTCGTGATGCCATTCTTCACATACTGACTGTCGGTATAAAGAGTCGCAGCCGTTGTTTGTTGAATATCTAAAAGCAGCTGGAGGGCGGCGATCGCCCCTTGAAGTTCCATTCGATTATTAGTCGTTTTCGCTTCTCGTCCTCCTAGCTCGTGGACTTTCCCAGTGTCAGTGTAGGCAGCCACACTCCATCCGCCTGGGCCAGGATTCCCAGAGCACGCACCATCAGTATAAATTCGCTGAATCTGCGGTTTTAGCGTCATTCGTTTTTGATTAAGTGTCAGAGCACATCTTAGTACAAGAATTCTATTCGCGCTGGAGAAACAACGGCTTCTTAACGCCAGCTTGGCTTACCCAATCGAACGTGATGCTAGCGAAACTTCGGGTTTCTTTTCCTTTTTCTTCGACGAAAAATCGGAGTACGCGATTGAGATGAAAAGTACTGCTGTAATACACTTTGGTCAATTTGAAACTGCTTGAGAATGCCCCGTAAGCGTTTCCGGCTCACATTTTTCAGCAATGTTTTAATGCGTCGAGCTTGTTCACCGCGATTGCTCAATGCTCGAATCTGATCCAGCTCGTTTTGAAAGTCCGCATTGGGTCGCTGAGTAATTTCAACTTCAATTTCAAAATATTCTTGCAAAAAGTCTAGTCCACGCGACAAGTCCGCACTCTTCTCTAAAGCGTCTTGAACATCTAACCAAAATTCGTAGACCTGATCATCTTGGTTATACGCAATGATGCGATAAGCAATGTTGATAAAAAATGTATATGTTGACTTGATGGGAATGATGTTTGCCCCGATTCGAATGTTGGCATTCAACACAGCGATGAACCCAATCCCAAAAATTGCTGCTTCTCCCAACAGCCTCAAGGTGATGTCTGGGCGACTTCCTAGCGACGCAGCTCCCCAAAATAGCGTGCCTGGGAAAAAGAACTGAATGACTCCCCACACCCATACTCCGGGTGTAGAAATTGGATTAAAAAAAGGAAGGAGCTTACACCGTTCATTCAGTTCTTCAAAAGCAGCCACGATATTGACTAGACCAGGAATTGCGGCGATCGCCATCCACGGAAGCCATTCTAGAAGCATCATGACTCCACAATGCCCTCTCGCTTTGCAATCAAAAGGGGATGTAGGTGAAAGTGTCCTCGACTGGTTAACACAAAGTGCGTTGTTGGATTGGTAGGCGGCGTTGGCCGGGGCGATCGAATAAATGCCGCAACAGCTCTCCCTACAACGCTGCTTTTAGCGGAATCGATATACCCGCGCCTCCAGAGATTTTTCACAATCTGATGGGCCTGATCAATAGAAATCTTCAGTAGATGAGCGATATCTTCAACACTTAATAGCTGCTGTTCGAGAGCGTGCAAAATGGTGTGAATTTGCTCATCTGAAGCTGATATCGCCTTCTGCAGATACATGATAAAGAAGTGAACGACATCAGGAAGAAGATCGTCTTGGTCCTCTTGGTTGTCTTGTTGAAGTGACCGTCGCACAACAGACCGTGCACTAGTGGCAAACTCATCAGAACGCAGAATCGGAACGATCATCGTTTCCATCAACTGCTCTAAGGATTCTGTAAACGGCTCTTCAGATGGCTTTGACGTCAAAGAATCTCCAAAACGGGTTCGATAACGATCCTGAAAATTTTTGTGAATCGAATGAAATGGTTCAGCAAGGCAGTGATGCTGCTGGACCATTTCCCTGATTTGACCAGCTGCTTTGTCTGAATGATGCTGGGCTAACTCATACCCAACCTGATGAATCGCTCGCTTAATCTCAGACGGCAAGATCAACTCTTGACGAGGCAAAGCGACGGTAAAGGCTTGAATAATAGCAGCGTCAGACACATTCATAGGTTCACTTTGGCATACACTCAAACCGCTTAAGGCGATCGCATCATTCACTAAAAATTATGTCTGACAAACGCCTAGCCCCAAGGGGGCTGACACATTTTTATGAGTAATCGCAGGCTTACGTAAGGCTCATTATCAAACATCATGGGAATTTGCATTTCCTCTAGATTGCTTCTATGCAACGTTGACCCTTATCTACCCACCATCTGTATCTAATCCACCCATCAGAGCAAGGTCTGAGTCAGTCTCCACATGACTGGATTGCCTTATCCATTGCTAGGCATTCCCTATTAATCCTTTTATAGTAGCTTTTAAGAAGACTCCAATGAATCACTCATGATCTGCACAGGATGACTACTCATAATCTTATCAAGTCGAAGATGGCCCTTTCAGTCGGCTACTTTGATTTTTAAGGATGCGGTCTGATGGGCCACGGCCACACGCCACTGACAACAGTCATTAAGGTCAGACGAAAGTCATAAGGCCAGATAAACATGTCAGCCCATGCAACATCATCAATTCATCACAAATTTTCCACACATGGGCATGTCTGCTAAGTCCATTTAACATGCAGGAAATAGGCGGATAATCACAGGTAGCGCTGTTCTATCCAATCTGATGAGGGGAATACTTAATCTAATAGATGTTATAGCTGTGTCTTTTTAGCTGCCCTTAGACACATAAGCCGATTCTCAAATCAATGTCGTCATGTCTAACCGGAAAACCAATAGATGAGGTTAAATTAAGAGTTATAGATTATGGATGCTGTACGAGTGAGACGGTACCCGACACTGCGAACCCAATAAGCGTGCGGTAACTCGTAATTCTCTCTTGGGTGACTCCCATGGATGACAATTATGGTTAACCCTGTCTCAGTTAAATGAATTCATGACTTGGACACGGTTATTCTGCAGTACGCAGCATTACGCGGAGTCAGGTTTATTGATTAGGATGGATGATGCTCAGTGCAAGCTTAATTTCTAAAGCAAGTCACTTCTCATAACGAGACTAATATTGAGCACATTATTTGGAGAGACTGGCGTTTACGAGCCATTCAAACCAGTTTGTTCACCACAGGCACAGTAGAGGAAGGTCAGCGTGCTGTATTTAGCAGAGGTACAGAAAAAGGCAAGGGTCTTAGGAAGCAGCAAAGTCGAATTTAAGCTTCTTGCCTGCCAGCGTTCTGAACATAGCTGGAGCGCCGTCAATGAAGAATTGATTTCTGCACCTGATGATGTTCCCCAAAACAGCGGTGCTTTGGTTCTCGTTGATCTGAGCGCAAGCCGCCAAATTCAGCGATACACCGATGCAGGGCGGCAACTTGTCAATATTCTGCAAAATTTTTCCCGATTGCAGGACAAGTTTAAGACTCAAGAAGAAGAGATTGAGCAGTGGAAGCAGTCTCTAACCTATCAAAGTCAGGAGCTGAATCGTCGAGAAGTAGAAATGGAAACTCGACAAGAACAGCTGCAAGAGATGGAAGAAGACTTTGCAAAGCTAGAGCAGCAGCGTCAAGAAATTCAAGCTGCACAAGAAGAAGTCAATCAATTACAGGACGAATTTCAGCGAAAAAGTCAAGAGTTGGAAGGCGCTTGGGCACACCTGCATGGCGAACAGCGGAGACTTGAAGAACAGCAAGATGAGGCCAACGGAGTTGCTGGCTTGAGTGCTGAGCAAACAGCTCGTCTTCAAGATATCGTTACTCGCCTATCTGGAGCGATCGCCCCAACTGATGACATCCGTGAGCAGCTCAATCTCGCGTTTGAATTAATTGATAGCCAACAGACCCATCTGGATCAAAAATGGCAAGAGCTTCAGCAGCGACGAAATGAAAATCAACAAGCCCAAGATTCAGTCGATACTCAACGGAATGACCTCCAACAGCGTTGGCAGCAGTGGCATGATACACAACATTCGTATACTGAAGCGAGATTAGAGCTAAGTCAGTTTCAGGAAGTTATAGAACTGAAGCAGGGGTTATTGACGACCCTGAGTGAGCGATTAGAGCAACAACGTACCCTGAAAAAATCATTGGTTCAGGTTGCTGAAGATGCAGGTATCACCACGACAGGAGACAAAATTGATCTTCAAGTCCTAGAACTGATGCCGATTGATGAGCTACAGTCTACGGTTCAAGATTTGCGCCAAGAGTGGGGAAAAAACTCCAGATTCGTCAACAGTCAAGAAGAAGAGCTGACGCTGCAACAGCAGGAAATTGACAAAATCAAAGTGCGAATTACAGAAGCAAGTGAATATGATCGTCTGGCTCTAGAAAATGAGCTGTCCGATGAGCAGGAGAGCTATCGAATGCTCTATGAGACCTTGGTCGGTCAGCGTCGTAATTTGCAAGAGCGAGAGATGATTTTGCGTAAACATGAAGCCGTGTTAGCAAAACGAGAAGGCTTGCCGATTGCCGATGGACAAGGGAATGATATCGACCTTGAGCCCGTCATCGAGCAAATTGCCGATTTAGAGAATCACCTTTCACAAGAAATTCAACTAATTGAGCAGCAGATTGAAGAAGCTCAGGCAAATGCATCCAATCAAGAAGCCCAAGTCAATCAGCTTGTTTCAGATCATCAGCAACAATTCGATGCACTAAAACAGCAAGATCAAGAGTTTCAAGACTTCCGTTCAAGCGTTGCTGAAAAATGGGGCAACATCAACACGACGCAAGAGATCCTTGAACTCTTGCAAAATAACGTGAATGACTTTAAGCAGAAACTCGATGCGATCGCGAATCTAATGGGCAAATTTCAAGAAACTAGTGATTATCAGCTGCAATCCATTAACGAGATGCAGCAAGTTGTCCAGTCTTTGTCCGCTGAATCTCGCCAATTAGCAACCTCTCAATCTTAGATATCGGCGCTCATTCGGCTAGTATAGCCGTCGCCAGTTCCGTTAAGATAAGACGGCGAGCCATTTGGCGATACGCGAAAGAACTGAATGATACTCGGTGTCCTAACCTAAATGGCTAAAACTATACTTTTAGGCATAGATAACGGGTGTGGGCAACTGCGTTAAGCACAGAAATAGTGTTGTAGATCGTCTACAACACTATAAAGTGAGCGGATAGTCCCGGAGAGTCAGCGCTCAATGCAAGGCGAACTCAATAATCAGCTCCTACTTGCGTGAAGGAGGAAAGTAAATCACTGGATGCCAACTTTGACGGACCAACTCTCCTGCAAAGCTAGGAATTGACCATTCAATCAACTTGCCCATGCTGTCAGAAGAAATGGCGATCGCACTAATATCGCGTTCGATCGCTAGATTTAGAACCTCAGCAAAAACCTTTCCCTTCGTCACAGAGGTTTGCACATCAATTCCCAGACTCTCTAAGTCAGCCTTAACAAGAGAGATCTTTTTCTCTGCCTCCTCGATCTGGTAGTCAATTGTTCCCCGCACACCTCGTCGTGCGCCTTCTTCTATTACCCAGCACAACACACAACGCTTGATCGCTGAATCAGGCGATTCTTGGATGCGCGATTTCAGAGACTCAATAAGATAGTTAGCAGAACTACTGTCATCGTATGGGACGAGCAGATATCTAAATAATCGCTCACAGCGTAGCGCTAGCTCGTCAACCATGTACGACGAGATAAGCTGAGGCCTCAAGATCAGAACTGGAACCGTCGACTGTCGACAAAGTGCTTGGGTCGTACTGCCAAAGACCTGCTCCTTCAGCCGACTTCGACTTGGAGTCCCCAAGATAATGATGTCGGGTTCAAACTGCTTGACTGCCTTCATGATGTGGTCAGACGGCTTAGCCGATTGAACATCGATGCGCACATCCACACCATCAGGAACCGAATCCAGAGCAACTGACAAACGATCCTTCGCTAAGGCTTCTCGTTCGCTATCAATTCGCGGAAATTCTCTATCTTCTAGCAGGGGAACCGTATGAAGAAACGTAACTTGACGCAGCCCCCCAGCAGAAAGATTTGGCACAAAATTGGCCAACCGATAAAGACCATCTTCAAAATCCGTGCAGATGAGGGCTTTCCGAAACATTAACTCAAGTTTAGAATGACAACCCAGGACAATATCAGTCCTAATGCCATCATACTTGAACTTAAGAGTGTTCAGCTTAGCCCTCAACCCCCTTACTTTGGGCAACCCTTCGTTGGTGATGACCTTTCCCTACGGATGCTGTTTGTTGTCAGCAAAGAAAACAAACCTTAGCGCAAAGCAGCCATCAACCAGAAGCCATCCAATCAGGGCATAACCAATACTTCAGTAATGGTTCAGAAGCAATGGTTCAGATTATTCTAGCCCCCACTGATGCTTGATGAAGTGCTTGTACATCGTTTCTTGCACCATCATTTGTTCGTATAGTTTGACCAAGAATTGCTGAGCCTGTTCATGACTCAGGTGGCCCGAATGAGTCATGAACAGG
>JBCBLF010000111.1:0-15032 GCA_038520475.1 Cyanobacteria bacterium J06627_8
CATCGGAACCCATGTATGACGCCTTTGTCGCGATGTTGCGTCAAAGTGGTTTGGTGGTCGAGACCGGACGATTTGGGGCAATGATGCACGTTTCGATTGAAAACGATGGCCCAGTTACGCTTCTGCTCGAGAAGGAGCACTCAAACCTATAGGATGTATGCACACTGCTGATATAGAGTATGCCTGTAGGGGTGAACCCAGTAGTTTTGAGGAAAGCCCCGCGCCGCGGGGTATTAAATTAAAGAAAAACCCTTTGCTGAAGTTATTTTTCGGTCTTCAGTAAAATTCGTTCACCACTTGGCAACCATTTTAGGTATGTGCCAGTACATTGTAATCCTCGATAATACTCTAGGATTTCGAGTGCCGTAGATGACCTATTCATCCCCAGCTAAACCCCACTCAACATCTTGGTAAATAAAATCTTCCATCAACTTCTCTTGATGAGACTCTAAAAAGCGACGCAGCGCATCGATAACAATTTCATCCAAGTCACGAAACCAGCCTGCATCCACTAACCTGTTGGCTTGATTCATTAAGCCAACAGGGACTTCTACTGCAATCGGTGTCGTTGTTGGTCGTGAATCCATAGAGTGAGTCGTTTGTAAAAGTTTTGCTAAAAGTGGTTGTCCATCTTGTCCATCACTCTCCAAAAATACCACTGTGACTTGCTTTAGGAGATGGACAACCTACTGACCAACCGTTAAAAAGTAGTCATCCAAGCCGTCCAATTATTCTCTCCCTCCTTCCTGCTCAGATAAAGATACAGCAGGTTCATAGGCCAAAAAATAGGAACCCTTCGAGACTCGTCTTTTGAGAAATCGAATTTCATCATCCGCATCGGCTCGATTGAAATGGCGACCAATGACCTGAGGAAGATTTGGAGGAAAAACAGCTACGACAAGATAAGGACAATACTCATTGTCGTCGATTAGTGAGAGATTACGAACACTTGACCGAGACCTCTGAGACCTTTATTTATCTCGCATGATTCGTCTGATGATACGGCGGCAAGCATAAAATTTGACTGCTCCAGACCTTTTCAAACATCCTCTTAGCTCGACTTTATCCATTTGAGCGATGGATTGGTAGCCAGGACAATAGAGAGAACGACGTTGAACTGGCCCTTATGGAACTCACGAGTTTATTACATTTGTTTCGGCCATTATTCTCTTCATCTGTATGGCACTCAGCCGTGGTGCTGGTCATCGGAGCGATTTTAGCCCCTGGCAAACGAACCGTCAGTTCAGCATTAAGAGTGATGGGACGCGCTCATTGCTCTGATTATCAAAACTATCACCGAGTACTCAGTCGAGCCAATTGGTCGAGTCGCCACGCCAGTTTTATCTTGCTTCGTCACCTAATTGCGGTATTTGTACCGACTGGGCCGCTTGTGATGGGGCTGGACGATACGATTGAGCGACGCTGGGGCAAACGCATCGGGGCACGCGGCATTTACCGAGACCCTGTGCGTTCCAGTGATAGTCATTTCGTCAAAACCAGTGATTTACGCTGGTTGAGCCTGATGCTGCTGGTGCCGATTCCGTGGGCCAATCGCACCTGGGCATTACCGTTTTTGACTGTCCTGGCTCCATCCAATCGGTATCATCACTCTCGACATCTCCGTCATAAACGGTTAACGGATTGGGGGCGTCAGATGCTCAAGCAAGTCCGACGATGGGTACCGACCCGCGCCATTGTGGTTGTCACTGGTAGTAGCTTTGCAACATTCAAGCTGCTATGGGCACTCAGCCACATGAATCAACCGATTCACATGGTGAGTCGTCTAAGACTAGATGCAGAGTTATTTCAACCAGCCCCACCCCGACGTCCTAAGCAAATCGGGCGTCCCCGTAAAGTTGGTCAGCGATTACCGAGTCTTAAATCATTGATGGACAATCCACACCTGCCGTGGCAATCCATGACGATGCTGGACTGATATGGCCGAGGAAACTATACGTTGAACATCGTATCTGCCCCAGCCGTTTGGTACAAAACAGGAATGCCAGCAGTGCCGATTCGCTGGGTGTTGATTGTTGATCCAAGGCGAAAGTTCACCCCCCAAGCCCTTCTGTGTACTGACCTGACGGCACAAACTCAAGACATCTTGTTCTGGTTTCGCCAACGCTGGCAGGTGGAGGTCACCTTTGAAGAAGTGCGAGCACACCTGGGTGTTGAGACCCAGCGTCAATGGTCACCGAAGGCAATCTTACGAACAACACCTGCTCTGCTGGCCTTGTTTTCATTGGTAACTGTTATGGCTCATGAGTACCACAAACTGCTTCCATTTTCCATGCTTCACTCTGCTTGGTACAAAAAGACCGTACCAACATTTTCAGATGCTTTAGCCTTAGTACGGCAACAACTTTGGCATCAACAAACTTTTCAGACATCGGAGGCAAATATCGATGTAGTTAAAGTCCCTCGTATCCTCTTCAACACTTGGGCCGACTTACTCTGCTATGCAGCCTAATGGATAAAGTCGAGCTAAGCTCGACTTTATCCAAGCCTGAGATCTTTGCTTAGTATGGGTTCTGGCATTCTAGAAAACTTACTGGACTTTTCTCGACATCAGTTCAACCTATGACGTTTGAAAAGTCGTAGAACCTGAGCGCAATCCTAATCATGCCTAGCAGTGACTATCACTACAAATGGACAAAGTCGAGCTTAGAAGAGTAAAGAAGTGGAAAGTGGATCTATGGCTGAAATACGTGAATGAGGGTGTTGATCGCCTCGAAATCAAACGCACCTCCCTTCATTGGAACAGGGTTAACTGCAACGAAGCCCTCCGACGTGGATGGCGGATACTCCGTTAGCCAGTGATGAAACTGCTCAACAACAGCCTCGTTGACGTTGCGATCGCGCATCTGATTTCGCATTTTGCAAACTGCAAGAGGCGTTTGAAACACCCAACCCATCCATCGAGATTGCACATACTGAGGCTGACGCCGTTGAACTTTCTGGAGAACATCAATGCGCCAATCAGAACGAGCATTGGTGGCGTCATAGAGAACAGAACGTTGATGGTCAAGCGCATTCTGGATCTGTTGCAGGAACTCGGCTTCAATGGCTGACCAATAGCCTTGAATGTGAGCATCTCCATAGAGTTTTTGGCGAATCGCGTCGGTCGAGACCCAACTTGTTTCAGGAAATTGCTCAAGCCAACAGCAAGCCAGCGTCGACTTGCCGCATCCAGGCGGACCAATCAGCATATGGCAAATGGGCGGAAGAGTCATAGCGAAATGGTCCTCAATCGACGATTGAGGACCATTTCGCTATGACTCACGCCTCTTTCGAAGATTGACCATTCCATATGCATCCATTCCACTCGAAAGCAATCGACAGATAACTTTCAAAGCGATAAATGGAAGACGTCGCAATTAGTCGTTTTGCCAATCTTCTCGACTTAATAGATCTCCAACCCTGTCCCTTAAAAGGAACGAATTGCGTTCAAGCTCGTATTCAACATCAGCCCATTCCCGTGCAGGAATAAACTGACACAAGCAGTAAATGGGTTGATTACGTCCAATAATCCCTCGACTGACAAGTTGACGAACTTCTTCACGGAGAAAATCCATTGAATAAGCGTGGACTGATTGAACCATGATTCACCCTCATACGTGCAAATTGCACAAACAAACAACTTACAAAAAAGCCATGGAAGGACAGATGCCACGAGAACATCGTTAGTCCTCTTGAACGAAGAAAATCTAAGGGGTTCTAGCCGAGTAGATAGACGTGTAGCCCTCTATACTGAACGTATTTTATTCTTACGCTACCACGGTCAAGATTATATTAATAAACATTGCAAATGTCACCGACTTTTAACCGATTGAGTTGAGTATCTTTCAACGTTCCTTGTGTCGTTTCAAGTTCGTATGAACTACTATTAGATTGATTAACCTAATCCTTTGAGTTAGCAGAAGGTCTGCAATACTCAAAGGCAACTTTCTGCGCCTTATGTCTTGTCCCTTAAATGGCCACGTTGATTCTATCGAATGCACCTTTTGTTGAAGTTGAACTTAATCTCTCCTTAACAAAAGACTCTCCCCATCGATGCCTGAAGATCAACCCTAAGGAACAAGTGTTGCGCTGACGAGCTGTTGCGTATAAGGATGATGAGGATCGTCTAGAACTTGATCAGTCAGTCCTTCTTCGACGACACAACCATTACGCATGACGATAAGTCGGTGAGCTAACAATCTCACCACTCCAATATCATGAGTTACCAAAATAACGCTGAGATCAAGCGTGCGGACAAGCGATCGCATCAAATCTAGTAGCTTTGCTTGAACAGAGACATCAAGCCCGCCTGTTGGTTCATCCATTAGCACTAGTCGAGGTTTCGTGACCAGCACCCGAGCCAGCTGAAGTCGCTGCTGCATCCCTCCAGAAAAGGTTGTGGGCAAGTCATCCATGCGATCATCTGGAATTTCAACATGAGTCAGCCAATTCACAGCTTCTTTGCGAATATTGCCATAGTGTCGAGCTCCCACATCCATTAACCGTTCGCCAATATTAGCGCCAGCTGTAACGTTCATGCGCAGGCCATCCCTAGCATTTTGCTGTACAAAGCCCCATTCAGTTCGCATCAACATACGGCGTCGAGACTCCGACAGTGCCTTTAGATTGAGTGCCTCTCCAGTTTCTCGGACATAAGTAATCGTGCCAGCATCTATTAATAAGTGACCTGCAATGCAGTTCAACAGGGTAGATTTTCCCGATCCTGATTCTCCAATAATGCCGAGCACCTGTCCTGGATACAAATCAAAAGAGATGCGATCGCATGCCTTGACTGCACCGTATGTTTTTGTGAGTTGATTGACGGTTAAGAGCGGATGCATTGCCACAGGTTACCTCAGCGTTTTATCACGTGTTGCACAATGGATAAGAATAAAGTCAGCATCACCTATTCGCCCAGTGCTTTAACGTCAGAATAACGAAAGCAGTCGATTGTGTGGTCATTGACCATGCCGGTGGCCTGCATGAAGGCATAGCAAATGGTTGAGCCCACAAACTTGAATCCTCGTTTCTTCAAGTCCTTACTCAATGCATCTGATATTGGAGTTTTAGCCGGTAATTCGTCAAGCGATCGCCACTCATTCTGAATGGGTTTGCCATCGACAAATCTCCACACGTACTCATCAAAGCTACCGAATTCCTCCTGTACTTTGAGAAAGGCTTGAGCATTTATCACTGATGCACTAACCTTAAGGCGATTTCGAACAATGCCTGGATTCTGAAGCAGTTCAGCCTGCTTAGTATCATCAAATCGAGCCACAATAGCAGGATCAAACCGCTCATAAGCTTCTCGATACGATTCTCGCTTGTTGAGAATCGTCAACCAGCTCAAGCCAGCCTGTGCTCCTTCTAAGATGAGAAATTCAAACAATTGCTGATCCTCATGGAGGGGAACGCCCCACTCGCGATCGTGGTAAGCGATCTCAATCGATTGGTCTTTGACCCAGGCACAGCGTGTTGTCATAGAGATAGGGATTGAGCCGGTAGGAACATAGCGTATTTTAGCTGTTCATGAACCGTTAAAGATAGAACACATACTGCTATGGAAGTTGCCAGTGGAGACGATCGCGTCTTATTCCCTTGCCTTTGCCTCCAGGAGCTAAATCAACCGATCGACGGTCTGAGCTTGTTGCTGAGTTAATCGATTAATCGTCTGAGCCTGTTGTCGAGCAGTAGTGGTCACTTCATTTGCCATACGGTCGATATTTTCCGATACACACTCAATATCCTGAGATTGCCGCTGTACGACTTCCTAAAGGCGATCAAATTTTTCTATGCTGGCACGGTGAGATTCTTCGTTACTAAGGCGATGCTCTGTAATGCTCTCTGTGAGAGCGACTTGGTCAATGAGGATATCTAGGCGATCTGGGGCTTGAGTCAGGGTCGTTTTCTTTCAAGTGCTCAACAGTGTATCAAAGAGAAATGGCGATCGCCTTGGCCTAAAGTCGGGCGATCGCCATTTGCATCAGGGTGATTTAGTAAACGTTGAGTGAACGTACCACTTTAGCTAGTCAGGCAAGGACACCTCATATCGTTCGGTTCCTTAACAAACTGCCAAATGGTTCACTAATAAGCGCACTGGAGTTAAGAATGTCAGATTATGCAGCTTTGATTTCGAGCTGGACATCCACAAGACCAGATTGGGCAAGCAGCTGAATCAAGCTAAGAATATCGTTTTCACAAGGCTGACACTCTGAATAGGTCTCCGTAAGAACGGATCGGTAAATCTCTTCAATACTCGTTGGTGTTTGAATGAGGTTAATCACTTGCGAATAGGTTACGTTTTGAGCAGGACTCATTCGATGCTTCAGTTCATGATTGATCGAGTGAGGTGCAATGACCTTTGCCAAATGCTTCTTGACGGCAACGATAAGAGAGTGATTTTGAGCCGAAGACTGTCGTGATGTCATTTGATACTGTCCTAAGAATAAATGTCGAAAAATTAGAAGATGATAGAGCGTTGTAGATAAAAACTTTCGGCAGATAGCGTGTGTACCCAAAACGCTGTTTCATACCCAATCCGCACGTAAAAAAACAGCTCCATTGTTGTGAAACCCGAGCATTCTCAGTGATTCACAAACCATGATGTTGGGTTTTTAATCGGGATTTCGTATTACTCCTGAATGCTTGTGGTACGAGCCGATGTTGGTTTGCGATCGGAAGCACTGCAACGCTCTTTCAAAATTCGGTAGAAAAATAGCGGATTGCCCAGAATGTAGCGCTTCCATAATCGCTGTGGCTCCGATAAGAATCGTGTGAGCCACTCCATTCCAAGGTCGGTTGCCCAACGCGGTCCCCGATAAACCGTGTCAGTGTAGAAATCGAGGCAAGCTCCTAGTGGGAGAAAAACTTTGGCATCGATATGGTCGATGTTGTTCACGATCCACTCTTCTTGCAGCGGCATGCCAAAGCCCACATATAAAATGTCAGGTTTGAAGTGATTGATCTGTTCGATGATGGCATCATTCTCAGCACCTGTTTTCTCAAAGTACCCATGATGCCCTTGAATATTGATGTTGGGGGCGATCGCCTTTAGCTTCTCGATAGCTTTTGTGGTGACCCCAGGTTTTCCAGCCAACAAAAAGACTGATGCTCCGCCCTTTTCACAGGCTAAGATTAAATCTTCGATGTAGTCAGGACATGTCATGCGATGGCAAGATTCAACGCAGTTCCCAAGCAGCTTACTGCCCAGCAACACGCCAAATCCATCACAGAAGACCAAATCAGATCGATTTAGAAAATTTCGATACCACGGAAGTTCATGGGCAAAGTTTGCGGCCCGAACATTCACATTTCCAACAATGGTCTTCTTATCGTGCTGGGCTGAATCAACGATAAATTGGATTAGCTGCTCAACATTGACTTTGTGAAATCGAGTCTGGAAAAGACTCACTTCTTCAAACGATTGCACGGTCATTGGCAACTCCTTAATGCAAAAGTCTAGGGATTGTAGATACGACAGTGAATGAACAAAACGTTCAGATAAATCAGCTGAATAAAATAACTTCAAAGCTAGACGATTGAATCGCGATGTCTAGTTTTAATGGTTGGGTTTGATCGCTAACCGTTCATAAACGGGAGCGTATTTAAGCCATCGAGCGTCTGCTCATTCGCAAGGTGGGGAGAATGGGTCAATATCGTTTCGAGTTTGGCGGTCATCTCACGCATTCTGGCGATCCAGCTGTGGTGGTCGATGGCGATTTGGCGGGCTTGCTCACCCATCTGGTTCATCTGTGGACGGAGATGATAGGCCAATCTCAAAGCACGCTTTAGATCTTCTTTGTTACCAGGTTCAAAAAGGAAACCCGTTTCGCCATCTTGAATCGTTCGCTTTGCATCTTCAAAGGCAGAGGCCACAATTGGCTTAGCCATCGACATGTATTCATACAGCTTGAGGGGAGAATGGTACATCTTGCCCACCTGGAGCTGAATTTGTCCGGTATAGCCCACATCAAACCCAGCAATGTAGCTAGGAACATCCGCCCAAGGCACTTGCCCAACAAACTTCACTGTGTCGGCAATGCCAAGAGATTGTGCCTTGGCTTCCCACTCAGCCCGCATGAGACCATCACCAACCACTACAAATGCAATGTAGATGTCTTCAGCGCGAAGTTCAGCGATCGACTCTAACAGGAGGTCGAGGCCATGCCACGCATAGAGACGACCAACAAACCCAACGGTAAACTCTGAAAACAATCGCTCGGGGGCATGGTATGACGGGTGAAATTGTTCGGTATCAACGCCATTGGGAACAACAATCACCTTCTCAGTTGGGATTGCTGCTGCCTGAACAATCAGCTCCTTGAGGGCATCCGTCACACAGATGAGTGCATCACAGTTGCGATAGGCTTGAAGCTCCATCCGCTGAGCGAGTCCAGTTAATGCAGTCGTCTTCCGTTCGGTCTTGGCTTCGTAGAAAAGTGGCGCATGGGTTTCTAGAATCCATGGCATTCCATGCCGTTTGAATGGCATTCCCAGGGCTTGAAACGGAGCAAATCGTTCGTATACCCAGTCAACCTGGTTTCTCAGCTCATGCCATGCCTGCCGCGCATATTTTGCTCCGAGTGCAATTCGAGCAGCATCTAAAACTAGCGCTTTCGCAAATCCACCGCTCATTGTGGTCTCTGATTTGCCCGTAACCATTGACTTTGGAAGGCGATCGCCAACAATAAATCGTTTGACCTCCCACCCGAGAGCCTGCTTGGCTTGAAGACATCCAAGAATATGAGCACGGGGACCACTAATTTCTGCGTCGTGACGAGTTGAAATGCGAGGTGCGCCACTGAGATATCCCAGCCGTCGCTTCAAAATGGAGTTGGGTGCCATGGTTCGTGTCCTAACGGGTGAGCAAATGAAATCGCTGGTAGATGGAACCGAACCCTGATTGATGTCTGAAAACGAAAATCGTGTATGAAACGGTAGAGTGCGCTGTTTGTCAATGAATGGTCTTAGGCCAATGCCGTAGCCGTACCAGATGTAGACGATAACGCCTTAGATTTCTCAATGGAAGCGAAATACAAGGCTTCGAGCTTTTGCGTTTGCTTATTAAGGTCAAACTGTTGTCGGACCCATGCCTGCCCATCGTGACTAAACTGTGCCCAGAGATCAGCATCATTAAATAGCTGAAGAATCGATTGAGCCAAGGCGTCGGCATTTTTCTCAGGTGATAAGAAACCTGTTTTTTCATGAGCGATCGCCTCTGGGATTCCGCCACTCGCAAAGCTTACGACGGGTAGTCCCATTGATTGAGCTTCGGCAAAGACAATGCCAAACGCTTCAGCATCCCCTGATTCAGCAATAATGCTCGGTACGCAAAACACTTGAGCAGTATTCATCCAGTTGCGCACCTGATCAGGAGATTGAATTCCAAGAAATCGATAGCGTTTAAGCTGTGAACTGGCCTGCTTCTCCAAATCTGCCCGTAACGGACCATCTCCAATAATCACAAGTTCAACATCGGGGCGAGTTTGTTGAACCTCCGCCATGGCTTGAATTAAGTATGTGCATCCTTTCTTTTCAACCAATCGCCCGGTAAATAAGACAATGGGTTCACGCTGCACTGTTGGATCAGGAGAAAACTTATCGGTGTCCACTCCAATATAGTGAACTGCTACTTTCTCAGATGGAAACCCTTGCTGCAGCATGCGCTCTCGAATGAACTCAGATACTGCAATAAATTGAGATGCCTCGTGTTGAAGGATAGAACGACGTTGAAGATAGGCACGATGGCTCAAGGTCGAGCGACGGGCGATCGCCTCTTTCATCGTAACGTCGTATCCATGGAAAGTGACGAATAGAGGAATCGACAGGTTCCTCATCAATGGCAATGCTCGCACTCCATCTGGCCCAAAGTGTGCGTGAATTAACGATGGCTGAACCTTCTGACGAAGATTTTGCATGAAATGTGGCGCCATTCCCCATAGTTTGAACGCAGATTCCCATGCCTTGCCAACTGGCCCACCTCCATTGACCACATGGGTCCGCGCTTCAGGTAATGGTAGACCGTCAACCCGACAGCAGCCAGCGTAGTGCGCCTCAGTCTGTTGGAGAGCTTCCGCCTGCGATCGCACAAACGTAGCGGAGTAAGGCAACAGATGATCACAATAAATAAGGACACGGGGAAGATGAGACATAGGCTTGGCTTAACGTAGAAAGCAAATAGATAAACAGGTAGAACAGTAGAGAATAAGGAGCCGAGGCTTGAAGAAAAGGGGTATTCAGGAAAAAGCTTTACTCCTGATCCTCCTTACTTCCTCACTGCATGACCCCGTCATCTCAGGGCTTTATCACTCCAACTTCCTGCAAATGCATCTGGAATTCGAGGAACACGTTCTTTTCCAGGCTCTAGCCGATTACACACAGTGGTGACGTAAAAAATCCAGAAAAGGGTATTTTGCAACAACCACACGCTTTCTGTAAGGTTGTACAGCAAAACAAAATTCAAAAAGGCAAGGGGCAAGAGATATTCTGGGGTCCGCGTTAGACTCACCCACAGCGTTGCTCGATAGAGCACCAGAAGCATGCCCAGCGTAAATATCAGAATGCCAATAAAGCCCAAATCTAGCCAGAGATCGATGTAGCCATTGTGAGAGTGTTTCGGGAGCCACGGCTCTAGAAACCAGATATCAGCAGACTCGCCAGACCAACCTCTCCAAAACCCTCCATATCCGTGTCCGAGCCAAAAGCGATTTTGAATTTTAGGAATGGCTAGGCTCCACAAATCAGTTCGTCCTGAGAAGGTCAAATCCTTGCCTGCTGCACCAACGATGGATTCTGCTTGGGCGATCGCCGTTATGAAGACTCCTCCTGCAGTGAGTAGTGCCACGCTCAACACAGGTACGGCGAGTTTGTAATATAGCCGCAAAATTCGATACGTCCAGAGCAAGACTACTAGCAGCAAGAACAGCGCTAACGAGGTTTTTGAATTCGAAAAGAGTAACAACACCACAGACAGCCCAGCACCTACCCAATGAATCCAGCGACGAGGCTGCTTAACTTGAGCATTGAGCACAAACACAATGATACTCAGCACCATGATGCGTCCGAGTAAGTTTTTGTGATGATAAATGCCTTGCCACGACTGCCCATTTTGAAGACCATAACTCGGAAGGGCGATCGCAAAAACAAAACTGAGAACAACAGCAATGCCAAAGACCCACCCCAAAAGCCGGAGCTGTTCCCTAAGGGTATAACGAACTGAAAGATAGACCCCGAAGAGCGTTGTTCCTGTGAGGGCGACAAACTGTCTAATGGTGGTTGATGGTGAATCTGACCAAGTCACAGAGATAAAGATAATTCCCAACAGCAGCCACAGTAGTTTGGCTCGCCCAGCGACATCAAGGAAGGTTTTCCATCGTCCAATGAGTAACGCAGCTGTCACGCAATACACACTGAGCCAAAACAGCTGGCGAAACGCATGAGGAATCAGCATAATAAAGGACTCTGTAGAGAGCAACAGAGTCAATACACCAAAGACAACCTCTAGTTTTTCGAACGTGCTACGAATCGTCATAACTCATTGATGGAGACTATGGTTTGCATTCACGCAAGTGTCTGGCTGAAACCGAAATGAAGAAAAGATTGGCATTAATCTGGGTCACAATGCAGATGTAGCAAAAATCTGATAGGTGACAGAGGGCCAAGTCACTCGATTAATCCCAACTGAACTGGAGTTAGCTACCCTTGCTTTGGCACGAGATAGCGATACATCGCCCGAGTATTAAGCTTGAGTTTCTCTAATCGAGATAATGAACTCAGATATCGATCAACTAAATCCCGTAAGTCAGGTGAAACTCCCCCAGTCCGCCAGTAAGCACTGATTCCTCTAACAAATAGGTTGTTCGTGAATGTGCTGAGATCAGGGAATTTAAACTTAATCCAGTAGGCCGCCATAACGAGAATGCGGGCTTTCATTTGAACATCCCCTTTGAGGGTGTAGGCGTTATTACCGTGAACGACCTGCTGAGCCAGATTTTGTTCCAGAAAAATTCCCTTACTCAGTGCCATTGCAGAAAACTTCAGATAATGGTCTCCGATGGAAATGTGCTTTCCTTCTGGCATGGGCAGGATTTGATTCAACACATCGCGTTGGAAACATAGCCCTGATGTAGCGGGCGGGTCAATCGGCACTTTGCCACGACTACGGATCGATCCTCGAAAATCACATTCCCGAACCTTACCTTTTCTAAGGGATTCGAACAGCGTTTCATAATTTTTGTTGACCAGTTTGAGCGTGTGAAAACACCAGTCACTCGACGGATGAGCCGCAAAGATTTGCATCACAGTCGAGACTTTGTTCAGAGAGAATCGATCGTCTGCATCCAGCAAAAAGATAGCCGTGCCCCGACTTTTAGCGAACCCAGCGTTAAATGCCGATGCTTGACCGCCATTTTCTTTGAGTATAGGAATGATGCGATCGCCGTAACCTTGAATCACCTCATGGGACTGATCGGTCGAACCATCATCAACAACAATCACTTCAACGTTGGGATAATCCTGGTTCAGCGCACTGTCAATGGCGTGACCTAGAAAATGCCCGTAATTGTAGTTGTTGATAATAATGCTTGCCAACGGATTGTTGTTCATAGTCTCTCACCATCATCAGAAGGAACAGTAGATAACACCGAACGGATACGAGCAGACTGACCGTCTACTTTCCATTCGTTGTCATTCCGTAGTGGAGAGTGCACCCTGAACGTTGTCGAACGTTGTTAACAACTCAAACCTGGAATCGCAAAGCTGGCTATATATAACCGCTCAACGCCTCCATCCCCTCATCCCCTATCCACGGGTTGAAACCCCACCAAATATCAGGCGCATGCGTTCCCATCCGCGGACGTAGCGAACAAACATCATTGCAGCCAGAAATTGAAATCGCTGCTGATGATTCTTCAGACTCTTATACGACCAGATGTAGAAGTACATCCGGAACGGAGGCAAAAAATCTTTCACAGATTCTCGGCAACAGTCTACACATAACCGAAGCCATGAATCACCTTGCTGTCGTTGCAGATCCAGATGACCACCAATCACGCGGACGACCTTTTTACGAAGTTGTCTCCAGGTGTTGCGAGCTGGATGTGACACTCGTGCAGTTGGAGCGTAGGCCAATGTATAGCCAGCAGCAAACACCCGTTGGCCCCATTCGCGATCGCCACTCGACTTTAGCGCCGCATTAAACGGTCCGACCTGCTCGATGACCTCTCGAGAGGTAAACACATTCGCCGTTGCACCATAGTGAGATTCGTTGACAAATCGCTCCTGAGGGAACCCGATCTTAATCGCATCGTAGAGCTCAACCGATGTCGGGCGAGTGATATTCTGAAAAAATAGATCAACGTGACCCGCAATTAACCCACAATTTTCCGTTGTTAGAAATGCCTGAACACCGTTTTCCAGCCAGTCTGAGCTCGGAACACAGTCAGCATCTGTAAAAGCAATAATCTTACTCGACGTCTGTTTAATTCCAGTATTACGAGCTGCATAAGACCCTGGTGTTCGCTCTAGGCAATAGCGAACATTTTCATATTCACTCACAACAGCTTGAATATCTTCCGTTGATCCATTATCGACAACCAACACGTCATAACGGGCGTCGTCATACGACTGCTCAGCCAACGCAGCTAAACACAGTCGGAGATGTGCCGCGTCATTAAATACCGGAATAATGACCGAAACATCGGGAGTAGGTGAGTCATGTGTCGGGTTAAGCAAGTCATTCATAGAACGAGTGCGTAGAGTCCAGCAATGAAAATACTCAAAGGCAATAGATTAGACTTCACTAGCCTAAGCCTTAAACCGGAGAAGCATCCCAAAGAGATGCCTCTCGGTTTTCAGATCCCAGAGTCACGATTGCTCAGCGACCCAAATCATTATCTAAATTTTGTAATCAACGGTTGATTACCCCCGGGTAGATGTTCCTCCGAACTGTAGCCGAAGGCGCTCACGGGCACTAAGATGTTTGACCGAAATCATAACAAGCGTTAGCTGAACCCGCTGAACCCAATCAATTGTTGAATGCTTCCAAATGCGCTGATAGTTACTGAAAGCTGGAAAGACATCTTTTACCCAATCTCGGATAAATTCAGGCCAGGAATAGCCTCTCCTCTTTTTGTAATCGTAATGTCCGCCAGTGATACGAATCGTGCGCTTGTGAAGTTCAGAAAATGTTCGCCTTGCAGGGTGAGAGACACAGGCATCTTCTCCATAAACTTGCACGTATCCAGCTTGATAAACACGCTGGCCCCATTCGCGATCGCCATTGGACTTTAAAGCTTCATTGAAAACGCCCACATCTTGGAGAACAGACTTGAATGTAAAAACATTTGCCGTCGCCCCATAACGAAGATTTGATAAAAACTTCTTCTGATGAAACGCCATCACGCTGTCATAAATTTCGACAAGCGTTGGTTGTTTTGGATTTTCGAAAAATAGATTGATCTTTCCGGCAACCATACCGCAATTGGAAGCATGTTGTAATGCTTGAACACCCTTTTCAACCCAACAACAATCAGGAATACAAT
The DNA here is from genome assembly GCA_038520475.1 of Cyanobacteria bacterium J06627_8. GTDB lineage: Bacteria > Cyanobacteriota > Cyanobacteriia > CAKZMO01 > CAKZMO01 > JBCCWF01. The sequence continues at coordinate 14,541 of JBCBLF010000111.1, forward strand.
CAGCATCCGTAAAGGCAATAATGTCGCCTTTAGCCATCGAAATACCATGATTTCGAGCAGCATAGGAGCCAGTTCGATCTTCATAAGTAAACGTTACGCGACGGAATGTCTCACTCATACCCTGAATGTCTTCATCAGAACCATTGTCAATCACAATAATTTCATGACGATCGCTTGGGTAAGTCTGTTTTTCAAGGGCTTTTAGACATCGAAATAGCCGAGCCGAGTCATTAAAAACAGGAATAATTACTGAGACAAAGGGGCTTGCAGACATATTCATTTTCAAGCACTCACTTTGGAAATAAGAAACGAATAGGTGACACGTTTAGTGGATGCGCCCCATGTGTCCTCTCTCTTCATAGAGAGACAAAACCAATAGTTTAAAGTTCCTTGCTTTATCTAAACTTCAAGTATATGAAGCATTTGAGCAAAGGAAACCACAATATCTTCTTCACAGTAGAGCATCAGCATTAAGTCAGTGTACTGACAATG
>JBCBLF010000112.1:0-15008 GCA_038520475.1 Cyanobacteria bacterium J06627_8
CTCTAAGAGCTGCCGTACGCCTTTGCGCTCGCTAAGGTCTCCAAATATCAGGAAAATTCTGCGATTTTCAGAAATTTCCAGGCGCTTTCTGAGCGATCGCGTTTGAGCCTCTGCTCTGTCAGGATAGTACGATACCGGATCTGCTAGCGCAGGTCATTGAAGCGGCACAGATGATTCAAGATGAGTATTCCCGAGCCAAGGCTCTGAGTGCAATCGCCCCACAGTTGGAGAGGACTGAACGCTTAGTGGTGCTGAAACTGGCTCTCAAAGTTGCCAAAGCGATTCAGGGTGATGTTTATCGAACAGGTGCTCTACGCAAGATCGCGCCGCATTTGAGCGGGGCGATGCCAGAATTACTGAAACAAGCTCTCGAAATAGCTCAGGCAACTCAGTCTGAAAATAATAGAGCCGGGGCCTTGAGTGCGATTGCGCCACAGCTAAAAACGATGCCGGATCTGATGAAACTGACCCTCGAAGAGGTACAGACGATTCAAAATGAGCATTACCGAGCCGAGACTTTGCTCGTGATCGCACCACAGTTAAACGAGTCGATGCCAGAGCTGCTGAAACTGGCTCTAAAGATAACCCAGACGATCAAAAGTGAGTATCGTCGACCCTATGTTCTAAGCGCGATTGCGCCTCAGTTAAACGAGTCGGATCGCTTCGTGGTTCTTAGACAAGCCCTCAATTCGGCCCAAGCAATTCAGTATGAGTCTAACCGAACCGAGGCATTGAACGCGATCGTACCTCAGCTGAATCAATCGATGCCGAAGCTCCTAATACAAGCTCTTGAAATGGCCCAGGCGATGCATGGGAAGAGCAGAGCAGAGGCTCTGGTCACAATTGCATCTCAATTAAGTGAGTCGGAACGTGAAGCAGTTCTGGACCAAGCCATTGAAGCGACTCAGGAAATTACGTATGTTGACCAAGCTCAGATCCTGAGTGCGATCGCAGCCCAAGTAAGTGAGGCGAAGCTTGAAGTATTGCTGAAACAGGCACTTAAAGCGGCTCTGGAATATAGAGAGCCTTCCCGCGCGGAGGTCCTGAGCGTAATCGCTCCCCTGTTGAGAGAATCGATGCCAGATTTGCTAAAGCAGTCCTTTGACGCTATCCAGCCCCTTCAAAATGAGTCTTCCCGCCGATCAGCGTTGTGCGCGATCACCCCCAAGTTAAGCGCAGACACCCCTGAGCTGCTCCAACAGGCCCTCGCTACCGCCCAGGCCATGCAGGATGAGTCTAACCGCAGCGATGCTCTGAGCGCGATCGCCCCACAGTTTTCAGATCCAGAAAGACTCTTACCCAAATTTTCCCGTGATCAGTTGTCTGCTGTTCTAAATCTAACGGAATTTCAAAAAGACGATCCCACAAAAGTCCAGTTCTTGAGTATCCTAGCCCCTCGTCTATCCATTGGCCTATTCCCCATGGCTTTCCAACTGGTTAGCCAAGCCAAAGTCCAAAATGAAGCATTACGGGTAGAAGCTCTTAGCAATCTAGCTCCCTATCTTGCAGAGGAACAATTGTCTGAAGCCGTAACCCTATGCCAACCCAACCCAGAAGTGTCGGATGCGTCCGAGCCTCCAGATATCAATATCAACCAACAAGGCTTGATCACCCAATCCAGCAATCGTGTCACTGCCCTTACTAACCTTTTGCCCTATCTCAAAACTCTCGAACAATATGAAACTGCCTGCGACATCATCCGCTCTATTTCTCCACCTCTCTATCAGGCCCAAGCACTAACCCCATTGGCAACCGAACTGGCAACTGAACGGATTGCGTCCATCGTCAAAAATACTCCCGAAACCCTCAATCTGAGTAAATACAGTCCTCCTTTACCCCCCAAAAAACGCTTTACCAAGCTCGTAGATAGGATTTGGGGAATGATTCAGGAACTAGAAGGCGATGAACACATGACCAGCAGAGCTAACATTCTCTGCTGCCTAATTCCAGCCATGTCCATCGCTCAAGTTGATGCAGTAGAAGAAAACTTGCGCACCCCCAGAAAAGGTTCACCCTCCCTGTTCGACTACCAGAACCTAGACACCACGCACCGGTTTACCAAAGACACAGGCTACATTGCTCAAGTTTTGGACGCGATAGTTACTCGCAGACTGTCCGACCATTTCATTTACCACAATGATAGTGATCGAGACGCTATTTTTACCCTTCGCGGCAAGGCTGACTTCATTGCAGATGATGTCGTCGGCCAAGTAAAAATCCTTCGTCATATTCCTGACAACTCAGCTATTACAACTGCCCAAAACATCCCTTGCCCGTTCCAAAAGGCTGAAGCCCTGGTAGAAATTGCTTGCCATCCATCCCAAAAGCAGCATCAATACCAGGCTCTACAACACATCAACCGCTTATCCAATAACTCTTATCTGCAATCCCAATACTTGCAGCGCCTTATTCCCCATCTTCAAGCTTCGCAAAGACTGGAAGATGCCCGTGTCATCCAAGACATCAACCAACCCTACTACCGCACCCAAGCCCTCATTGCCCTGGCTTGCAAGTTCCCTCAGTTCAGACCTGATGCCAAAGCTTCTGCCCTTGCCCTCGATGATGATATCCAGAAAATAGAACAGCTCAGTCTCCTCGCCGTTGAAAAACCTGAACTCATCCCCGAAATCATCGATCTCCTCGAAGCCATTCAGGTTCCCTCCACTACGAAATCCCCAGACAACACAGCAGAATGGTTTCAAGCAATAAAACGCCGTAGTTTGCTCATTGCTCTCGCGCCCCATCTCCCCATGAGAATTAATCGGGAGGTTAACCGCAAACACACTGGCTGTGATGACGATCTCTGGGATCGTGCCCTCTATCTACTGGCCCGTGGCTATCGTGATGCCCTCTCCCAAGGCAGTCTCCGCAACGAATCAGCCCAGGATGAAGATCTGCTCAACCTGAAAGACGAAGTCAACGCCCTTGCAGAGCTCCTGTTGATGCGCGATCTCGAGCCACCGATGGCTGTCGGTATCCTCGGCGGCTGGGGTGGCGGCAAATCCTACATTATGCACCTGATGCAGAGTCACATGACCAAAATCCGCAGTCGCCCCATCAAAATTACCGATGACGACAAAAGCGAAGCCTGGAACCCCGACCCCAACCACGAAAATCTCTCTCCCTACGTCGGGCACATCTACCAAATCAAATTCGACGCCTGGACCTTTGCCAAATCCGATCTCTGGGCCAGCTTGATGCAGACCATTTTCTTCGAGCTAGATCGACAACTCACGTTAGAAAAACAGATCAAAGAGGTTCTAGACAACATTTCTGCTTCCGAGACAGCCAAACGGCAAGCCCTGGAAAGCAAGATTTGGCCTGTTCTCTACAAAACTAGCAACGACGATCGCCAGTGGTTTCTCAAGCGCGTCCTCAATGACCAAGCTATTCTCGACCAACTTTCCACCAAACAAATAGGCCAAGAAGCAGCAGGTGTTCTCTGGGCTACCCTTAATCAAACTCAAGAGAAGGCCATCCAGCAGTTCCGAAAAACCCAAAGCCAGCTTAAGCTAGCCCGAAGAAAATTCGATCTCCGCAAAGCCTCCCTCCGTAAGAGCATTCGCGACGAGTTTGCGCCCCTAACCCAATTCGATAATCTCAAAACAGGCTCGAAGCAGTTTAGACGAGTCGATGCCATCTTTGGTACCTCCTTCATTCTCCTGAAAAAGCGCATTGGCCCCCAGTTATTTGCAGCAATCAATCAAGAGATTTACTCCCAGCTCTATGAAAAGGCAGAGCCAGTAAATGATGCAGACAGCCACCCTACTCAACGGAGTAAGCAAGAAAACACAGGGCTGTGGAGACAATTAAATCAAACGCTTGAAAAACTGGAGAAATCCCAAAAAGAACTGGCCGAGATTGAAGCCTCCATCTTTGAATCCACGGAAAAACAAGATCAATCAGCAGATCATGACAAAGCCCCTGATACCAAATCTCCTGATACCAAATCTCCTGAAGCCAACACTAGTTCATCCAAAAATGATGGAAGTAAGCTCAAGGATAAGATCAACACCTATGCCCTCCAGCTACGAACCTGTCATCAGTCAGATGAACTTGAAAAAGAGGGAAAAAGCCTCATCATTGTTGCCAAGATTATTGCATCAGAAGCAGAAATAGAAACAGAACAAGAAGACATCTACTATGCTCGTGTTTTCGATACGTTTGGAGCTATAAGCCTCGATGAAGAAATTGGTGACTTTTCATCTGATGAAACCTTTATCAAGAACTTAAACGCGGCATTTGAAGCACACGAAGAAGAAAAAGCTAAAAAAACAGAAGTTAATAAAACACACAATGGAGAGGAAGACGAAGAACCAAATATAAAAATTAGCGAGGAACTAGAACAAGAGTTACGACGCAGAATTACAGCAAGCATTAACCACGCTGAAATCAACGCGGAAGTTAACAAGCTCACCCAAGACGTTAAGGCGCTCCAGTTAGATATCTATACTGTTGCCGCCACTGTGATCGACAAGAAAAACTTACCCATTACCCTCAACAGTTTGTGGCAATGGTTCAAGCGCAATTGGGTAATTGTTGGTCTTGGCATGGGGTTCTTCATTTTTCCGTGGATACTTTGGACCTTCCTCGATATTAATCTCATCACTATTTTTGGTACCGCTATTGATAAAGCAATTGCTTGGATAGCAGCCGTGTTAGCCTCTATCCTTCCCACCTTCGTTACTCTCCAATCTCTATTGTCCAGCAGTCGTAAATGGTTTGATGAAACCCAACAGGCTCTCCAGACCTACGAAAAGTCTGTTGAAGATCGCAATAAACAACTCGAAGTCACCATTGAAGCCACGGTCGAAGCACGCTTACAAACTGACAGCAAACTTCAACAGCAAGAACGTAAAGTTCAGCAACTCGAGACCCAGCTTGAACAACAACGCCAAGCCCTACCAGTGAACGAATATGCATCCCTTAATGACTTTGTTAACGACCGATTGTCCACCAAAACCTATGCCAGCCGATTGGGGCTTATGCAACAGGTCAAAGACGATCTTTTTGACCTCAGCAATAAGCTCCTTCCCCCCAGTGGCCAAAGACTAGAATCCAAAATCGGGTTCCTAAAAGAAGCCTTTCCCCGTGGCCCTGCCCGTGTTGTCGTTTACATCGATGATCTCGATCGCTGCCCTCCCGATCGCGTTGTCGAAGTTCTGGAAGCGGTCCAGCTTTTGGTTAAAACCCCTCTTTTCATAGCCGTTTTGGCGATCGATGAACGCTATATCACCCGCGCCCTTGAAAAACACTATGGTGGAATTCTCTCCCGGCAAGGTCGTCCCTCCGGCACCGATTACCTGGAAAAAATCATTCAATTGCCCTACCGAGTCCGCCCCATCATGCCCGATGCTCTCGATAGCTATCTCCGCTCCCAGATCGTCATTCAAGATGGCGGCTCCGGTGGGGCCAAATTCAGCGAATTCACTCGCCAAGAATTTGACATGCTCCTGGAATGCTGCAAGCAAATTGACCTCTCTCCTCGTAGCCTCAAGCGCCTTACCAACGTCTACAAACTCTTCAAAATCGTTTGCCGTACCCGTGGTACTAAAATCAGAACCAACGTACAGCAAGCGATTCTGGCACTCCTTGCTCTCTCCGGTCGATATCCTGACCTAATGCGCAGTATTTTTGATGACATCGAAACCTGCTTTGAAGAATACCGGACAGAAGAAAAGGCAAAAACCATTGATGAAGCCAAAGCCAAACGGCAAAACATTTCAATTAAATTCCTCAACCGTCGAACGCTGCACAGAGACAGTTCACTCAGAGAATTCTTCGAAGATTATCAATTGCTAGAACGGGATGAATATCGCCAACGTGAACTTGATCAGTTGATGCACGACACGCTCCATACCACCATCTTGCCGGACATAACGTTGCAGGACATGACCCACCAAATCTTCAACTTGATTCGCTCCTTCTCCTTCGTCGGCGAAATTGGTGAAGATCCAGAGGATTACCGTGTGAGTGCCCCTTTGGCCATCGAACAGTCAGCTTCCTATGAGGAAGAATCTTTTCCTTTAGACATTCAGCAGAATGAAGACCATGAAACTTCTCCACAAAAAGATTAAGGAAATCTATTGCTAGAAATTGTGATCGAACCTGTGATCGGGAAAGAAATTAAACAATCACTTCTTCAATAAAAGCATTGTGCTACAAAACTTCTGATGAATCGGAGCAGCTGATTTGTAATCAGCCGGTCGCAAGTTCGAATCTTGTCACCAGCTTATGTGATAACCCCCTTGAAACGAAACAGTTTCAAGGGGGTTGTTTTTTTAGAGAGCCTAGCAAATAGATGCAGACAACTAGGAAGCAGCTTTCAAATACCTTTACAGTGAGTCTAGACCTCAGATAGTGATTAACGCAGGCGTTTCAAACGCCTAAGCCTAAATGGGGCTTAAACGGGATTTTCAGGCTCTAAGCTATTCGTGGCCGTGGTCGCCTTGGATGTATTGTTATTACCAGCTGCGGTAAGTAGGCCGATTATGCCATCGATCATGCGATCGCGTTCTAGATAAATGACCTCGTCTCCGTGTAATGCTTTTTGAATAATTAAGTAGTGCACCAAGGAGGCAGCAAAAATTCGGGCGGCGACCATTGGATCAGGGAAATTAAATTCAGGTTGTGCCTCAAAATAAGCGGACAACCCTTCAAATAACGGTTTTTGAATATCACGAACAAAGGTTTTGGCGAGTTCTGGAAATCTCTCGGATTCACCAATCAGCAATCTCATCAATGTTAACAGCGGTTGATTTTGCTCGAACTCGTCGATGACTGACGTTGCAATAAAACGGAGCACCGTATCGGCTGGCTGACTGGGATCGGGCGTGGCAGGAAGATCAAAAAGGATTTTTTGGTTCTTCTCAGTTAACGACTGAATGAGTGCGATAAATAGCCCTTCTTTATCTTGAAAATAGCTGTACAACGTTGGCTTAGAAACACCCGCTGCCGATGCAATTCGATCCATACTGGCGGCTGCATAGCCACGCGTTGTAAAGACCTCTAATGCACCCGACAAAATCGCAGCGGCTTTGTCTGACTTATGGGGGTTGGGTAATTCAATCGACTCTGAGTGTTCAATCGATTTTGGTTTTTCGATGGGATTCACGGATGACGGCTCTATTGTGCTAATCCGAACGGATTCGGTTAGTTTCATTTTATCTAGATAGATATTCTATCCGGATAGACCTGTTGAGCTAAACTCACTGCAATGCTTTGCAATCAGTATGCTCTATTGATTGGTACGACTGACAAAGTTTACAAAGCAATGAGGGTGGGCCGCGCTCTCATTGCTTCGTTATGGATTTGAGACGCCGAGTTGTGGGCTCACCCCAGAATCGACACATGATATTCCGAGCTAATGATGAAGAACCGACACACGTTGACAATAATCAGAAAAATCTTGACTTTACTAAACGGTTTAGTAATATAAAAACATGACACGTTTCTTTTCAGGAGAAAGTCATGAGCACATCGATGCTTAGTTTTTTAGGTTTGTCTTCTCAGATGTCTCGTCGCTGGATGGGATTTCTTGGTGTTGGGATTCTGAGCATCACTGGTGTTGCGATATGGAGTGCTTGGCAGCTTCGTGATGCTCAGCGAATGAGTGCAGAATCAGATGCTTCTCTTTCAGTTGAAATCAATACGGTGACAGCACTCGGTCGGTTAGAGCCGAATGGCGAGTTGGTTAATCTGACGGCTCCAACCTCAATCCAAGAAAGTCGGATTGACCAGCTCTTGATACAGGAGGGCGATCGCATTGAGGTGGGGCAGGTCATTGCGATTTTGGATAATCGCGATCGCCTCGAGGCGGCCTTGCTGCAGGCTGAAGAACAAGTTAGTATTGCCCGGGCTAATTTGGCTCAGGTCAATGCAGGGGCAAAAACTGGGGAGCTTCAGGCTCAGCAAGCTGAGATTACCCGATTAGAAGCCGATCAAGTCGGCACAATTAATACGCAACAGGCAACGATTGCTCGATTAGATGCTGAGGTCCGCAATGCTCGTATCGAGGCTGAACGATATGAATCGCTGTATGACGAAGGGGCGATTTCTGCCTCAGAGCGAGATACGAAGCGTTTAACCTTTGAAACCAGTCAGAGACAACTTCAGGAAGCTGAAGCTGCACTGGAGCGCATTCAATCGACGACTCAAGAACAAATTTTGCAAGCGCGTGCCACGTTGGATCAATTGGCTGAGGTGCGGCCGGTAGACGTGGCTGTGGCAGAAGCGGAGGTACAGTCGGCGATCGCCGCAGTTGCTGAAGCCAAAGCCGACCTTGATCAAGCCTATGTGCGATCGCCTCGCGCTGGGCAAATCATCAAAATTCATACCCGGCCAGGGGAAAACATTGCTGACGAGGGCATCGCTACCTTAGGTCAAACCCAGGAGATGATGGCGATTGCGGAGATCTATCAGAGCGATGTGGCCCAGATTGAGATCGGTCAACCTGCAGAAATTACTTCCTCAGCTATTCCCGGAACTCTGACAGGCACGGTCGAGCGGATTGGTCTACAGGTGGAGCAGCAGGAAGTGGTGGACGAAGACCCGGCTACTAACATTGACGCCAGAGTGGTGGAGGTGCACATTCGCCTTGACCCTGATGCCAACACACAGGTCGCGGGGCTAAGCAACCTTCAAGTGATGACAACAATTCGTGTTGATTAGGAGAATTGACGATGCTTGGTCTACTCAACCCCACCAAAGCCCTGAATACCCTACAGCAGCGCACACCGTTAGGGATGAAGCAGCTTTGGCATGACCGCACCCGCTTGTTAACGGCGATCGCTGGCATCACCTTTGCTGATATTTTGATTTTCATGCAGCTCGGCTTCTCTGATGCACTGTACACAAGTAATACCCAATATCCCGCCAACCTCAATGCCGATCTGGTGATCATCAGTACCCAGGCTAAAAACTTTAACCAACTGCGCACGTTTCCCAGGCGGCGGCTTTCCCAGGCGATGGATGTTCCCGGTGTCACTGCTGCCGATGCGCTTTATATCAGCTCGGTGGAATGGCGCAATCCTCAAACCCGCAAGGAAGTCTCTATGACGCTGTTGGGACAAAACCCGGACCGACCGGCTTTTGATCTACCGGAAGTCAATCAACGGCTCGATGCCATTCGGTTACCTGACAATGTTCTGTTTGATAAGGCATCCCGAGGGGAATACAACGAAACCATTGCCCAAGTCGAAGCAGGGGAGCGCGTCACCACAGAAATTGGTCTCCGCACGGTCACCATTGCTGGATTGTTTGAAGTGGGGGCCTCTTTTGCTGATGACGGAGCATTGATCACGAGCGATCAAAACTTTTTACGCCTGCGCCCCAGACGCAGTGCCGGAGCTGTAAGCCTGGGACTGATTCAATTAGAGCCAGGAGTAGTACCAGAGGAGGCCAGCGCTGAACTAGCTGCCAGACTGCCGCCGGATGTGCAAGTCTTTACCCATGAGGAATATGTAGACTTTGAGCTCGCAGAGATTCAAGGGGAATCCCCAATCGGATTCGTCTTTGGCTTAGGGACGGCGATGGGCTTCATTGTTGGAGTCGTCATTGTTTATCAGGTGCTCTCAACAGATGTGAACAGCCACCTGGCGGAATACGCCACCTTCAAGGCGATGGGCTACCGCAACGGCTACTTACTTGGGATTGTGTTTGAAGAGGCGCTGATTTTGTCAGTGCTGGGATTCCTCCCGGGGCTAGGCATTTCCCTGGTGGCCTATCAGCTTACAGCAGCGGCGACGGCCTTACCCCTTGCCATGCCCTTCAGCCGGGGGGTGCTTGTGCTATTTCTCACCTTTTTGATGTGCGGCGCGTCAGGGGCGATCGCAACCCGACGACTTCAGTCTGCTGATCCGGCAGATATCTTTTAGACCACGGCATCGAATCAACCTAGGACTTACTTAGTTGAACGGTTTTTCTCGGACACAACCCGCGAAAAACCGTTCCCAAAACCCAAAACTGTGTATGGAGTGCGTAAGTCCTGAGACCAAGTCATCGAAAGCAAGCAATTGCAACTAAATAATTGAACAATGACCATTCAAACGGCGACTCAAACAGCGACTCAAACAGCAATTTCTGTCCATCACGTGGACCATTATTTTGGGACTGGGGCGCTTCGTAAACAAGCGTTATTTGACATCAATTTAGAGATTGCTGCTGGCGAAATTGTCATCATGACTGGCCCCTCGGGGTCTGGAAAAACAACCTTGCTCACCCTTATTGGTGGGTTGCGGTCTGCTCAGTCCGGTAGCCTTAATGTGGTAGGTCACGAACTGTGTCAGGCTAGTGAAGATGATTTGGTCAAAGCCAGACGCAACAACGGATACATCTTTCAAGCCCATAACTTGCACGGTAGCCTGACTGCTTTGGAGAATGTACAAATGGGACTCGAGGTTCATGGCCTATTTCCGAAGGACGATCGGCATCGACGGGCCGCTGAAATGCTTGAGCAAGTTGGACTTGGAGACCGTGTTGATTATTATCCTGCTGATTTATCTGGAGGCCAAAAACAGCGAGTGGCGATCGCCCGTGCCCTGGTGAGTCGCCCCAAGATTGTGTTGGCTGACGAACCCACTGCAGCGCTAGACAAAAAATCGGGACGAGACGTGGTCAACATCATGCACGACTTGGCAAAGCAGCAGGGTTGCACCATCTTACTGGTGACTCACGATAATCGTATTCTCGATATTGCTGACCGCATTGTGTATATGGAAGATGGCCGCTTGGCAAAACCACCAACGTCGATGACCACCGATGGTGCTGGTTAGCGTTTGTGACCGTTGCAAGCGGTAGGCTTTTTCCAAAGTCCTAGCCTGAATATTGAACTAAGACGCTCGGTTTCTCTTGGATGGGTAACACATCCAGCGTATCGATTTGAGCACAATATTTGAGGTCATCAAATCGTTCCAATCGCTGGAGTCTCTTGCCGTGGCTGGCTTGATACATCAGTTCAAGGAGGCGATCGCCCCATTGTTCGTACAACGCTAATGCTCCAACGAGTTCATCATTGCCGACCAAATCATGATGCTCATCGGCCTGACTGTCTAAGTGTGTTCTCAAGCTGCTGGCGATCGCCCCAGCGCAGACCGTATCTTCGAGCGCATAGGTCCCTTCCCATCCAGAGCCAACAAGCCAGACGGTATTCGGCCGCGTTTGCAACAGATACTGAACCACTGATTGTCGATTAACCAGTGCGGCTGTTAGGACCGTTGGTGAGTTTTGAATTTTCGTTAAACAGCGTGTGCCATTCGTCGTGGTGATGAACAGACGCTTCCCACCCACCATCTCTGGTGTGCAATCTAACGGGGAATTGCCCAAGTCACACCCCTCTAGTGGCATGCCCCCTCGTTCGCCTGCACGAATACGTTTATCCTCAGGCATCGATTCGCTGGTTCGCATCAGTTCATTGATGTCGCTAAAGGCTTGAACAGCCTCTGCACCGTTGGCGATCGCCGTAGCGATGGTTGTTGTTGCACGCAACACATCGATTGCGATCGCACAATCGGGCTGATGAGAATCAGCGGATTGCCAATCAGGGACTTCCTCGGGCGTGTGAAAAACGAATAGCTTCACGGGGTAGACCAATGAATAGTGGAAATAAAAACGTTCTGTGGTTTAAAAACCCTTCCCATTTTAAGGGGATGCGGCAAATTCCACTCATCAAATTCTACGCATTAATTGGAGTGAGTTGATTTTAGGGAATCGCTTGGTCGGAGACCAAGGTAGAGCTCACCCACTGCTGGGTCAGACAACAGAGCGCTGCCCTTCCCTTCAATCCGGTCGCGCCCTGCATCAAGAACATAGCCTCGATGGGCTATCGCCAAAGCTTTACGCGCATTTTGTTCCACCAGCATAATCGCCGTGCCAGCTTGATTGATGCACTGAATGTGTTCAAGCGTCGCAGTCACCAATAGAGGAGACAGGGCGGCAGAGGGTTCATCTAAAATCAGCAGCTCCGGATCAAGCATCAAGGCCCTCCCCATGGCTAGCATCTGGCGCTCCCCGCCTGAGAGCGATCCTGCTTGCTGAGATTTCCGTTCATCCAAGACTGGAAACATGTCAAAAATGCGGTTTTTTAGCTGAGCCAATGGCTTTGCCGTAATAAAGGCACCCATCTCCAGGTTTTCATCGACAGTCAACGATGCAAACACGTTTGTGATTTGCGGAACGTAACACATGCCGCGCTGAACGATTTGATTGGACTTCAGTCCAACGATGCTTTCTCCTTTGAAGTCGATGGCTCCAGTGTGAGGGGTGAGGAGGCCAAAAATTGCTTTCGCAAGCGTCGATTTCCCAGCTCCGTTTGGCCCGATGACGGTGACCAGTTCTCCAGGATGTATCGTGAAATTGATCCCCTGGAGAATGTCGAGCCCGGGCACGTAACCGGCGTGAACATCGCGGACGGAAAGGATAGGCGGTGGGGTTACCATGCGTATGTTCTACACCTCAGAACCGAAACGTCATGCAAAACAAGAACGGCGAATCGAGATTCATCATGCAGGCGTATTTTGAAGGTCAGGACGCTCTTCAGCTACGATCGCCCCTTCAACTGGACACACTTGGAGACAAATGCCGCAGTCGATGCAGGTTGCAAAATCAATCCAATACCAGTCTGTACCTTTTGTGTTTTTATCAGGGCCTTCATGGATGCAAGCAACTGGGCACGCATCAACACAATCAGCAACGCCTTCGCAGACATTCGTAACAATTGTATGTGGCACAGAATTTCTATTCCTTACTCAAAGCTAATCATCAAAGGTGATTCCACCTTTTTACTAGAGTAGTCTGTGAGCCGGGATAAACTCAACTCATCCTTAATATCTTCGATGACTCATAATTTTGCACCCAGGGGCAAACTATGGCTGAAGCTATAATTCCCCTTAGCGCATACAGTAGACAAGAAGCTAGTTTACGATTTAATCGCGACTCGGATGCTCTATATCGATCAACTCACCTATCATCCTGCGGCAACGCCTGATGCCATTCTTAAGTCAATCAGTCTAGAACTAGCTCCCCAACAGCTTGGCTTGATCGTTGGTCCGAGTGGGTCTGGTAAAAGTACACTGCTCGAAATCTTGGCGGGCTTAGCCAAAAAAACGTCAGGCTCCATTCGATGGCGAAACCAGGACTTAGACACAGACCAGCTTCAGCAGCTCGGTGGGTTAGTCTTTCAGTTTCCCGAACGGCATTTCTGTGGCAGCACGGTGCTGGAGGAACTGCGATTGGGCCATCCAGAGATGCTGAAAGCCAGAATTGATGAAGTTTTAGCATCTGTGGGCTTGTCTGAGATTTCGCTGCAATCATCTCCCCAGGATTTGAGTGGTGGGCAACAGCGCCGACTTGCCCTAGCCGTGCAGCTGATTCGTCAGCCCTATTTGCTGCTGTTGGATGAGCCAACGGCTGGACTAGACTGGTCAATGCGTCAACAGCTGGTCAATCTGCTATCTCAGTTGAAAAAAGATTGGAGTTTGCTGATTGTGACCCATGATGCTAGTGATTTAGTGGCGATCGCCGATCGCTGCTGGACTCTCGATCATGGTGCGATGGAATCGGCTGATCCAGAGGAGTTGCGCGCCCTTGTTGTCAGCTAAATAGTTGGTGACTGTCAGTTCAATTGGCTCTAATGACCTTAATTATCTGTTGCATTCGACTGTCAATCAGGGGTTTATCATCCCAACTGTGCTATGCGATCGCCTATTGATGCTTATCTCGACCTCAGCCAAACTAGCGATTTGCCTCGGTTGCCTCAATCAGACCGCTATCGTGCCATTTGGGACGAAACCATTGGCTGGCAGCCTGATGATTCGCAATCAGCTCAGCTTGAGCGGTTGTATCACGCTATTTTGCAGGGCAATCGAGCATTTAACCTAACGCGAATTACCGAACCGGAAGCATTTTGGGAAAAGCACATTTGGGATTCGCTGAGTGGTCTTCGAGCCTTTTTAAATGCCGAATCCGGTGCTGAACCTGACGGGAAACTGGATAGCAATGCAGTCAGTGAGGAAGCCAGTGATCTTAACCACGCTGCTGATCCTGATGAGATGACTGGACCTGGAGATATTGCAAAGCCTGAAGCCGGCAATGAACCTCAAGAGACGGACGAGTCTGGAGATGGATTGAGCCGTCAATCTCTTAGGGTGATTGATATCGGAACCGGCGGCGGATTCCCAGGGCTACCGGTGGCGATCGCCTGTCCATGTTGGCAGTTAACGTTGCTCGATTCAACTCGGAAAAAGACTACGTTTTTAGACGCGGCGATCGCTGCCTTGTCCATTCCAAATGCTCATACTCTCACTGACCGAGTTGAAGCAGTGGGTCGCTACCCAGCCCATCGTGAGCAGTATGACATTGCCCTGTTGCGGGCGGTTGCTCCGGTCTCAGTCTGTGCGGAATATGCCCTGCCGCTGTTAACGATCGGGGGGTGGGCGATTCTCTATCGAGGACACTGGGCACCCGAGAATACCGATGCCTTGAATGAAGCATTAACGTTTCTCGGAGGAGAGATTGAGCTGATTGATTCGTTCACAACTCCCATTTCTCACAGCGATCGCAATTGCATTATTCTCAGGAAAGTTTCCCCGACTCCCAGTGATTTTCCTCGTGCGACTGGGATTCCAGCTAAAGATCCCCTCTAACTGCCGTGCTTAACTGTGTTGGGTAGAGACACGGTGTTGTGGCCGCAGTGCTTTGCAACAGTGTGTTGAATCAACTTGCACAGCGCTTAAAATGCAAGGTTGACACTTCTGAATACAAAAAAACGATTCGAACAAACATTTGGCTCTAGCGTGACCTCTCATTCCTCATTGCCCCATTCAACTCACTCTCCAACTACAGAAACTTCAGCATTAATTGTGATTTGTGGTCCGACTGCAACGGGTAAATCTGGGCTTGCTATGGCGATCGCCCAGCGGTTGAACGGAGTCATTTTGAGTGCAGATTCGCGCCAAGTCTACCGAGAATTTGATATCGGCACAGCCAAGCCTTCTCCCGACGACTTAGCCGCT
>JBCBLF010000113.1:0-14974 GCA_038520475.1 Cyanobacteria bacterium J06627_8
ACAAACATAAATATTCGTGTCGTAAATGACTTCCGTTTACTGTTACCAAGAAGGCTCTATTGAACAGACGGAGTATTTATGTTTGTTCAATTAAAATTGACCGATAAAGCATTAGAGTAATCCTAGCGAAAGCCCTCCAGTCGGCTTCATTCACACGTTCGATATATCTTTCTTCGATATGCCTTTCTTCGATATGTTTTTCTAAAAGCCACTCAATCTGTTCGAATCATCAAGTTTTATCAAAACCGTTGGAGCCCATGACACACTTATCGATTCGTTTAGGCGCTGGACTCTTGTTCGGTGCAGCATTAAACACCGGAATTGCTCTCGCAGCGACAGCAGAGACTGTAAAACTTGCGACTTGGAATATTGAACACCTACGAGCAACGACAAATGCTGGACCGAATCCTCGTACAGAGGCTGACTATGAGCGTTTAGCAGACTACGTACAGCAGCTTGATGCAGACATCATTGCGTTTCAAGAAGTTGAAGGGACAGAAGCTGCAGCTCGCATTTTTGAAGACACGGACTACAACATTTTTATCTCTCGGCGTGATCACCCTATGCAAACGGGGTTTGCCGTGCGCGAAGGCATTGACGTGACGCAAAATCCAGATCTAGAAGCCCTAGATGTGACAGATCAGGGTGATTTGCGCCACGGTACTGACATTACGGTCACAGTCAATGGAGAAGAGATTCGAATGCTCTCCATTCACTTGAAGGCGTTTTGCTTTGATAAGCCCCTCGATGACTCATCAAATGACTGTGTGCGTTTGAACGAACAACTTTCGGTACTTGAGTCGTGGATTGATGCCCGTGCCACCACTGAAACGCCCTTTGTCGTGCTCGGTGATTTCAATCGGCGGTTGAATGTAGCGGGAGATGAGTTTTGGGTGGAGATCGACGATGCTGACCCCGCAAACGCTGATCTCACGAACAGTACGGATGGATTAATCTCTCAATGTTGGGACAGTCAATTTCCCGAATACATTGACCATATTGTTACCGATCGGATTACGAGCGAATGGGTTGTTCCCGATTCGTTTCAACAGATTGTCTTCACGGAGCCAATCGGACAACAAGAGCAGCTCTCTGACCATTGCCCGATTGCGATTACGCTAGATGTGCCAGAAGAAGAGGATGGTTTAATTGACTCGATCTTATCTGGGCCTCGCCAGGAAATTTTAGAACGCATTGAAGAGATTGAGCGAGAACTCGATGAGCTGCGAGATCTAATCCGTTTGTTTTAGAGGGCGATCGCCTACCTTGCGATTTCAGGTGAATCATGGCTGATTTATTGCATCAACCTTATTATTCAGGATTTGATTTATTCTCTTCCAACGTTGAAGCGCAACTCATGCCTGATGCGATACCCCAGTTTATTCAAGGTGAGGAGCATGATGATGCAGTCGTGATTTGCCTGCATGGCTTCACGGGAGTTCCGTATGAGGTCATGCCAGTAGCAAAGGCGATCGCCCAACTCGGTATTTCAGCTGCCGTTCCACTGTTGCCGGGTCATGGGTTTCGCGATCGCTCTGTTCAAGAAAAAGAATTCTCGCGCATTACCAAAGAGGGAATATTGGCAGCAGTTCGCCAGGAAATCGCACGAGCCAGGGAGCGCTACCGTTGGGTGAGTATGTTTGGCTTTTCCATGGGTGGGGCGATCGCCCTAAGCATGGCAGAAGAAAATTTACTGGACGTCTGTGTTGTCGCTGCACCCGCCATTCGACTGCCCTTGAGAGGCGAAATCCTTATCCCATTGCTGAGCTGGGCTAGCTTCACGTTGCCGGCTCCGTCAAAGGAATCATTTTATTTGCCGGGATATGATTTTCATCATTCTCGGGCGTTAAGAACCTTATGGCAACTGGCCTGTCATAGCCGAAAGTACCTTGATCAGATTCAGTGTCCCCTATTTGGCGTACACTCTCACCACGACGCGGTTGTTCCGCCTGTTGTGCTGGACATGATGAAAGAGAGCATTCCAGGAACGGTCAAGACCCAATGGTTCGATGATTCAGGTCATGTCATGCTGCTCGACCAAAGCGGATTACAGGTGGCTTCGTCAATCGCTGCTTTTTTTCGTGATCAGTTGATATGAGCCGTTAGCGCTGCTCAGTTCTGCTACGTACAATCCTGTGCAATGCAGCTGCGCAATCAGCTTTTCGCCAGGGCTCAACGATTTGTATAGAATCACCCGTTACGCTCTAAGCCAGATTTGCAATCAATGATGGTTAGATGACCCGCTAATAAATCGAAACGTTAAACCCAACACGTCTTGAAGTGCATCAGGAATATCTTTCTTTGTCGCGCTAAGGTTCTTAAGACACTGGGCAAGAATATCTGGTGAGATTTTGAGGATATAGTCTGCAAATGCCCGAGAGACAACTGATCCGCCACCTAAGTAAGCCATGATGGATTGCCCGACTTGCGCCTGTCCGTCAAGTGCTGATTCAACAGCGGTTATTTTTTGCTCAATCAGTCGAAGATTCGGAATATTCTTGACTGAGATCAAAATTAAATTCTTTTCTGGAAGCGTGACGATGCGATCGCCAAACTGTACGTCGCAACAGCCGTCTTGAGATGTGATGACTCGTCCGCATGGCGCAAAATCATGGTGGTGTGCAACTAAATCACCTGACGAATAGGCGGTTACAGCCATCGTATTATCACCTCTAGAACACTTATTGAGTACGTGAATCAGATTTCCCAGGGGATCGGGCGATCGCAATGGGCTGGGCAAACTGTCGGAAAGCAACTAGGCTCGTTCCACAACCGATGCTCCCTAACATCATAAATAGACCATACAGCGGAAACAGGGGAATCAATAGCTGGACTCCAGCCCCACCAAGCGTCATCCCCCCATCGAATCCAGCTAGAAATACGCTGTATACCCGTCCTCTGACAGCGATAGGTGCAGCCAGTGAAACAATAGCAGACAGCACCGGAAATAGAGAACCAAAGCCAATTCCATACAGAATGGACCATAGGACCAATGTGCGATCAGCCCCTCCATCTTGAATGACTTGAGCCAGCGCCATGCCCACTAAGGCTGTTCCAGAAAACAAGACGCCTAAGCTCACAACCCACTGTCGGGATATTCGATGCCCCCAGCGTCCGAGTGAAAATCGAACGGAGATCGCCACCAAAGCATTCAAGCTGAAGAAGAGTGCTGAATTTGATAGAAACAGCGGCAGAAACGTCACGACGCCACCATGCAAGAACGAACCAACGAAGAATACTAGCGTGGCATCTCTAACCGGAAACCGTGACACGATCTCCCATGGAAACGGTTGACGTTGCTGAGAGTAGCGGTTGGATCGCGCGTGGGTTTTGAGATCACGCGGACTAGATTCTGTTAGTTGATCCCGAGGACTGGCTTGAAATGCATCTTCCCGATCGCTTTTGGCTGCGGATGCCGTAGCTAGCCACGGTAACGGCAAACTAATCATCACCCCCAGCAGGGTTAATCCAATTTGCACAAGAACAACTCGGTCAAATCCATACACATGAAAGACCCATGCCCCTAATGCGGGTCCGATAGAAAACCCAATGGTGTTTGACATGCCCAAATACCCCAGCATGGCCGTTCGCTGCTCAGGAGGAACCAAGTCTGCCAGCATCGTTTGAGATGCCGTTGCAAAAGCCGCTTGGCTAATGCCATGGGCGATGCGTATACCGATGAGCCACGCAATGCTCGTAGCCCAGCCATACATCGGGAGAATGACCAGCATGATGCCGAGTCCGAGCCACAACACCACTTTTCGTCCCCATCGATCAATCATCCATCCCACCGAAGGACGAAAACATAGCAATCCAGCAGCAAGTGCAGCAACGACTAATCCAATAGGGGCGTCCTGCCATTCACGGGTGAGATAGAGCGGCAACACTGGAAACAATGCTGTGACTTGAGCAAAATAGACCAGCATGCCGGCACAGATACAAATCAGCCACAGACGATATTGCCAATTCGGAGTCGAGTCGAGTGAGACGGCTAGCGATTGCCCCTGGGGTGCAGTCATAGGTATTTGGAGAAAAATTACTATTCTTTACAATTCACCCCATAATAAGGATGCGGACAAAGACGAGGATTCACTGGGTGGCGGGGAGGCAACGCACAGATGACGATCAATCAACCGTATTGTCAGCCTGAGACGAAACAAGTTTTGGGGCTACCTTTGCATATCACTAACGATTATGCGGGGTGGGTCTTGCAACAAATTGGCGATCGCCGTGGGTTACATGTAATCACCTTAAATGCGGAAATGAGCATGCAGGCGGAGAAGGATCCAGCTCTTGCGCATACCATTCATCAAGCTGATTTGGTAGTGCCCGATGGATCTGGCATCGTGATGTATTTCTGGTTGAGGGGCCAAGCGATTCACCGCTGTCCAGGAATTGAGCTGTCTGAGCAGGTGTTGGAGGGGTGTCCATCGAAGCAAGCATCTGTTTTTTTCATTGGTGGCAAACCCGGTGTCACAGATACCGCCGCTCAACTTTGGCGCAAGAAAGTCCCTGAGTTGGCGATCGCTGGCACTCAACACGGCTATTTTTCTAGCGACGATGAAATCGATATCTGCCAGACTCTTAAAGAGATCCAGCCCTCCGTTATTTTGGTCGGACTTGGCGTACCTCGACAAGAATTTTGGATTGAGCAGCATCGTCAGCTTTGTCCTCGTGCGACCTGGATTGGCGTGGGAGGCAGCTTTGATATTTGGGCAGGCGTCAAAGACAGGGCACCGGAATGGTTTTGTAACAATCACTTAGAGTGGATGTATCGCCTGTATCAAGAGCCTTGGCGATGGCGACGAATGCTTGCGTTGCCAAAATTTGCTTGGAAAGCACTCAATCACCCCAAATAAGCCCGCTATCGAAAACCGGCATTAGCTTGTCGAAATCCGAGATAACGACTCGTATTTGACGAGAGACCTCAAATAAACATTCGTCAAGTCTACACGACCTGAAAAATAATAACGTTACTGAGGCACAGCCAGAGAGCTATCGTTATCAACATTTGGCTTAGACTCAGCACTGTCTCCATCAAGAGACGGATGATTGTTGCGCGAGGGGGGTAATGCTTTTGAGGGCGATAGGTGATGTAAGACATCAATAAAGTCGCTAATGCCCTGAAATTTCTGATACACCGACGCGAAACGAATATAGGCAACCTCATTTAGATCCCGTAACCGCTGAAGCACAAGTTCACCAATTTCAGCGCTCGGTACTTCTCGCATCGCTCGTTGCTGCAACTCTGCCTCTATTTCGTCCACTAGATTTTCTTGCTGAACAAACGAGATCCCTGTCTTTTCACAGGCTCTCGCGATTCCCCGCAGCAATTTGGAATGGTCAAACGACTCGCGATCGCCATTACGCTTTACTACAGTAATGGGGACAAATTCAATTCGCTCGTAGGTTGTGAAACGTCGTTTACATTCCAAGCATTCTCGACGTCGACGAACGCTCTGGCCAGACTCGGCAGAACGCGACTCAAGAACTCGATTATGGGGAAACTGACAAAAGGGACATCGCATGAGTTATCCCGCAGGTGCATCCATCACGTCAAAAGGTTCCTCATTGTACTCGTAGCCATCCAGAATTTCGCGTCTCATTGCATGAGGTTTCTTAATTTTTCTTACTGTTCTGACGGTAGGCACAATAGAATCCAAGGGTTAACGGGCAGAATAAATTTATCTTTAATGTATATCGATCTAATAAGGATATACATTTGGAATATTGATTGATTCACGTGTGGCTTCACATACCATTTCATATGAAACCACTTCGTGCCGTTATCGTGCAAAGCAAGCATAGAACTTGGCCTAGGAGGTTGTTGCTAATTTCATAACCTTTCGGAGTTAATTTTTCCTATGACTCCTGTGTTAGTTAATCAATGAGCTTCAGTATTTAGTCAGATAAAAGTCTCTCCGGAACCCCAGATGCGCCCTTTGAAGTTACACCTAACAGAACTCATCGTAATGTCAGATAATCAAGGGCGTATTCACTTTCCGAGTCAGGCGTTGCACCCATAAGGACGTAGGCAAACCTTACAGCAGTGATTGTCGTCATGCGCTGAGTCTATCCACAACGCTGGAATTTACTCGTTCACCCTGAAAATCTTGTCCAGCACATGCCCTCAAACCAAAATTCTTCTCTACCCATCAAAGCCATTGAGCATGAGAGTATCGTTGCTTATTTTCGTGCATCGCCCGATATCGAGCCCTCCATTATTAAGCGTCTCAATATTGAACAAATGTTCATCTTGATTGACGGCATCCTTCCGATCGAAGCGTGTTTGTACTATCAAGTGTTGCCGCTGTTTTTAGAGGGAAGTCGACTCAATCTAGGCATGGTGAGCCCGAGTGACACGGCAGCAACCGATTACGTGCGTCGTCTGGTCTCTTATCTCAATTATTCTCTGGTTACCCACAAAATTTCTTCAGAGGCGCTGAGAGCTTCGCTGACTGCCTATCTGAGGCACAGCGATGAAACGACGACGAAATCCGAAGTCTCGGCTGAACCCTCGGCTGCCTCCCGTCGAGCAAAGCGGTTATCCGACCGAGAAAATGCGCCGCAAACCTTCGATGCATCAGCGCAACCGACCTTAGTTGTCGACAGCCCAGACGATCTCGACACTGCGGCGCTTAATCTGGGTGAGGTCTCCTTTGATGAGGATATTGACTGGGCCGCAGATGACCTTGACACCATCACGATTGGACTCTTCGATGAAACGTCATCAGAAGCTCAGACAACCAATACATCTCCATCCTCTGCTCTCAATACGTCTGCTCCCAATACAAAAGACGATCCGGTTGCTCCTCCTGTAGCGGTAGACGCAGAGTCTACAGACCGTGAGAAGCTTTCCCAAATGCCTGACATCCCGGTTTTGGAGGATGATCCAGAAGATGACGTAGACGCGGATATTGAGCAGGAAAGTCGTGCAGAAATACCGTCTTCTTCTACACAGGAGGCGATCAAGGAAGAGCCGAACGCCATCTCAGTAGACGACGTTCAGCCCATTGCACGTTCAGACGATTCAGCATTATCGAATGAATCCGCATCTAATGAATCCGCTCAAGAATCATTGAACCAATCGGCTCATCGCCAATCAATGACGCGTCGATACCTGAGATATGTTTCTGATCAGCAACAACAGGGGCCTAACGGCGCATCTCCGCCCTCTGGATTGTTGCGATCGCCCATTCAGCTCAACCTCGAACCAGTCAGCACATACCTTGAGATATCAGAGTTATCCCGTCTTCCTGCTGCAGCCCTATTAACCGACCTACTTGTGCGAACACTTGACCGAGGCATTGGTCGTCTTTATTTCGAACGCCAAGAACTGACAGGGCGGATTCTCTGGAGTGAAGATGGGATTTTACAGCAGGTGATCGAAGGCCTTCCAGCACAGAAATTCATACAGGTGATTGAGGCCCTAAAAGCCTTAACAAAGCTACCGATCAATCCGTCTGATAAGCCGATCCAAGTTGAACTGGAGCGCATGTATCAGAACGAACGTATCCTCCTACGATTTCGCTTCGTTCCATCATTCAATGGTGAAGAAGCAACGCTCCAGGTCCTAAGAGGTGCTGCCCTAAGATTTTATCAACGGCAACAGGTATCAAAGCTCAGTAAAGATGCCATTACAACCGCTCAAGCCTTACAAAACAAGGTGAATGCTCTGCGCGATCGCCTAATTGCTTCATCTGATAGATCCGATGATCAGGCTAATGTACTCCCGACCTTGGCGGCAATGATTGACCAGATTGAAGGACAGTTAGATGATTTAGAAGACATGATGAAGTGACCGTTCAACTTTGCAGATTCATGTCCGAGGGTGAATCGTCACCTCACCTCACATCCAACATTATCAATCCATATGCCAACCGCACTGATTACTGGCGCATCATCTGGCATCGGCTATGCCTTTGCCCAAGCCCTTGCTCGTCGAGGCATGAACCTCATACTCGTCTCTCGTTCTGAAGATAAACTGACAGCCCTTGCTCAAACCGTGATGGATCAATGGAACATTGATGCACAGGTAATTATCCAAGATCTGACAGAACCCGATGCAGCGATAAAAGTTGCTGATGCAGTATCCGCCAAGGGATTGACGGTCGATATGCTGGTCAACAATGCAGGCTTCGGTGATTATGGTGCGTTTAGCGATCGCCCAAGGCAGCGCCACCTCGACATGATCCAGCTCAACATTGCTGCACTGGTTGATTTAACCTATCAATTTTTGCCCGGTATGCAGCAACGACGATCTGGCACCATCATTAACATTGCCTCCATTGCTGGATTTCAGTCGATGCCCTACCTTTCAGTTTATGCCGCAACAAAGGCATTCGTACTGAGCTTTACTGAAGCGCTCTGGGCCGAAAATAAACCCTACAACATTCGAGTCATGGTGTCTTGTCCGGGGCCAACCGAAACAAGCTTCTTCAAAGAAGCTCAATTCCCAGAATCGATGCGCAGTGTCTCTCCTCGCCAAGTCGCACAACCTGAAACGATTGTGCAAGATGTATTGGATGAACTTGAGTCCGAAACGCCAACCATTGTTAGTGGCGGATTCGTCAATAACATCGTGGTCAATCTCTCACGCTTCCTCCCTCGACCAACGCTGGTCAATGTGATCGCAGATCAGTTTCGTCCACCGACATCTTCCCAGTAGAACCTATATTTTGGTGTGAGAAGTGCGTCATACCAATTCTGCAAACCCATCTACAGATAGGTTCTAGGGAATAAGTCCTGGCCAAACCACTAGATGAAGCCCAAAATTGAAAAGGCTATACTTCCTCTAGTCATCGAGCGAGTGGTTAAACGATTTAACGCATGACCGATTGGTGGAACACGACATTTCCAAATGGACGGCAAACAATTCAGATTGCTGATGCCAATGACACCGCTGTCAATATTGCCTATGGAGAAGTGGGCAAAGGTCAACCCATCGTCTTTGTGCATGGCCTTGGGGTATGGAGCCACTATTGGCGACACAACATACCTGCGTTATCTCAACAGTTTCGAGTTATTGCGTTTGATGCAAAGGGGTGCGGGTTTTCTGATCGACCCCTGGCTCCAGAACCAGTCGGGCACCAAGTTTTAGAGCTGTCACGCATTCTGAATGAACTCTGCGATCGCCCTGCGATTCTAGTGGCTGAGTCATTAGGAGCACTCACAGTCCTTGCCCTAGCTAGTGACCATGCCCATTTAGTCGACCGATTAGTCGTGCTCAATGTGCCGATCTTTCCCAAAGAGTTGCCCAGTTGGGGAATGAAGCTATTGTCAAATGTGCCGCTAAGCTTGGTGAAAACCGTTGATTACTTACGGATACCCAAAACGTTTGCGCCTCTGACCCAGAGGATTGCGGCGATCGCCCGGCGAGAGGTAGTGGTTGATCCATCTACGATTACTCTCGATGAGGTCTATTGGGCGACGTATCCTTATATGGAGTTTCCATACACGCTCACTAAATTAGCTGAAGATCTACAGATTGGTCTCCAACAAATCAACAATCTGATTGATGGAAAGCCAAGCTACATTCGAGACATCCAAAAGAAATTGCCGTCCATTCACGCTCCGACGCTGATTTTGTGGGCAGAGCTCGACACGTGGTTTCCGGTTGCAGACGGACACCAGCTTCACCAGACGATGCCGAATGCGACCTTGAATATCATCCCAAATTGTGGCCATCAAGCGGCAGCAGGACAACCTCAATTTGTCAATGAAGCGATTCTCTCGTTTTTAGCATCATAGGATTTGCACAGTCGAACGAGTTTTCGCGGGCTGCGTCCGCGAAAACTCGTGCTCAAAGGCTAGAACCTTCTATGAAATGTGTCATCCCAATTCTTCGAATTGGTGCATGATTTAACTCTTGTGAAACTTGCTCGGCGGGCGGGTTCCGTAAAAATATTTAGTGCATCCATTTCAGGAAATGATACAAGTCCTACATGATATGAATAGACGTTTTGGTCATTAGACCATTGATACGTTTCCTTGTAGACTATGGCTATAAATAGTAAATTTCGTTTCTAATCTCAGTTAGGGGTTACCACCGATGGAGAGTCTTGCTTACATTCTGGTCGTATTCGGGGCACTTGCTGTCTTGTTCTTTGCAATTGCGTTTCGTGAGCCGCCTCGCATCAACAAAGACTAATTCACTCTGAATTAGGTAGCAGTCGATGGTCAAAAATGAATGAACGTGCATGTATCGTTCGTTCATTCATTTTTGATACTCTCAGATAAATTTTTCTCAATTACCCAGCGGCCTCTTAGAGCACATAGCGATACTCGCTAAACTAGGGAGTTGGTTTGCGTCCTGGGCACTACGATACCTGTCAAGGGGAATGCGTTGCTACTAAGACGCGTTGCTGGTGCGTACATCTTGTGAAGCAAGATAGATCTTGCTCCACTCGCTAAGAACCTGAGTTGATTTCATATTTAGCTCTCGGGCGATCGCTTCAATTTCTTCGCCAGCTTTTAGCCTTGAAATAATCTGATGCTGTATAGGAGTGAGGCTCTGCAAAAAGTCTTCCCACTGAGCGGGTGTTAAGCCCAGGCTATGCTCCTCTAACGACGTACCGAGCCAGTTCATAACAATTGCTGGCTTGTCCTTCAGGCCAAACACGCGAATAGCGTGGTAGCTAATTTTCTCTCTTAATCGATAGACCTGCTTGATAGGCATTTCAAGGGTTTGAGCAATCGTTTCCTGGGTTTGCCCCTGTAAGTGCAGCTCAAGCCACTGCGCCGCTTCAAGACCAACGTTTTCTTCTAAGTAGCTAAGAAACTCGCTTTTGACCGTTGTCCTCAGAGCTTGTTGTTCTTCTAAGGCTTGTTGATCTTGATATTGGGTAACGGCTTCATCGTCTAGCAAACTGACCGGATTATCTGAATCGTCTAACACAATCTCTTCAGATACCAGGCGAATAAGGTCTCCGGTTGGTACCTGCGTCATCCCGCCCCGTTGAGAACGCCGAAGATAATTGACAAATCGATACACCAGCAGCGGCTGATTTCGAATAGGGCGTAGGCAATATTCTTCAATGCTGGTCAACATCAATGCGTTACGCAATCGCGGGTTTGTGGTGCATTCTCCAATCCAACGAATTTGTCCTTGAATATGGCGATCGCTCTGCAACATCTCCTGGATAACTTCTTGAATCACATCGACAACCGAGCGACGACGATCGCGCGATAAAGCTACCCACGTCCGCACCTTGCTGCGAATTAAGAACAAGCTACCCAGTCGTTGAATGAGCTGCTGATAGGCACGTTGTTGAGGGGTGCCCAAATAACGCTGCCGAAGAATTCTGTAGCGATAATCCATCGCCTGCTCAGCAATCTTCAACGCTTTCGCATCCATCGTTTCATATCGATCACGATCATCGCCCAGTAACCATTGGATGATGCTCTCATGGGTATCAGCAGATTGTTTCTCACAATCTACTTGAAGGCGCGATCGCCAGTTTTTCGTTAATGTTTCAACAACCGTCATCGCTTCGCCTTTCCCTAACCTTTAGCATCACTGGTCGTGTCGACTCTATCGAATGATTGTGCCGACTCAAGGAACGATTTTCTTCAAACCACTTACAAAAGTTCTCAATCAACCGTATCTTTTCAGCATAAACCGTTTATTTTGAGAATCCTTTTGCTAATTCTTTTCACCTAGCAATTAATATACCGGAGCAGCAAAATGGCAAAATGTCTCCTAAGCTGCGACGACATTCATTCTATTCTGTTCCTTTTGCGTCACCTTCTTCAATTGCTAATAGTTGCAAAACCTGAATCAATTGATCCAATCGCTTCAATATGTCTTCCTGACCAGATGCCAACACACGCACTGCCTCGGCTAACGCCATCACGCTATTGTGGTTTTGAGCCGTTTGCTGTCTCATCTGATCAATGTTTAACGATAAAACTTCAACAGCTTCGCTTGTTGAAATGACGGATTCGCCAATGTCTTTAACAACATCTGTCAGGCGTTCAACATTTGATTGCAGCGATGGCTCACTCACGTTATCCAATGCCTCATTTGATCCATTAGGTCCTCGAGAAAAAAGAATAAAGGACCGTTAAGCTTGTTCACTCTAGATCTGTTCTTCTTGCAAAATACGCTCTTTTGAGTCTCCCCAATATGCGCTGCAGGTCCAAACTTCTTTATTGCCCTTCGGCTCAATTTTCCAGCGATAAATTGTGGATTTAGGGTTAACCCCTACCTCAACAAGTTTTGCTCCCATGTAATACTCCATTTTTTCACGTTCTCGCTGCTTGAGCCCTGGAGGCAGACCAGCATCAAATGTTTTTGAAAAGTGAGCTTGCGTATGCTTTGCCATAACCCATAACAGTCCTAATAATTTGCTACCTGTTCCTTGAAGCTAAGGTGTATTCAAGAATCAATGCCTGACAGCCAACGCCTATCGGTGACTTATAACGTTACATCATATCGGACTCTAATTTCACTTCTTAGAGCTTGTCGTGCCCGTTGGATTTAGTGAAGACTCAACTTGATCAAGAGAGGCGATCGCGACACAATGAAGATATGAGTAGGTAATATTTCTTAATCCATCACGGGGAATGATAGTGGGTCTTCTGAAACCTGTGTGAACACAGCCAAGTTGTATCGTTAATGGGCTTAGCCTTGTGTTCTTCACATGATGTTCCCACTTCGTGAATGTTTCCCATTGCGACCTACTTGCTGTTGGTTCTCGTGGTTATCGTGTCTGATATCTTGAACTCCTTGCAACATCCATCTGTTTTTGCCGCAACGATGAATCGGTCCCCTGTTGTGGACCCTAAATCGGTTGATACGACTGTTCCAACGTCGAGCAGCCAGCCTCAAAGACAGATCTCTGATCAGGTCAAGCTTGATTATGACGTGACCATTATTGGTGGCGGAATTGTCGGATTAACCCTTGCGTCTGCATTGCAAAAAAGTGGGATGCGTATTGCTCTGGTTGAGTCTCAGCCCCGGGAGGTCGCACTTCAAAAGCGTCGTGCGTATGCAGTCACTTTAATGTCAGGCCGAATCTTTGATGGCCTTGGGATATGGAATCAAATTGTGCCAGCGATTACGACCTTTGAAACGATTCGGCTGGCAGATGCAAACTGTGATGCTGTCGTTAATCTCCAGCCTCGCGATTTGGGCACACCCGAGTTGGGGTATGTCGCGGAACATCGGGTGCTTGCGGAGGCACTCTATAACAGTTTAGATAGCAACGCATCGGTGACATACCATTGTCCGGCAGAGCTCATCGACATTATTCATTGTCCAGACTGGGTCGAGCTTGGGCTAAACGAAGGAACAGCGCAGCATCGGATTCGTACAAAGCTTCTTGTTGCAGCCGACGGAGGGCGATCGCCAATTCGTCAGCAGGCAAATATCGAGACCATGGGTTGGCCATATTGGCAATCATGTGTGACGGCAGTGATTCAGCCTGAGCGCTCTCACGAATCAATTGCCCGCGAACACTTCTGGCCTAGTGGACCGTTTGCAACGCTACCGCTGACTGAGAATCGCTGTCAGATTGTGTTGACGGCCCCCCATGACGAGGCCAAAGCTTTCCTCGAAATGCCTGTCGAAGATTTCTTAGCCGAACTGGATCGCCGTTATGATCATCAGCTTGGGCGACTAGAAATGCTGGGCGATCGCCAAATGTTTCCTGTCAAGCTGATGCAAAGTCGTCGCTATGTTCGAGATCGCTTGGCGCTGGTTGGTGATGCGGCCCATGGCTGCCATCCAGTTGGCGGACAGGGGCTTAATCTTGGAATACGGGATGCAGCCGCTCTAGCCCAAGTCCTAATGGCAGCTCATCAGATGGGCCATGATATTGGTAACTTGAGAACACTCAGGACCTATGAACGCTGGCGTAAAGTTGAAAACTGGGTCATTCTTGGCTTTACTGACTTGCTGGATCGGGTGTTTTCAACGCGCATCCCCATCATTGTTTGGGCTCGCCGCTTAGGATTACGGCTCATGGCTCAGTTGGGTCTTCTGAGGTATCTTTCACTTCAGTTAATGACTGGCATGGCTGGGCGATGGCCAGCGGTTGCGAAAGCATTTTCAGATATTTCTTAGAGATCATCCGGGTCGTCAGCCTAACACTCGTAGAAAGGAATGGTAGATGCACCCTGATTCTTTCCCCGGCCTTGTGCCGGGGATTTTTTGTTTGGGCATCACGACGAACAATGATGGTCTTAGACGTTTTATAGGTACGTGGCGCACGCCCATAAATTATAGGTACGTGGCGCACGCTCATAAAATGTCTGCGTCAAACTGGTTCTTAGAGAAGCGCTATCAGCGATCGACATCTCTAAAAACTAAACAGAGATAATTGCGAAGGATTGACATCTTGAATCGCATCCCAGGGCAAGGCTGGAATCGACGCTCCAGATGATTCCAGCTGATGCTGAAACTGGTGTGCAAAGGAGGGCGATCGCTCTTCAACGGGGCAATGCACGAAGAAGTACACCGTGATTCCTTTTTCAACCCACTGTGTAATCTGCTCCACCCACTCAGTCCAATAGGTGTGATTTAGCTCAGCAGTGGGATGACTGATATATCGAACGATACTGAATGGAGCCGTTGTCGCAGGAACTAATGGGACACGCGGTTTCTTACGCTCAGACAACACCTGAGGATCATCTGGACACTCATAGATGGGACGTGTATCGAGCAAAACTCGCCCAACCCCGAGTTGTGTCAGCATATCATTGAGGAGAATCGTGTGAGCTGGCTGAAACCACTCTGAATGCCTCACCTCAACCGCAATTGGAAAGGTACTGCGCGGCCATGCGGTTATAAATTCCTCTAGGTCTTCGATGAATGTTGGTCGATATCCGGGTGGAAGCTGAATAAAGAATGGTCCCAGGCGATCGCCTAATGGCTTGACCCGCTCTAAAAAGGCGATCGCCTGATCGAACTTAGGCATCAGCATCACTCATGAAGGGTTGCTGATGCCTAAGTTCGATCAGGCGATCGCCT
>JBCBLF010000114.1:0-14971 GCA_038520475.1 Cyanobacteria bacterium J06627_8
AGGATGTGATTGGCTGAGAAACTATTTGCCCTACACCAACTTGGGCACCCGCAGCGACTACGAGATGTGCCATATCCCCTGGGAATCCCGCCGGATATGGCTCCCTCCGCAATCTTGATGGCCCTCTTGTCAAGGAGGACTAAAGCGGATCAATCGTCGATTGATGGATTCGTTTCAAGGATGAAACCCTCTTCAATCAACCACTCTTCATTGGGCATCAACTCTGGGTACCGCTGCTCAGCCGATTTATCCACATCCAGCAACTCTTCGCGGTCAATCGGAGGGCGCTGAAGCACTTCAATCTCAGCCTCCAGCCGTTCAATCCCCCGTTCGAAAAACTGCTCTGAGCTTCTAGGGCTGAAGATGCCGTTAAGATTTTGTGCCTGGACTCGGTCATTCAAGCTAGCCGCACTGAAGACGAAGAGCGTTGAGAACAAACCCAAAGCAATAGTGAATCGATGTGAGGAGCAAACCATAGATTAACCCGTCGGTGTTGTGGAGATAATCATTGATTAAAAACGATAGTGATTTTTAAAAAATCCTACGGTAGGGGAGTCACTGCTGAAACTCAGAAGAAGAAATCACTATTCATTAGATCTCAATCATAGCGATCGCTATCCGATGATAACGCTTTAGCCATTTAGGCTAGGACACCGAGTATTATCCGGTTCCTTGGCGTGCAGCCAAATGGCTTGCCGTCTTGTCCTAACGGAACTGGCGACGGCGATACCTCTTCTCCCCAGACTTCAAAGCGGTTCACTGAGAAGTGATAACCAACACAACCTGGAAAGCGATTTGACCTGATTCAAATCAAGGACCTTTGTTGGATTTTGGGCCTATTCTCCTATGTGCGATTGGGATATATGGCCTACTTGATTTGGGAAATTTGTTTGAGGCGCACGTCAACTTGAATTTCATAGGATGAGCATGTTCCAAACAAGGGAACGAATGCGTTATTCACCGGAGTACTCTATGCAAACTCAACTGACTCGAAAACGAATCATCAATACGTTGTTAATCGGAACGATCGCCCTGGG
Organism: Cyanobacteria bacterium J06627_8; assembly: GCA_038520475.1. Taxonomy (GTDB): domain Bacteria; phylum Cyanobacteriota; class Cyanobacteriia; order CAKZMO01; family CAKZMO01; genus JBCCWF01. The sequence goes on from JBCBLF010000114.1 coordinate 1,038, forward strand.
AATAGGAAGTTTAACGATTCAGCCAGCTGAAGCCCAACTGAGTCGGAGCAGCTTTCGAGAAATGGCGAGAGAACTTGATTTGAGCCGGTCGCAAATGAGAGACGTTGCGGGCATCATGCGAGACTTTAGGTCTGAAATCGAAGACATTCTCACACCTGAGCAGTTCGACCTACTACAATCTACACGGGGAGAGCGTCAGTCCCAAACGCAGACCCAGACCCGTCAAGAATTTCGAGATGACCTAGATTTGACCGATACTCAGTCAGCACAACTCGCTGACGTACGTCAAGAAATGGTTGACGATCTCCAAGAGATTCTAGAACCTGATCAACTTGAAAGAATCATGGAAATGACAGCCTTTAGCCGATTCTAAACCTGTCATTGCTGATTTAGAAGATGGACTGAGCTGGTAGACATGCAATGTCCCAATATCTTTCGGATGAAATCATGCCGAGAATCGACAACAACCTGATATGAGATATCGCTTCTAAGCGCAGCTCACATTCCATCACACGCCTCATACTCCATGACGTAACTCCTCTTAGTCACCTAGATACCGACTAAGAGGGGTTTTCTTTTATTGTGATGCATGCATTTAATCTGACCTGAATCAAATCGTCAGTCTTGCCATAAGTAATCACGGTTATGCTGATGGTTCATAGCGATCAGGTCTTTAAGTAAAGCTGCTCAGCGGTGCCACGAAGAATCGAAATCGCTCCTTCTTCCGCTTCGACTGCACTCAGATCCCCGTCATTTATGGCATCGTCGAGCAGGTGTCCCAACGCTTCTCGGACCTGCTTTGCCCCCAAGTAAAATAACTCAGGAAAAAATCGTGTTCCCGACGCATACAAAATTTTACTCAACGGGACCTGATCAACGAAGGTGTGGATCTGTCGCTTTATTCCTCGAATGCTGAATGCGGTGGTGATGCTTCCGATGTCGACATACACCTGCGGATACATCGATGCCAATGCGGCAGCTTCATGGCTGAATACAGATGCCCCGCCCGACAACACGATCGGCACAGATTGATAGGTGGCTTCTTCAAAGAGCGATCGCAACTGCATTGGATTTGACAGGGATGTCTGCACCGAGGCGGGACCCATGCCCAGGTCAAACTGAACTGGAATGCCTTCGGTAACCGCACGGTTTAATGCATCAATGACTAAGAAGTTGATTAACTCTTTTTCGACCAGTCGAATCGGTTGCTCAAGAGATTTCGATCGTTGCTTGATCGCCTCAAAACAGGCTTCTGCCACGTCAGGATAAACCCACTCGATGGCGAGTCCGCTTCGATGGGCGGCGGTACTGATTAATCCCACCACATAGGGATCAGAGACATCAATTTCGCTACGGAACCACTCCAAAAACACATCGAATCGATCGACATCGGCCATTAGTCGTTCAGCCAGGGCTTCAATGTTAATCAGTCGATAGGTTGGAATCAGTGTTTGATGCCAGTCCAATGGCAGGCTGGAGTTGGGAAACAGTCCATCATCTAAAAAAAGAACCTCTAAATTCGCAGCATCGAGATACCTCTGAGTCAGAGTTTTGAGATCTATAGCCGTGCGACTCACTTGAATGGCATCTTCTGTTGGGTCACATTCGAGGAAAGCGGCAATCTCTCGGCGGCTGCGCAAATAGCTGAGCGTGGGCCAATCGTTTTGCTGAATGTGTTCTGCTGAGAGGCGATTCATAAATGCAGCAGCAAACGGTAGCAACGCGGCATTTTCTTGGGTCAGCAGTGGATACGCGTGCTGATCAATGGCAGCAATTAAAGACAAATCCATGCGAGTTAGCAACGACGGCTAATTTGACGGATTTAGCATACCAAGATGTTGCGCAGTCAAGATGAGCTGAGTGCATCGTTTGACGAACAACTGAGAAAAGTACGGCCAGGAAGGGGAGCTAATCTACTCCCGAAGGACATATCCAACGCCTCGCATGGTTTGAATCAGCCGCTTCTGCTGATATTGCTCCAGCTTCTGCCGAAGATTTCGGATGTAAACTTCTACAACGTTTGATTCACCCTCAAAGTCATTGCCCCAGACTTGACCCAAGATTTGTGACCGACTCAAGACTTGATTGGGGTGCCGCATTAGATATTCCAGCAGATCAAACTCCCGAGCAGTGAAATAGATGCTGACTCCGTTTCGTTTCACATCTCGCGCTTGGATATCCATCATTAAGTTGGCAAACCGCAGCACATGACCAATGTCGTGACCAATGCGTCGGAAGTGAGCCCGCACCTTTGCCCGAAGTTCCGCCATCTGAAAGGGTTTTGCCAAACAGTCGTCGGCTCCTGAGTTTAAGCTGGCAATGCGATCGCACACCTTAGACATTTCGGTCAGCATGATGAGCGGTGTCCGATATGAATTTGATCGCAGGTACTCGCAAAACTCCGTTGCTGATAAACCGGATAAGGCCCAGTCCACAACAATCAAGTCAGGATATTCATCTTGAACGGCTGTAAACCCTGACAATCCATCAAACGACAGGCTTACCGTGTAACCATCTCGCTTTAGCTCAAGCTGAATCAACCGAGCAAGAGCCACATCACTAACAATGACCAACACTCTCGATGCAGCTGCCGATGGGCTTCGCTGCTTAAACTGATTCCGACCGTTTTCCCGGTTGTCGGGGTCTAAATGGTCCCGCGTTATCCGCCATGAATCAACAACATTGAGGACCTGTTGCTTAGCTTTGGCTTGTACAGTCATACCTGATATCACCATCGAAGGGGACTGATTTGCTAGCCACAATACAGGAAGCAATCAGCGCTGTATGCCTGAAAAGAACGCATTTAATCTTCTCTATGCAACAGTATGCGAAAAGTCCATCTAATAAAATGACCACGGTCAAGTCGGTGTGGGAAAACCAGGACGAATGTGTCGGCGCAAGAATTGAGAGGGTTAGAACGTATCCAGGTTTGGACTTACGCAAGTTTTTGTTAAGGCTTCGCAAACAGCTCAAATTTCGATCAAAGGGGATAGGGGTTGGATTGTAACGCGCGTTTACTTCCTTAATCCCTCTTGATGAACCTTTGCCAAATCAAATGTCATTGAAAGTGGGAGCATGAATGCTGAATTCCACATCATGTCTGAGTCTTGTCCCTTTTCCAAAGAAGAATGAGAGAGGAGCGGCGATCGCCGCTCCTCTCTCATTCTTCTTTGGCATCTTTGGAGAAGTGATATTGACGGTGAATCATGAATGACACCGAACTTTCCTCAATCGCACTCCTAAGACATATTTTCTGAAAAATAAGGATCAGATCTCTGCAAAAAACTGTATTTTTGTTAAGATTTACTTAGAAATGTTAATAATTTTCATTCTTAAATCTCATGAACGCTCTAAGTCAAGGTCGCAATCTCTTCGCTAGGTTGCTTAGATCTAATTTCTCCGTCAACTACCCATCTCAGATTGGCTGGACTGTTCTCCGTGTTGTTGCGGGTATTGTCATGATCCACAACGGACTAGACAAGCTTGCAGACATTGAGACCTTCTCAAAGGCTTACGTCGAGTTTCTCGGCCTTCCCTTTCCTATCTTCTTCAGCTACGTTGCTGCCTTCACCGAACTCATTGGTGCTCCACTTTTAATCTTAGGTTTGTTCACTCGCCCTGCAGCTCTTGGACTGTTCTCCACAATGTTGGTAGCGATGTATCACCACATCAAAGTTGCTGGTCTGAGCATTCCTTATCTTGAGCTGTCTGCTCTGTATGCGGCATGTTTCTTGTTCTTCACCATTAACGGCCCAGGACTGTTTGCTGCAGATTCTTGGATTGCATCTTGGATTGGTGCTGAGCAACTTGCGCTTGATGACGTAGCAGCTGAGCAAGATATCAAGCAGGGTGATGCAGCCAAGGTTGCTGCAAACTAGGCGTTAGATTGTCCTTAGAAGATACGCAGTTGCTAGAGAATTAACCCGAAGGAATATATGCAGGTGCGTTCATTGACGTGCCTTCGGGTTGGCAACTGAAACTAAGTCCTAGATTGACAAAATGCGATATGAAGACAAAGGGCAATTTGACTGATCGTTCAGTTGAGTTGTCCTTTCATCGTGTTTGTTTCTCTTTTATGGCAATACGCATACAAGTCTGAACATGCATTTTTGAGGAAAGTCGCGCGATGCGCGGCTTCCCTCAAAAATAATGGTTTAGATTGAGCGCGTAGCGCTATATGAGCCTTTTCCACACGCCATAGCTTCCCTGAATGATTTATGAAATGATTGGTGGGACTGCTATAGGTTGAGTTGGTCCAATACATCTTTGATTTGGCTCGGTTCGACAAGTGTGTTTGCGCAGAGAATTCCAGATGCAGCAACTGCCGGAACTCCAATGCCTGGCATCGTGCTGTCACCCACTCGATACAGTCCTTTAATGGGTGTTCGGCATCCTGGAAACATACCAGTCCCCGCAGCGATCGCCGGACCATAGGTTCCTTGATGCCGTCGAAGAAACCGCGCATGGGTCAATGGTGTGCCAATAAGCTCAAGGGTAATGCGATCGCGAACATCGGGAATCACCTTGTTAAGTGCACGATAGAGAGTGTTAGCTTTGGCCCGCTTGCGATCGCCGTAGGACGCATCTTTTTGCCATCCGTCGAAAGATTCCAGTGTGTAAGCGTGAATGACATGATGACCCGGTGGAGCCAGTGTGGCATCCCAAACTGATGGAATTGAAATCATACAAGTATTACCAGGAACGGTAATGTCCGTTTCGACATCATGCACCACAACGTGATGTCCAGTGAGATGTTCAAGCCCATCTGCTCGAATACCCAAATGCAGATGCATAAAGCTCTCTACGGCTGGTGTCGCTAGGGATTGCTGTCCAAAATCAGATGGCACATCTTCAGGCCGTAGAAGGTGAGTCAGCGTGTCCCAAATGGTGGCATTAGAAAGCACAACCGGTGAATGAATCACGTCGCCAGACCTTAAAGTAACCCCTACGGCTTGATTATCATGAACGTTGATGGTCTCGACATGAGCATTGAGCTGAAGGCGTCCACCCCATTTTTTCAAGCCCATGACCAAAGCTTCGACGATCGCACCGCTTCCCCCAACTGGGTAGTCAATCACAGAGTGAGCTCGTTCTCCAAACATGAATGCCATTTCAGGAGTGACGGTATCTTTCGCTTTCAGTCCTGATAGCAGAAAACACTCCAAATCAATCAGTCGACGAACGAATGGGTCATGCACGGTGGCATCCATCACACTCCCCGTTGCGCCCCGCATAAGGCCCACGTAGGGAAGGAGCTTCATCATTGACCAGCCATATCGTCCCAGCAGTAAGGGTAAGCCTTTGAATTCTGGGCAAATGGCAAGGGTTGGAATGTTACCCAGCCCTTCATAGAGCGGCATCAACTGTTTTTCGAATTGCGCCAGCTCAGCAGCTCCATCAACGGTAAACTTTGCGACTTCTGCCTGATAGCGATCGCTCTTGCCATAGACCGGGAGAACGCCTTCTGGAAAATGATAGTGACCGAGCGGATCATAAGGAATCGTTTCTAGATCAACTTCTAAAGCCCGAAAAACTTGCCGTAGAGGATTCAGCGAAGGGATTTGGCCCACGTGGCCGACGGTGCCTAAACCGCAGTAAAACGATGGCCCCGAATCAAAGTGAAACCCATTTCGAGAAAAACTATGGGCAGCACCACCTGGAATCGAATGACTTTCACAGACACGAACCGTCCACCCATATCGAGCGAGAAGTGCCCCTACTGTCAGTCCACCCAGCCCGCTTCCAATAACGACGGCATCTGCATCATAGGTGTTGTTCATGAGAATGTTTTACGTGTCTGAACAAGAGGCGATCGCTGTCTATATAGGGGGGTTGCGTAATGTTTCAATGCTGGTCTACCCAACGTTTGCTGAGAAGCAAAAGAATAATATGTGTTTAACTATAAATAGAATCAGGCTACGTGGGATTGTGAAAGCTTAGTAAATTGTGGAATATCCGTTCGGTTTGCGCAGAGATCGTGGGGATACTATTTACAGTTGGGTGAGCCTGTTTCATCCAGGGGTCAGGGTGCCGACACATTAGTCATCAACGCGCAAAGGTTCCTGTTTATGTCGGTTGTGAGTCGATCGTCCGCTCCTGCTCGAAATATTAGAGATCCAAAGCTCGCTGTTCCTCACATTGGTTCTTTGGTCGGAGGACGCTATCGCGTAACATGTCGACTAGCCGAAGGAACCTTTGGGCACACCTACCTGGCTAAGGATACCCATCTTCCTAATGGTCCAGAATGTGTGATCAAACAGCTTAAGATGCAGACAAATGAGAAGGCCATGATGATGGCTCGTCGTCTGTTTGAGACTGAAGCCCGGACTCTCTACAAACTTGGAACACATAACCAAATTCCTCAGTTACTGGCTCACTTTGAGCAAGATGATGGCTTCTTCCTATCTCAAGAATATATTGACGGATATCCCATTTCAGATGAACTGTCTCCCGATCGCCCTTGGGCTGATGTCAATGTTGTTCGGCTCATTCGAGAAATTCTAGAAGTCCTTGTATTTGTCCACGCTCAACAGGTCATTCACCGGGATATCAAGCCGAGTAATCTGATCCGTCGGAAAAAAGATGGAAAAGTGGTGCTGATTGATTTCGGCGCAGTTAAAGAAGTCACCACGCGCTTTCTGTCGCCTCAAAAGGGAGAGACCGACTACACGATTGCCATCGGAACGTTTGGATATATCCCCAAAGAACAGTTGGGTGGGCGTCCTCGTTTTAGCAGTGATATTTTTTCCGTTGGGATGATTGCAGTACAGGCCCTAACAGGCTTGCACCCAAATGATTTGTTAGAGGATGATAACACAGCAGAACTTCAGTGGCGCGATCGCCTCATAGCTCCGGTCAATCCTGGATTTGCGAACATCATCGACCGTATGATCCGCTACGATTTTCGTGAGCGGTATGCCAATGCTGAAGCTGCACTTCGTGCCATTGAATCCTTACCTGTCACGTTTCGAGAAGCGGCATCAACTCCACCATGGCACGTGTCTTCAATTCGACCACCGCTAGCAGAAAACAGCAGCCTACCCCCTACTGATGCGTTCGATTCCCCCGTCGATTTATCAGAAGCATCGACCTTCGGAACCGCTTCTCCACAACCACCCAATCGAACAACGCCGAATCAGCTTGATCAAACTCATATCGAGACTGCTTCAAATTCGAGTGAGCAGCTTGAGGTGCTCTCCGATCGGTCAACACTGCCAATTAGCTCAACCCACATGACGGATGTTGTTGCACCTAGCTTCAGCAAAACTCCGATGGAATCATCACATAGTCATCCGCCAATGGATGGCAGTGGCGCGGCTTACCGGAATGCGGATTTCTCGTCCCCAGTTCCACCTCGTAAGCGGATTCCACGATCAGCAACAACCTGGCAAGAACACGTCTTAGTTGCATCCGATCAGTTTGAAGATTGGCTATCTCGTTCCTGGCGAATGATTGCTCTGATTGGTGGAACGAGCTTGGCTCTAATGTTAACCCGTGGCATGGTTGCCTCATTCCGCGTTCAACCTGCAAATCAACTTCGTGCCGAGGTTGTCGAGAATGTCAGATCTGAAGCAAAACAGCTTCTTGATGGGACTCAGGCAGAATTCGAAACTGCTTCTGTAGAACAGCCCACCATTCTAAGTAATGATGTGTCAACGGTTTTAGAAGAAGCTCATCAAGCTCGAATTGAAGGTCGCTATCAAGAAGCAATGGCGTTTTATCAGCAAGCTCTTGGGCGATCGCCAAATCATGTAGATGCCCTTTGGGGAAAGTGCGCAACTCACAATGCTCAAGGCCAATTTGAGATGGCCTCAGCAGCATGCTATGAAGTGCTGGCAATCAACCCAGAGCATCCTCTAGCACTTTGGAGTTCGGCAGAAGCAAACGATAGGTTAGGAAACCACCGAAAAGCGGCTGAGGAACGTAGTCGAGCCCTTACGATTGATCCCAACGTATTTGAGAAACTATCTGCTTCGTCGGTGGATTGAATGGAACTCATGCAGGTGCCTGGATAGGAGCAAGCGATACATATAGCGGTGTTCAAGATAGTTAAGCACAAAACCAGTTGTGTAGGGCGCAGCGCGCCCTACACAACTGGTTTTGTGCTTAATCAACGCGCACGGCACTATTACACCGCACCAGTCATGAGCATTGTGAGAGTAGTGCTTCTGTCAGAGCATTATTCTTCTACTTTCTCCACACACAACTTGCTAAACCTTTCAAATTCGTATCGAAGAAATGGAAGTTTCGGGCATGCGCCTTGCCCTCTTTTCTCTGCAAACTGTGTCAAATCGTATTCATACAGTGTTTAGATTTCATATTGAGTGTCGTCGCCCATAAGCGCTGTATGTAGTAATGAAGACGGCGTCAGTTCTGTTAGGACAAGACAGCAGTTATATTGGCTTGGTATGGCTATCATAAGCCCAGTTATAGCCGTCGCCAGTTCCGTTAGGACAAGACGGCGAACCATTTGGCTATTGGCTTAGTAACCGAATAATACTTGGTGTCTTAGCCTAAACAAGACAACCAAGTATTATTGAGGCGCGCTCTGGGCCATTAGCGTCCACTTAAGCCAGTGGCTGTGACGATAACTGAATGACACTTGATGTCTTAATCTTAATGGCTAATCTGTATATCAATTCTTCAAAAACTGGCTATGGGTAAGGGTTGCAACAACCCTTACCCATAGCCAGTTTTTGAAGACACAATGTCAAACTGAACCTTATAAATGCCCACTGAAATAAAGGGGAGCATCGGTACGTCGCTGCACTGATGAAACCCTATTTTTCCAGCTGGATATCCCATCGCCAGCGTTATGAACCGCTGCTAGTTAATTGGGGTGGTCATTACCTGCTTTAGGGTTTTTAAGCCCTTTTTAAGCCGGCGAGAAACTGTAACTGCACTGATGCCGAGACGCTCAGCTGTTTCTTTTTGGGTTAAGTCTTGGAGAAATACAAACTCTAATACTTGTCGAGTTCTCTTTTCCAGCTGAACAAGTGCTTGTTGAAGGCGAATCTGATCTTCCTGGGCAAGTTGGAAGCTCCGATATCGACCATCTGGAATCAAATCACCCAATGATGTTGCACCTTGCTCATCATCGTGCATTGGAGCATCGAGACTGAGTGGAGAACGATTACGATAAGCCAACTTTATTTCATGCCATTCTGCCGAAGGAACCTCTAGTGCTGCTGCAATCTCATCGTCTGTTGGCATCCGATTCAACTCATTCCGCAATTCTCTAGATTTCTGAGCCGCTTGATGTCGGAGTGTTTGCCATCGTCGAGGGATTCTCACTGATGAACCCTTATCTCTCAAGTAATGCTGAATTTCACCACGAATATAAGGAACGGCAAATGAGCTGAATGCATGTCCCTTGGCTACATCGAATCGTTCAATAGCTCGAATCAGGCCAAGACTTCCAATTTGTACTAAATCGTCGTAACTTTCAGTACATTGATTAATCCAGTGATGAGCTTCTTTGCGTACTAAACCAAAGTTCATTTGGACAAGCTTGTTGCGAGTTTCAAGAGATGGACACTCCTGGTGACTTCGCAATAACTCTAAGCTTTCACTTTTCAGGCTGTTAGTAGCTACCGTAGGCATGACGAGTTTCAGGTTATAGGAGCGTAAGACGTTAGAGAAACAAATAGGTTTCTTGTTGAATACAAATGTTAACTACACCTCTTTTAGCAAGAAGACTCTACCTGATGTAGGTTGCATGAGCTCGTTGACTCCTCTGCATAGAGTACTACATCTAATCAAGAAGGGCGCTTCTTAATTAGATCTTCATACAGGGAACATGGCCTAGCGTAGGTATCAGCTATCATTGCCTGTTCAATTTATTCTGCTGAGCATCGAGCATCAACGGCATTTTTACTGAAGCTGCTTATCCTGGCTGGGTGGCGTATCCAGCAAAAGCAGCATTAGTAGTTAGCTAAGAAGAGGTGGAGGATAGGATAAAGTGAACACTTCATCATCCGATGATTGGTTATTGTCAGTTGCGGTTAATGGTTTGAGCATTTGCGGACAATAGACTGTCATCAATGGCATATTTGTCTGCTTACAAACAGGGTTTCAACTCTAGCCTTTCCTGAATAGACGCAACTAAACTCACCCTGTAGATTTTCTAGCACTAGCTTGCCTCAGGGCAGATGGTTCCTGAGTCATGTGCGTTGGTGCTGCCTTAGATGGAGGTATCCTTCAGCGAGCTGACCTTAAATTGGCTCTCAAATTCAGATTGATTCTCGTAGATGGAAAACAATCCGCTGGTAGTGGTCATCTCAAAAAGCATGCGGGCTTGCCCTTGAAGGTTGCACAATGCAAGCTCTCCTCCAGAAGATTTCACCATCTTTTGGATCGATAGCAGTGCACCTAATCCGCTACTGTCCATGAAGGAAACGTTTCTCAAGTCGATCAGTAGAATTTTTTCTTGGGTGTCCAGGCATTCTCTTGCCCATTCTTGTACATCGACTGCATTGATCGACGTCAGAATGCGAGTCGGTTGAAAAACATTAACCTTGGGCATAACGATTGTATTCATATTGATGAAAAGACTGCTCTGATGGCTGTGCATGGGTTCCAGACATCATGCTGAGATTAATTTAGAGCTGACCAAACCCTACACTAACCGCTTCAAAACACATGTGTGTGTGATCCACGTATTAGCTTTAAGGATCTGAATCACTCAAACCAAAGAGAAATCTTGCAAAGAGTAGGTGGTAGCTACATGTCCCTGAAATGTGTGATCCTCCAATCAAATCTCTTTGATTTAAAGAATCAGTGTATAGCTGCACAATCACTACTATCTCATGGTTTCAGATTTGGCGTATTTCTACTGGTTTTGAATTTATGAAAAAAGAATAGAAAAGACCTTTGATTAAAGGATATTTAAATTTCTATTCAAATATCGCTGTAATGGAAGGCTAGACGCACCAGTCAATTCTTGACTACTCCAACGAGACGCCCAATTGGGTCTCTTCAAGTTCATTCTGTTTTCGTAAACTTTGCTAAGTCGCGCAATTTAAGCTTTAGCCATTTATAGCGCTGTGCGCGTTGGTTAAGTACAGTTATGTGCCTGACTATCTTGAACATCGCTATAGGTTAGGACACCAAGTATTATCCGGTCCTTCGGCGCGTAGCCAAATGGGCCCGCCGTCTTGTCTTAACGGAACTGGCAACGGCTTATGTATGCCCATAAACAAAATCAGGAGAGCATCTGATGCTCTCCTGATCTGTTTCAATATCGTCAAGCGATTGGAAGATAATGCGATCGCATTAGCCGCCCATTACCTCTTGCAGCTCTCCCGGACGAACCGTGAGTTGCTGGGTGCGATCGCCTCGACGAACAGTAAACTCTAACGGTTCACCAATCTCGCTATTTTCAACAATTCGCTGAACTTCCTCTCCGGTTGATACCGCTTCTCCATCGATGTCAGTTATCACATCACCTCGGCGAACTCCACCTGCTGCTGCAGGGCTACCTGGAGCAACACCGACGACTAAGATTCCATCAACCTCTGGAACTTGGAATCCAGAGTTTGGATCTTCATTAATCTCCTTCGCAATCTCCGGAGTCAAAGCAGCCATGCGAATACCAATGAACGGATGAGGAATGGTTTCACCGCGTGCGAGCTGATCCTGAATCTCCTTTACCGCATCAATTGGAATGGCAAATCCAATGCCTTCAGCATCGGCACGAATCGCTGTATTGATGCCAATGACTTCGCCGCGCTCATTCAACAGAGGCCCACCGGAGTTTCCAGGGTTAATCGCTGCATCTGTTTGAATGAAGTCAATGCGCTTGTCAGGAATACCCACTTGAGAGCTAGAACGATTGAGCGTACTAACAATACCGAGCGTTACGGTGTTATCGAGCCCAAGCGGATTACCCACGGCGATCGCCCAGTCGCCCACCCTAACTCGCTCTGACCGACCAAGAGGTGCAACAGGCAAGTCATCGCCCTCAATCTTAACCACAGCAAGGTCGAGCGTCTCATCGGCACCCCTTACTTCACCCTGAAAAGTTCGGCCATCCCGTAGATTAACGGTCACTATATCTGCACCGCTCACCACGTGAGCATTGGTCAATACAATCCCAGTACCGTCGACGATAAAGCCAGACCCCTGACCCCGCTGACGAAATTCTCTCTGTTGAGGAAACTGCTGAGAGAACTGATCACCAAAGAATTGACGGAAAAAGGGATCGTTAAAGAATGGATTGGGGCCAAACTCTCGAGTCACCACACGCTCCGTATCGATCCGAACGACGGCTGATCCGACTCGATCGACAGCGGAAGCAACAAAATTCTGAGTGCTGGCCGGTGCTGGGACCTGAGCAATTTGCCCAGATACCGAATCATCAACCTCAACAGCTTGAACCTCAGTTACCTGAGATCGAACTTCATTCGTCGCAAGAGATTGTGGTAAAAAGCGGGGCGGAAGTTGATACATGCCAACCAAAGTCAACACAACTCCCAACGCGACAGCCGCAACATGACTTCTTATCTTTTTGAAGGGACTGCGCGATCGCTTCGACGGTGCCATAGATTATCTTCTCCAAATACTCAATGCACAATAACAGGATTCAAGAAACCGTATCATCTTCAGCCCAGGAAAACGCCATGTAACTTGAATGACGTTTCGTAAGCTTGCATCTGATGAACCCCTTTAGGCTGCGTTGCTAGGCAACGCAAAACGTCAAGATATCTATCTTTTCTAATTTCTTATTGTTCCACAGGAAATCATCAATGTGTTGAAACTCTGTGCCAATCAGCGATAACAGGATTCGGGAATCCGTACAGTAAGCAGGTTCTTAGAACGCCCAAACTAAAGCACGTCATGCCCATTCTTCAAATTAATAGCAATAAACCTAGAGATTTCCGAACCTCTTCTCAAGACCGTAACCCAATCAGGACTTCGTATTTCATACAAGATCCTGGTTTTGAAAACGGTTTTTTAAGGACGCGCCTGCGAAAAACCATTCAATTGCTTAAGCCCTACTGATGTTGATTCGCCACGCATGAACGGCAACTCAACTCTAGGCGTTGATCCGCTCACTGATTGAAACGTCAACCGTTTGCATCTCGTAGGACTGCTCAGATTGATACGTTGCTGAGCGTGATATCTCAGACGACGAGGCAAAACGAAATTGATTTTTCCCTCCAGATTTTGCCCGATACATCGACTGATCAGCGGCAACAATTAGCGTGTCGAGGCTCTCGCCGTCAAACGGATACATGCTGATTCCAATACTGGCGGTGATGGATATGGTTTCGTCTTCAAGCACAAACGTTTCTGATAGCGTGGACAACAGCTTTTGTGCCACTTGCCCTGCTTTTTGTCGACTGGGAATCGCTGGCAAGATGACAACAAACTCGTCACCTCCGATCCGCGCCACGGTATCGCTGCTTCGTAGAGACCCACTGAGTCGCTTAGCCACCGCCTTCAGCAACAGGTCTCCAATCACATGTCCCCTGGAGTCATTAACCAGCTTGAATCCATCTAGATCAACAAACAAAAGCGCAATCAGCTGCTCATTGTAATTAGCCCAGTCAATGGATTGAATCAGCCTTTCTTGAAACAGCTTTCGATTGGGCAACCCTGTCAGCGGGTCGTGGTAAGCCATCTCTCTCAGATGGGCACCCGTTTGCCGAAGCTCAGCATTTGATTGCACAAGCTCAGCAGCCGTACGACGCAGCTCATCTTCCATACGTTTACGCTGGGTGATGTCATGAATAACACCCACTAAGAATCGATTACCAGCAGAATCTTTGTGAAGCGATCGCTTGATATAGATTGTGTACGTATGTCCTGACGAGTTCGTAAACTCGTCTTCACTTTCACCTTGAGACTCATCTAAAAACGCTACTTCATCTTGAAGCTGTATTGAACGGGCCTGATGAGGCGGCAAAAAATGATTTTCGTTTTTACCGATG
>JBCBLF010000115.1:0-14849 GCA_038520475.1 Cyanobacteria bacterium J06627_8
CCGAAGTACTTGTTGGCATGAATCTACAAACGAGTAAGCGGCTAACCTATCGATTCCCCGAAAAGAAAACAATCAAGGTATCTCACTGATATCACCATAGCCATGACTTCAAAGCATTGTTTTGGGGCATGCGCCCAAACAATGTCACAACTCAGTTGGCCCAAGATATATCTATTGCCTGGAGGATAAGCACATCATGACAGAGACCATCGGTTGGCTCCAAATTGGCCTCGCATTCGGCGGGTCTGTGCTGATTACGGTTATTGTCTTTGCCATCCTAATATGGCGAGATTACCGACGCGATCGCCAACAAAAATGAGCATGCCAGTGAAAACGTTCCAAGAAAACAGTCCAACCTCCCAGATTTCCTGTATCTACGTCAACCCACTCTCCGCTTCTTGAAATTTTGGGCACAATCGAGATAACACTGACCCGGTTCATTCCATGACAACCACAGATACTCAAGCTGCTCAAGCGCGTCAAACCCGTCAGCAGTTTGTTTCTCCAGATGATCACTTATCCTATGAGCTTGGCAAGGCGGTTCGAGAATTGCCGCCACTCTACACTCGTCTATTGGCAGGTGTGTTGAGCAGTGTTGTGTTTGGAACCATTGCTTGGGCCTATGCCAGCAAGATTGATGAAGTGGCAGTTGCACAAGGAGAACTCATCCCAGCGACTCAGATTCGGCCGGTTCGCGCGCTTGAGGGAGGCGTTATCGGTGACATTCAGGTCGAAGAAGGCGAATACGTCGAAGAAGGACAAGTCTTGATTGTTCAAGATCCAGCGCTCAATCAGGCTGACGTCGATCGACTGAGAGTCTCTGCGGAGCTCATTCAACAGGATGTTCAGCGGCTCGAAGCTGAACTCAATGGTGAACGCACGGGTGGAACACCTTTTCAGGACCAATTATTGGCTGCTCGATTGTCAGAATTTGTGACTCGGCAGCAAGCTGCGGATGCCGAAGTTGCTCGACAAGCAGCTGCAATCGATGAAGCTCAGGCTCAACTCAACCAGCTGCAAGCGAGTTTGCCTAGTGCTAGAGCCCTGCTTGCGAATGCTCAAGACCGTGAAGCAAACCTCCGTGAATTGGTTGATGGAGCCGTTGCACGCTTTGATTACCTAGAAGCGCGCGATCGCCTGACAGAAGCTCAAGATCGATTGGAATCCGTTGAACAGCAGATCATGGTGCAGCAACAGACCATTCGCCAGACCGAGCAAGCCTATCAAGTGGCCTTACAGGAGCGCGATCGCCTTGCCTCTGAGCGAGATAGTCAAATTCTCACCCAACTCAATCAGCGGCAAGAAGAATTGGCAAATGTTCAAGGACAGCTCAGTCAAGCAACAATTCGGGCAGAGAATCAGGTGATTACTGCACCGATTTCAGGGCGAGTTTACAACCTTCAGGCAACCTTAGCTGAAAAAACAATCGAACCAGGAGAAGAACTCCTTTCAATCTTGCCGAGCGATAACCAGCTTGTGCTCGAAGTCAAAGTTCTAAATCAAGATATTGGCTTTATTCGTGAAGGAATGAAAACCAAGATCAAAATTGCAACGTTTCCCTTCCAAGAATTTGGCACGATTGATGGAACAGTCATGCAGATTAGTCCAAATGCAATTGTTGACGAACAATTGGGTCCTGTGTTTCTCACTCAGATTGAATTAGACCGAAGTTCGATGCCGTTAAGAGGTCAAGAAGTTGAGCTTGTTCCTGGCATGGTCGCCACTGGTGAAATTGTGACTCGACAAAAATCTGTGTTGACCTTTTTACTGGAGCCTATTACGCGGCGATTCGACGAAGCCTTTTCTGTTCGCTAATATCGGCTTCCTCAAAAAACAGCTATATGTGTCCCCTTGGACTACGCTCAGCCGACGTCGACTTTATTTGTAGCTGGTTTTTAGGGAAACGATATAAGGTTTAGACGAATTGCGATTTTGATGCCTTTTATAAGGCGTCGTCTTCCATACGTTCGTCGCTTTATGATGCAGAAGCAGTAGAACCACAAGTCCCCAATTCGCTCTCATCAACTGCCGGATTAATTTCAGCAACCGTGCGCAGGTCTTCTTCTGACATCCATCCTAGATGTCCAACGCTCAATGTTGGCTCGGATTCAGCGTCAGGAGGAATGGCGTCAGAAGGAGCGTTTGACGCCGTTCCTTCAGTAATCGTTGACGTTCCTTGGTTTAGCACAATTTGGCAGACCTTTAGGCGAACCCATCGTCGCTGTTCTTCATCTTCTTGCTGCCGAATGATTTCAAGAATTGTGCCAGATGTGAGCGGAGTAGGAGTGATGACTGGGCTATCATTCTGAGGTGCCTCTGACGGCAGAGCTTCGGGTAAGGCTTCTGCTGAAGGTGTGTCTGAGGAGGATGATTGAGGATCAGCCGGCTGTGGATTGGTTGGAGACGGAGGCGTATTAATTGCAGGAACAGAGGAGTCTGTTGAAAACGAGGGCTCAGGGTAGAGTACGATGTTCGCTTGTGCTCTATCAGCCGATGAGTCAAGGCGATCGCCGGTATCAGTCCTAAGAATTCGGACAAATGAACCAATGCGCAACGGAACAGAATCTTCAGATGAATTCTCGACATTGCTTGATGCATCTGAAGCAGTGTTTTGCTCTGACTCGATTGCACGCTGCCTGTTTGGAGCGGATGTCCCACTCAGCCCGAGCCAGGTATCAATACGATTACTTACTGACGGAAGCAGCACATAGGCCAAAACGCCCCCCAAGCCCATTAAGAAGATGATTCCAACCAACAATGAAATCAGCGATCGCAGCCCCATAGACTTTTCTAGCCGCGTCGGTTTTGCGGTGACCTCTGAAGTCGCTGGCGTGACGATTCGAGTTGCCACCGCGTTGGTTGGAGGTTGACTCACTGGAGCAGATGGAATGCCGGAGTGGATACGCCCCTTTGTCGCTAAACCTGGAATAGACGACGTCAATTTGGGAGGGACGGACAAATTCTTGTCTAACGTAAATTCTGAGGAATGATGAGCAGACCAGCGGATCAGACTCACAGAGACATTATCGTGCCCATTTTTCTGATTTGCTTCATCAATCAAACGACTCACTGCGCTTGCTAGATCACAGTTCTCATCATCTAACAGCGGGAATAAGTGGCTTTGCCACAGGCTATCAACCAGGTCATTGTCGCTCAGGCCATCGGAACACAGCAGTACAACGCCTTCTCCATTCAGTACAAGGCGTTGCACCGTCGGATGAAGGGAGCCTGATGACGCCATCCCCAATGCTTGAACTAGAGAGCCAGAACCCGGATTGAGTAGAGCACTTCGGTACAGTCCATATCCGAGTCGGGCTTCGCGAGAGGCGACATCATCGTCAAGGGTAATTTGATGGCATCCTTGGTGGGTAATCAAGTAGGCTCGGCTATCGCCCAGGTGCGTTACATACAACTCATGATTCTGAATTAACCCCATCACTAGCGTTGTGCCCATGCGTTCGCGATCGCGACGATCTTCTTGATCGTTCCGCTCACTAATCAAGTCATTGGCAGCACATACAGCCTTTCGTAATTCAGTAATGAGCCCTAAGGGACGCATCCGCCCGAGGGGAAGCTCATGAAGATGTTGATAAACGGCGTCGATTGCCAGACTTGACGCAACTGCTCCTCCCAAATGGCCGCCAATTCCATCGCAAACCATGACAAGAGAGGAGTCGAGCGTTGCAGTGGATGTGTTGTTTTTCTTCGAATTCAGATGCACCGTGCCCGGAGTTGAAGGATAGCAAGCATCCTCATTTCGAGGTCGAGACGGCCCTTTATCGGTTTGGCTCGCGAATTGTATGTAGCGGTCCTGAACCTGTCCAGCCGATAACAAGGCACGATCTAGACATGCAACCACCTGTCCAGGATGCTGCACGTCTCCCTCAATGAGGTGATGACATAGGCCATCGAGAAATGGCTGGAGGCCAGGTTTTGCTGAACTAACCCATTGTTGCCATAGATAGCCAAGCTGACTGAATAGCGATGCCCCGACCCCTGCGGTCTGTCGGTGATCCGATTGCAGCTCTGAAATGCGAATGAGCGAATCTTCAATGCGAAGTAGAGATGGATTGAGGAGTGTGGAAACAACTTTTTCTGACGCGAGGGGCTGCCAAAGCTTGGCAATTTGCCAAAGCCAATTAAGTTGCCTCATTGCCGATGCTGTCGACCATTGCTCCAGAATGGAGGGTAACGGACCAATTGATAGTTCGTTCTTTGGAAGAGACGCTGCTGCTTTCCTCGACAGAACAGGTGCTTTTTGAGGTGTTGTGATCGCCCCATGCTCCAGCATCAGGACGGTGTCGACTGAAAGACTCTCATTATGAGTCATTGCCCAACCGTAGGCCTGTGGAATGTGCGCTCGGTAGGCATTGAGTTTAAGATACGGCAACGCTGAGTCCGGAATAATATCAACCGAGTCGGGGGGAAGCCCCGGTTGAGTATCTAGAAAAATGCGTGGCGCTTTACATAAGTATCGTTGGCCCAAATATTGCCCAGGCTGAATGCAAGCAGTCTCTTCTCCAAGAGCCCACAAATACCGTTTAGGTAAGCGCGTTTGGCACCGCTCACAAAAGTGGCGGCTCTCCGCATTCGGCGTTTGGCAACTGTAATTTGGGCAATAAAGCATCTCAAATGTCCTGACACCCATCAGGAACACAAAAAGGCGATCGCGTCTTACTTAAGATAACCTGCACTCCATTTAGCAACTGCAAGTAATTCGATAGATTGACAACGGAAAAATTAAAAACTTTTACGATGGGCGATACAGATTGGCGTTAGTCACGAATTTTATCCTAGAAAACAAGCAAGTGCCCATTGTTGTCAGCCTCAGAGCTCGGAGTTTAGTAGGGTTGATGCTGCGCGAATGCCTTGGGAACAGCCAAGATACAGTCCCAGCTCAATTCATTAACAGTCATCTTGTAAGACTGATTAGAAGGGGATGCAGCACTATTACGAGATTTGGATTTCTCCAGTCGCTGGCACAATGCCGAGTGCTTGAGAGATAGAGCGACGTTAGACGTTGCACAGTCTTTTCGCGTCTATTTTCCGAATCCCACTTACGCTTTCTTTCAGGGGTTAAACGGTCATATCCGCATCAACTTGAGGCAATCCCATACTAAAGTTGCGAACTCGGCTGTTTAAGTTGTAGGAAATGACACCATCTTGCAGGAGCGATCGCACAAAATGTTCAAGATCAGACCCAATCCGTCGCAGGTTATAGTCTGTTAAATCTTCACCAGACGAGGCCTCGACGAGTTCGTCAAATTTTCGGTACACCGCGTTGAGAGCATCATCGTTCCAGTTCAATTCATTATCGGGATCAACATCAAGCGTCAACTTATCATCACAGGGAACAAGCTGCTCACCCTCAATAGACGCGCTAAAAATGCGGATGTGTCGGGTTGTAGACTTCAAAAGCATGGTTGACGGATAGGTACTAAGAACACTCCTTATTGTAATCAGGACTTGATCATTCTCAAGATTTAATCTTTTCGGACTGACGTACTGAGAGGAGTAGTGGTACACCACGACTCCTCTCAGTACACTCGATATGATTGGCAAAACTCAAGCTTTGTTGCGACACGCTCGGTTTTTCAGGTTGGGTTCGCCTAATACGGAAATCTCAATTCATTCGGGGTTGCGATCGCCAGTCTGAGACGACTCAACGATTCGGTTAAAAAACGATTTTATTTTGATGAAGGGAGTCGAGGAGCGTTGGGCATGGTTATGAGTCAACCGATTGTGCTTCGTTTGCTGACGCATACTGCACGTTTTCATTTTTCGAAGCAGATCAATGACTTGGGGCGATCGCTCTCCCATTTGTCGAGCGATACAAGATGATTGTCGAACACAGCGGTCACAAATCATAAAGCACTCATCACCTTTCAAGAACTCAATGGCTCTCGCCATTCGTGATGTTAGCTCGGGGATCAGTGAGTAAATGTTAAAGTTTCACATCAAATTCAGGTTTGTCGAAGCCGTTATAATGATTGCCCGATTGAGTGCTCACTGAGTCAACTGTCATAGGACTCAGGTTCACTTCAATTATTTTGCTCTTTATCAAGTGATTCACTGTTTATGGCCTACGCCGCTGAACCGTTGACGGATTGGACTGCTGATGACCTTGCATTGCTCGGATCGTCTACAGATCTTGGTTTCCAGCTTCCTGATCCCGATGATGAAGATATTTCAGAAACTGACTTTCAAAACCAAGTGACCTTAGCTTGGCAAGTCTGCGATCGCTTCGACTTACAAACGGATATTTGGCGTGGACGCATCTTACGTGTTGTACGCGATCGCGAAAAACGCAGCGGAGAAGGACGGGGGACGGGGTTTCTCAATTGGTTGAAAGATAGAGAAATCAGCAAAAGTCAAGCCTATGTTCTCATTGAGCTAGCAGATAGTGCCGATCTCATGGTGCAAGACGGTTTGCTAGAGCCAGATGATGTTAATCGCTTTAGTAAGCGAGCGTTTGTAGAAACGGCTCAGGCATCTCCTGAGGTGCAGCAGATGATTAGTGATGCGGCTCGGCGGGGCGATCGCATTACACGTCGAGAAGTCCGTCAGCTCTCTGATGAATGGACAGCCATGACTTCAGAGTTATTGCCTGAAGAAATTCGAGAAAAAGCGGCAAATCATTCAATCCCAACTCGTTATGTGGCGCCCTTCGTTCGAGAGGTGGAAAAGCTGCCCGAATCTCATCAGGTCTCTCTGCAAACAGAGGTGGCGGCTAGTCCTGATGTGGATACCCTGAAGCAGGCAACGGCAGAAGCCAAATATCTCTCTAAATACCTTGAATCCGCCATTCAGGTGCAAGCGTTGAATCGGGAAGGGCTGGATTTAGAAGGTGCGTTGGAAGAAGCGCTCCGCATTGGCTGTCTCAATTCTGCCGCTGATCTGGTGAGCCAGTCTGCCCAGCTTGAACAGGCGATCGCCAAAGTCTACACGACTTGGAAGCGCATGAATAAACTGTCAGAACGAGTCTACGTTGACAGTGGCGAGAGTACCCCACACTTGCGAGCGCTGCTCAATCACCTCACACCGCTGACCAGCGATATTGTTGAAATCCAGCTCGGGGATGCGCAAAGTGAGTTGTCCCAAACCGTGCGCCTCAAAATTATGCAAGATGGTTTAGAGGAGAGATAGTTGATCCGCTTAGGCGGACCTTAGGCTAGCCGTATCGCTTGGGTCTAAGCGTTGCGGCTTAGCGCTGTCATCATCGCTTGCTGCCCCACAGCTTGATAGATGCTATCCAGGTGCTGGCGAATGGTCTGCGCTTCATTTGGGGCAAGGGGCATCATGCCCAGCATGTCTAAGATGGTTGAACTGCCCGATGGTGTAATCACAACTAACGATGAGTCGAGGGGCTCATCATATTTCCAAAACTGGTCAGAACTCACGGCTGCGGAAGACCCAGAATCTATTGTGCTCTGATCATGAGTATCGCTCTCTGGTGTCGTCTCTTCTTGAGAAAGCCCACTTCGTTTACGCCGTAAAGCTTCGAGAATTTGAGCCTTGGAACGGCCGCGAAGCTGAAATAAAACAAATGGATCTTCTCGGAAGAAATCTCCGAGTTGGTAATAAACAGCAGCAATGTGCTTACAGGGGTTTTTGGGATCTGGGCAATTGCAGCGAGAATGGACATCAGATAAAGCGAAGGGAAATAAGCTCAACCCATTACTCGTAAACACTGATTCGATGTCATCCGGGAGTTCGCCAGCTAAGAGCTTTGCAGAATAAATAGCCTTTTGTGCCATCGTGTCAATGACGAACTCCCAATCTTCGCTGCTGAACGCATCAATCCAAATCGTGAGCTTATACGGAGACGGAGCTGTGCCTTGGACCTTAGAGTGCACTTTGGAGTTCCGAAACTCCATGCTCAAGATGTTGCCTTCTCGTGCATAGATGCGTCCTCGCTCTAGACGCTTCTTAAATCGATAGGAATTCAGCAAATCAACCCAACGCTGAACCCACCATTCTTGAGCGATCGCCTCTGCTGGCGGTGAGAAGTCAGTCATAACACGTTTGCAATAGCACTTAGCAAATCTATCTCTAGTTACCTTGAATGTAAAGCAAAATACCACGGGCGATCGCTTGGGCGATGCGTTGACGATAGGCCGGATCGTTAAGTAATGGTGCGTCTCTCGCACCCGTTACAAACCCTGTCTCGACCAATGCTGCCGGTGCAGAGGTACGTCGTAGAACAAAGAAGCGCGATCGCCGTACCCCTCGATCAGGGCCTCCAACTGCCTGTAAAAGACTGTTATGAATAGCACGAGCCAATCTTGCACCGCGATCGGACGCGTAATAGGTTTCAAGTCCGTTGACATCTGGCCGGCTGAGATTGATGGCATTCGCATGGATGCTGACAAAGATATCAGCGTTGGCCCGATCCGAAATTTGTACGCGCCCTTCTAAACTGACCGTTTGCTCAGTTGTTCGAGTCATGACGACGGTCACGCCCTGCTGCTGAAGGATATTGGCAACTTGAAGGGAAATTGGCAGGACAACATTTGTTTCTCGAAGTCCCCCAATGCCAATTGCACCTGGATCGCGACCGCCATGCCCGGGATCGATAACTACAATTGTGCGTCTTGAAGCATTTGGAAGTCGAATTGGGTCACTGGGGGTAAACCCTGGTGTTGCAGCTGGCTGTCCTTGTAACCCCAGCGATAGCAACTGTTGACTCGGCTGGCTCACCTGCCCGACCCGGATGCCAGCGGCAGGAGCAATAGAGACAATGACCGTGTTGTTTTCTTCTCGTAATCGAATACGGCGTAGCGGTCCACCCGCAGGGATTTGTGGATCTGCGATCGCCCCTGCCAGTCGCGCATTAGCAATGACAATCTGATAATCGGTTGTCCGGCGATCCCATCCTGATGTGTAAGACGAAATAGGGGTGTCGCTGCGAATTACAAGCTGTGTCCCGTTATTGGCAACTTCGACCTGTTGAATGGTGGCGATCGCCGGAGCCGCTGGGGTCGGTGTCGGACGAAGGGGTGTTGGAGTGGTGGGTTGTGGCTGGTTGACGCCAGTACGAGTCGAACTTCCGGCTGGAACCAGTGCAATGCCGCCCAAGTTTGTCGCACTCGCTCTCCAGTTCGTCTCCCTATTGTCAAGTTCAAGCGTTACCTCGACTGTGGGCGGATCGTCATCTTCCTGTTCAAATCGAATCTCATCCACCCCAAACTGATTAATCTCAATAACTTCTTCAAGTTCAGTCGAGAGTGAGGTATTTTCAATCTCTAGTCTGATGCGCCGACGATTACGGCTCCGATCAATGTCAATTTCAGGGACTTCTCCAACCGTTTGAAGAAACAATCCACTTTGAGTAACGCGAACGCCGTCTAGACGCGTCGCGGCGCCTTCCACCAATGGTTCAGGTCCACTATCAGAGATGTCAGAACCTGTGTCTGGTGGACTACCTTCAACCCGTTGAGGTGTCGGCAATTGAACAATCCATTGAGTTGGGGTCGAGCCTCGGACGACGACGGCCTGAGGGTCAATCGTATAGCCCGGATTGAACTCAATTACCAGGCGAGTCGTCTGACCATCAAACTGCCCAACACGCACTTCCCTCACCGATTCATCGGTGAGGAGTTGGCTACGGTTTACGGAACCCATTCGAATGCCAGGAAGATCGATAACGACACGAGTCGGGTTACGAACAAGCTGAGCCCGAGGTCTTACGCTTTCATCTGTTGTAAAAACGAGACGGTTTTCTTCGGCATTAAATCTCCAAAATTGGAGCTGCGCAGCTTCTCCTGGCAAGGCGATCATTAGCGTCGCAATGGAACCCAGAAGACCGGAAATCAAACAACGAGCATTCACATCTCTGACCACAATGTTATTGGGTAAACAGAACCATCGACCATCATAGAAGCCATTTCTGAAAACCAACAACACTCGTCGCGCAAAACCATACTTTCAGACAAGCAGCTTCATTGCTCTCTGGTTTCCGAATTGATTCAGTGTAGAACGGGTGCAAGTTTTGCGTCTTTGAAATGCTTCAGATCTCGACCCCTCTCAGGCAATGGTGTTGTAAGAATGATTAATCTGCATCGGCAGAAGGCCCTGGGACTGACTTGCTACAATCTTGTAGCAAGTCAAACAATCATTGAGCGACGACGATTTAAAGCCACCCTCTCAATCGATAAACGACTAAGCCGATGTACTCCTTGATGGCGCGAGTCGAATACTCCAACCGATCTGCATTCGGAAGGATTTCAATCAATGTTGCCCGCCAATCGGTTGATTCTGACGAGGACGGATAGGCAATTCGGTAATCTGTCGGTGCGGCGATCGCCTCAATGCCCTGCTTTTCAAATATTCTGAGCGATCGCGGCATGTGTAAGGCTGAGGTCACAAGCAGCACCGTATTTAAGTTCTCGCGCTCTAAAATCTGTTTGACATTAACCGCATTTTCGTAGGTGTTGAGAGAGGTTGGGTCTTCTAAAATATCTTCGGCTGGAACTCCCATCGCTTCTGCAATGATGGCCATGTCTGACGATTCAGGCGTACCACCGTTTTTCCAGCCGATGCGTCCTCCACTCATGACAATCACCGGGGCTTTTCCTTCGTGGTACAAATGCGCTGCATACAAGGGGCGATCGCCAGAGTCCATCACATCGACCCAAGGTCGTGGCGGAATGGATGAACGCATGGCACCGCCGAGTACCACGATGGCATCAGCCGTCGGAACTGGTTCTGGTGGAAGGTATTGCCATTCGAGCGATCGCGCGAGTCGTTTACTCACATATCCGCTGCTGAAGCTGAGGATGACGACCAATGCGAGGAGAATACTTATCGCTGCTATTCGTGGGCGTTTCCACAACGTGAACAAGGCAACAATCATCAACACAGAGGTTAGCCCCAGCGGATATATAAAAATAGGCAGTAATTTTGAAAAGAATAGGAACATCTTTGGTAGCGTGAATGACTAAACAACAACAAATCGGAGCTGAGTTCTAAGCTTTGCTTCTTTACCCACGACTATGATGATGAGGAGAGAGCGGGATGAGTGATTTTCAAGATTTCTTAACGCGTGAATGTGTTCATGTCGCTGTTGGTGAGTTTAAGCCTGGTAAGTTTGATGAAGCCCGGCAACTTTACGAACAGGTGGTATCCAGCTATGCAGGAGGGTTTAAGGGAGCCTACTTGCTACGGGACCCAAACAGCGATCGCGGCATCTCGGTGATTTTTTGGGATAGTGTCGAAGATATGGAAGCCAATCAGGGTGAAACCCATCGCCGCATTCTCAAGCAGATGGCTCCTCTGTTTTCTCAACAGCCCAATGTTCAAGTGTATGAAGTTGCTTGTCAAATCCACTCTGAGCCCAGCCCAGCCGCTCAGCGCAATTGATTCGTTCAACTCATTCATCACAGCATGCAATGGCGTTAAATTCGGAAAAGTAACGTGTTGGGTCGTGCTCGTTTGAGCAAACTGAAGCCCAGAATTCCCATTACGTCGAGCCCTCGTCAATGCCTTTAGTTCCCCTTGACCTCCTCTCCCAACTTTCGGAAACGAGGAACAAGAGAAGCCGATTTTCCTGATTTAGTTTGAAGAGGCACACGGGCCGACTGCGGCAGCGGCTGCTTCGATTGCGATCGCAGCATGGGTCCAGTGGCTTCCCCCTTGGCAATAGACAATGTAGGGTTCGCGCAACGGACCATCCGCAGAAAGCTCAGACGTACTGCCATCGACGAATGTGCCCCCAGCCATGACCAATTTGCTTTCATAGCCGGGCATGTTAGCAGGGATGGGGTCAAGGTAGGACTCTATCGGTGAATGCGTTTGGATGGCTCGACAAAAGGCGATGATCTTTTCAGGCGTGCCGAGCTGAATGGCTTGAATGACATCTTGCCTGGGCAACAGGGGTGCTGGCTGGACTGGATAGCCTAGTTCATGAAAGACATGAGCAGTAAGGTGACTACTTTTGATGGCTTCTCCAACCATCTGTGGTGCTAAAAAGAGTCCCTGAAATAGATGTCGATTTTGGTTAAATGTCGCACCGCCTGAGCTACCAATTCCTGGAGCAGTTAAGCGACAAGCAGCTGCTTCGACGAGATCAGCCCGACCAGCCACGTAGCCTCCAGCAGACACAATCGTGCCGCCTGGATTTTTAATCAGGGAGCCAGCGATTAGATCTGCCCCGACTGCGGTTGGCTCAACGGTGTCAACAAACTCGCCATAGCAGTTGTCAACAAAACAGACTGTGTCGGGGTTTTGACGCTTGACCGCTTGGACAATACGCTCGATGTCGACGATCGCCAAACTTGGGCGCCATGCATATCCACATGAGCGCTGAATCAGCACAAGCTTGGTTTCAGGATGAATGGCATCACTGAGTGAATCCCAGTCAATGGTTCCAGTCTGTGTGAGCTCAAGTTGGCGATACTGTACCCCCAGATCACGCAACGATCCGTGACCTGTTCCGCGAACCCCAATGACTTCCTCAAGGGTGTCGTAGGGTGCTCCAGCTACAGCTAGCATTTCATCTCCAGGTCGTAGTACACCATAGAGTGCGCAGGCGATCGCATGGGTTCCTGAAACGAATTGAACGCGGACAAGTGCAGCTTCCGCTTGCATAACATCTGCAAATACGTGATCAAAGGTTTGACGGCCTAAATCATCATGGCCGTAGCCATTGATACCAGAGAAGTGATGGACTCCTACCTTGTGAACTCGCATGGCATCAAGCACATGAGCAAGATTTTCCTTGACCTGAGCGTCAATTCCAGAAAAAATCGGTAAGAGTGCTCGTTCTGCCTGTCGGATCAGTTCAGAACTTTCCATTATGGGGCATTTCTCCTTTTTCCTTAAAAGGCTCTGTGTCTGCTCGAACCTTAAGGGGTTAATTAGTCTTGTTGCAGTGAAATTGCGAGCCCTATTATGCCGCAAATCCTGCTCCTTATTCCAATTGAGATGATTTGATGACTATTGCAATAACAAAAAAACCTCCAATCGCATGGCCAACCACTATTTTTATGGCTTTGCTTC
Organism: Cyanobacteria bacterium J06627_8; assembly: GCA_038520475.1. Classification (GTDB taxonomy): domain Bacteria; phylum Cyanobacteriota; class Cyanobacteriia; order CAKZMO01; family CAKZMO01; genus JBCCWF01. The sequence continues at coordinate 13,000 of JBCBLF010000115.1, forward strand.
ACTTGCTTGCCCTGCTGGCATTTGTACCGGCATTCTTCAGCTGGTCAGCTGTTGGGTTGTGCCTGTTCTTACACTGGCTAACAGCAGGATGTGGAATTACGCTGGGATGGCATCGATTGCTGACCCATCGAAGCTTTCAAACTCCCAAGTGGCTTGAGTATTTCTTGGTCTTTTGCGGCACACTAGCAACTCAAGGAGGCCCCATCTGGTGGGTTGGCTTACACCGTCATCATCATCTCTATTCCGATCAAAACGTCGATCATCATGATGCGACAAAAGGATTTTGGTGGAGCCACATGGAATGGATGTTCTATGAAGTTCCGGCGGAAACTGAGATCCCAAAATTTACTAAAGATATTTCTGACGATAAGTTTTATCAGTTTCTTGATAAGTATTTTGTCTTAGTCCAATTTGCGTTTGCCGTTGTGCTCTATCTCATTGGAGGATGGTCGTTTGTCGTATGGGGTGTATTTTTACGACTGGTGTTGGTTTATCACACGACCTGGCTGGTCAATAGCGCAACTCATACCTTTGGCTATCGGACCTATGAGTCAGGCGATCGCTCAACAAACTGCTGGTGGGTGGCTCTGTTGGCCTATGGAGAAGGCTGGCATAACAATCATCACACCTATCAATATTCGGCTCGTCACGGCTTAAAGTGGTGGGAGATTGATGCAACTTGGCTGATGATTCAAGCATTGAGTGCCGTCGGATTAGCTCGAAAGGTCAAGTTGATTCAAGATTCCTAGGTTGTTTCCTGGTCACCTCCTCCAGAGAATCAACGGTGGGCACAAATGGTTAAGAGCTGAGGAACCGTGGTAAGTTCGGCCCTTAACTTCCAACGACCTAAGCTCCAAGGTTAGCTTTGTCTCTGCGATTGGTTTGTTAGTCAGTCTTCATCAGGAAACCAGCTTGACCCTACGGTTTATGGACAGTGTTGCTCGACTATAAATGCATGGTCCATCAAGAGCAGCCGATATGTCTGAGATTGCAAGCAGATTTGGTTCGATGAAGCGAAATTGAACGTGAGTGCTGTTCCCCATTGCTGTTTAGTATGGATTCCCCGTATGGCTTTTGCGACATCGCCAAAACAGGCGTCAAATATTAATCCCCCAAGACTAAGAAGATTCAAAACGCCAAACTTGAAGAAGGATTGGGCTGTCATCATTGTGATGGCTATCTTGCACGTTGGAGCGCTGTTTGCTCTCTTGCCAAGCAATTTTAGCTGGACTGCGGTTGGGCTGATGGTGGCTCTGTATTGGATCACAGGTGGCTTAGGCGTCACCCTAGGGTGGCATCGACTTGCAAGCCACCGCAGTTTCCAGGTGCCCAAGTGGCTAGAGTATCTTTTGATCTTTTTCGGTTCTCTTTCGATGGAAGGAGGAGTGATTTGGTGGGTTGCACTGCATCGTCATCACCACCTGTATTCTGATCAAGATGCCGATCATCATGATTCAGGCAAAGGGTTTTGGTGGAGCCACATGGAATGGATGTTCTATGAAGTTCCTGCTGAAAAGGAAGTCCCGCGATTTTCAAAAGATATCGCTGATGATCCGGTCTATCAGTTCCTCACCAATTACTTTTTCTGGATTCAAGTTGCCCTTGCTGTTGTGCTTTATGCCCTCGGTGGATGGTCATTCGTCGTCTGGGGAATTTTTGTTCGTCTTGTGACGGTCTATCACTCAACGTGGTTTGTCAATAGCGCAACGCACAAGTTCGGGTACCGTTCGTATGAATCTGGAGACAATTCCACAAATTGTTGGTGGGTTGCCCTACTCTCATTTGGGGAAGGTTGGCACAATAACCACCACGCGTTTCAGTTTTCTGCCCGTCACGGTCTCAGATGGTGG
>JBCBLF010000116.1:0-14802 GCA_038520475.1 Cyanobacteria bacterium J06627_8
TATTCGTCGATTCAGTCCCATGATTCCGTCTCGGATTTGCATCGATAGCGAATCGTAATACGGAATCGTATGCTTAAAATTCCGTGAGCTGATGACAGTGTTGTGAGTGTCTTGTTACAATCCCGCATCAAACACGTCTAGCCCTCATATCAACACTGTAAAAACCACCTACATATAAAGCGCGGTCACGCTAGCGTGACCGCGCTTTATATGTATAGAACTTACGCATCTTGGGTGGTGATGGCAGGTGTTACCGTGACATCACCACCCAAGATGCATCAGATGAAGTGAGTCTGCGTAAGTCTTGATATAGCTGGCTGTGAGAGAAACGGTATGTCTCACAGCTTACATCTCAATTTCGACAATCCGTATATTATCCAGTTATCTATGTATCGCTAATCACTATCACGGATGATTCGACTCGGAAAACCTTCTAACATCTTCAACAAAGACCATAAATAATTGATAAAAGCTTTACACGCTCATCATTCATGAGTCGATGAAAACCATGTAGCGTGAAAGAATCAGGGTGAAGTGTGCCATTCGATGAAGTGTCAAGGAACGATCAGGATGTGATTGCCTTCCTATTGAATAGGGAGACATACCTGTCAGGGTCCGATTCATCTACTTCAACGAATTTGGATGACATGCGTAAGTCTACAGGTTGGGCTATCCGACTGACTGTTCAGACATCCTCACTCACCACTTCTCCAACATGCTTGCATCACTCTCTCAAGTCGAACAAAAAGGTAATTTAACGCGCCAAGTCAAAAACCTTCCGGTTCCGCAGTTCACGAACTTGCTCGAGCAAATCACGCACGAATTTGAGCATTTTCTGCAAGCAATCGATCTAATCAATAACGAAGCATTGGAAACAATGCTTGAGCAAATTTTAGAGGCGTTTACGCTCAAAATTGGTCAGATTTTGCAAGCTGAGCGCACAACAATTTTTTTAGTCGACGACGAACGAGACGAACTTTGGTCAAAAGTTGCTCAAGGTGAGGGAGAAAAATTCCTAGAAATTCGGATTCCCCTCAACGCTGGCATTGCTGGGCATGTGGCGACCACTGGCGAATATCTTAATATCCCGGATGCGTATGCCCATCCGCTGTTTAACCGAGACGTCGATAAACAGACGGGGTATTACACCCGAAATATTCTCTGCATGCCGATTTTCAGCAAAGAACAGGACCAGGTGGTTGCAGTTGTTCAACTGTTGAACAAGAAGACCCAGGCTCCCTTCGATAAGCGAGATGAGCAGATGTTTCGTCAGTTTGCTGACTCCATCGGTATCATTCTCGAAAGCTGCAACTCGTTTTACATTGCAGCACGTAATCAAAAGGGGGTTCATGCTCTTCTCCGGGCTGCGGCGTGTTTGGCCCAGAGCCTTGACTTAGAAAAAACCCTTCAAGCGGTGATGGATGAGGCTCGAAAGCTGATGAAGGCCGATCGTAGCACGCTATTTTTGCTGGATACCAACCAAAAACAACTCTGGTCTCGGGTCGCAGCAGCCGATGGAGAAACCATACTCGACATCCGTATTCCAGCTGATAAGGGGATTGCAGGTTATGTAGCATCAACTAAGCGATCGCTCAACATTCCCAATGCTTATGAAGATCCTCGGTTTGACCCCAGCACCGATCAACGAACAGGCTACCTGACTCGAAACATTTTGTGCATGCCTGTGTTCAACTCCAAAGGCCGACTGATTGGCGTGACTCAGCTCATCAATAAGGAGAAAGGACATTTCACAAACTCTGATGAAGAGTTCATGCGCGCCTTTAATACGCAGGCTGGCATTGCCCTAGAAAACGCGCAGCTGTTTGAAAATGTCCTACAGGAGAAGCAGTATCAAAAAGATATTCTTGAAAGCTTATCCGACGCAGTGATTTCCACTGACATGGAGGGCCATATTGTCACGATCAATGACTCGGCCCTTGAGCTGTTGGGATGTCCGTCTCCAGAGGATGGATCCCGCCAACAGTCGGCTTTGTGGCGTCAGCGCATGATTGGCCGTCGGGTATGGGAAATCGTGCCGATTGAAAATTTGCAAATGCGGCTTGAAGATAGCCTCAAAACAGGTGCTCGACACTACGTTCCTGAACAAACACTGTCGATCGGCCTATACGCAACACCAGTTTATGCCGAACACGTATGGGTTCCTGAAGCTGTACATCCCTGCGCAGATGGAAAGGCTTCTAGACTGGATACGGTGCAGCATGAGCTCGCTGTTAGCGATCGCCACCAACCCGACCGTTATATTTTGTGGAATCAGCCCAGTCACGATGGCAGCAATCAGGTCACATCGAGTCAAGTCAGCGCTCTAGAACGGAGCGTCAACCTCACCGTCAACCCGCTGAACAATCCAGACGGCGGCGTCCGGGGTGGGTTGGTCGTGCTAGAAGACATCAGCCAAGAAAAGCGCATGAAAACCACCATGTATCGTTACATGACGCCAGGGGTTGCTGAGCGAGTGATGGCGCTGGGTGATGATGCGCTGATGGTGGGTGAACGGAAGGACGTCACTATCCTGTTTTCTGATATTCGTGGATATACGTCTTTGACCGAACGGCTAGAAGCAGCAGACGTCGTATCGCTGCTCAACACCTATTTCGAAACCATGGTGGAAGCCGTGTTCAACCATGAAGGCACTTTGGATAAGTTTATGGGTGATGCATTGATGGCGGTGTTTGGGGCTCCGCTCCCCTTACAAGAACATGCCTGGATGTCGGTTCAGTCTGCGCTCGATATGCGCCAGCGACTGGCCCAGTTTAATGCAACTCGCTCAGATGACATGAAAATCAAAATTGGCATTGGACTCAGTTCAGGTGAGGTTGTATCAGGAAACATTGGTTCTCAAAAGCGCATGGACTATACCGTTATTGGAGATGGTGTTGATATTAGCTCTCGATTAGAAGGAATGACGAAGCAGTATGGGACGACCGATCGCCATGGCTGCGACATCATTATGAGTGAGTTTACCTATTCATTTTGCCGCGATCGCATTTGGGCACGCGAGCTAGATCGCATTCGTGTCAAAGGTAAAAATCGCCCCATCAGCATTTACGAATTGATGGGTGATCGCCAGCAGCCGTTGGATGATCGAACTCAAGAATTCTTGAGCGTTTATCAAAGTGCCCGATCAGCGTATCAAAACTGTGATTTTAGGCGAGCGGTGACCCTCTTTAAGCAAGCTCATCAGCTGAAGCAGAACGACCAGGCCACGCTCACCCATATCAAGCGCTCGCAGCAATATTTGATCACTCCCCCCAAGGCCAATTGGGATGGCGTTCATACGATGACGACAAAGTAATCTAACGTTGCTCACATCCATCTAGCTTTAATACCAAATCTGGAGGTAAACATCAGATTTGGTATTAAAGCTAGATGGATGTGTATTGCATATTTTTGCGGGTAGTGGCAGGTCAAACCCGCCACTACCCGCAAAAATACGTAGTTATTTCACTCTATTGTCCTGAGAACGATCGATTATTGACGTATTTCAGAGTGAGAGACGCTGAAAATCCCGTTAACTCTCCTATGGATGGGAGAGTTGATCGGCTCGCGTATGATTGTGGCCTGTTCAATTCGGACAATGATCGATGAGGGCACGCGCTGATTGCCCTGAATGTGTGTGATACCCGTTGACAGAAGCGATCGCTCGATTAAGTGATTCGTCACCCCCAATCAACCGACAGGATGCAATTCTCATCACCTTCAACAGGAAGTCCGTAGGAGCTATCAATCATGAAATCACGCGTGCATTGGGGCACGGTTCACTCACTCGCAATTGGGCTATCTGTCCTTGCGTGTGGCCTATCTTTCGCAGCATTGCCATTGGGCGCTCAACAACTCCGATTACCGTCTTCTCAACGCTGGCTAGAGATTCAGCGTCTTCAGGGGAATGTGACGTTCCGAGGCAGTGAAACACGAGCAGCCCAGATTGGAGACGTTCTTTCCATTAGAGGCCATGGCATTCGCACTGCTCGACGAGCGCTCGCGACGCTAACAATGGATACCCAAATTGGGACCGTTAGAGTTGCTGAGAGCACTGATTTACGGGTTCGCCAACTCGATACATTGCCCGATGGGGCACGGGTGACTGTTTTAGAAGTCACCGAAGGTCAAGCGAGATTTCAAACGCGCCCGTTCACCAATCCAAACAGCCGACTAGAAATCCGCAGTCCTAGTGGAATTGCGGCAGTTCGCGGAACGGAATTTGGCGTTAGCGTCTCATTTGATGGTAAAACTAGCGTTGCAACCGAGTCGGGAGCCGTTGAAGTATCGGCCCAGGGCGAAACTGTTATCGTCAATCCTGATTTTGGATCGATCATCTATCCGGGGCGTCCTCCCTCTATCCCTCAGCCCATTGATAGAACCTTGTCGCTTGACATTGATCAGGTTCAAGGAACCATCAATGGATTTGACCTGATTGCTAGGGTGAATCCACTCAACTCGGTTTTTATTGATGGGCAAGAAGTGCCGGTTGATCCAAACGGTAGAGTTTCTGAAGCGATCGCCGCTGAGGAAAATGTGAGAATCATTGTTCGTAATCCTCTAGGGGATGAACGGTCGTACACCATTCGCTGGCACCAAGGCGTAGAGCACTGGTGGTAGGCAAGGATTGAGCCACACGAACAGACTGAACCAACGCGCACAGCGCGGTAGACCATGATCAAATCTTGGCTCAGGCAACATGTATTGTCGTCACAACAGGGGAGCTTACCAGGCGTCTTCGCAGTCGCCTGTGCAATTGGTTTGTCTACCGTTGGATTTTGGAATCCTCTAGAGCAGGTTGGCTACCGTATCTTATTTTGGGTTCGCGAGTATACCAACGTGATGCCCAATCCAGGATGGGATGATGACATTGCCGTCATCGCAATTGACGAAGCAAGTTTGTCAGAATACGGACGATTTCCCTGGCCGAGAGTTCGCTATGTTGAATTGCTCAATCTCCTTGAGTTTTCTCAGCCAGCGGCTATCGGGTTAGACATTCTATTTGTGGAATCCACTGCTGCGGATCGGGCACTGGGCACTGCGATCGCCAATAACGGCAATGTGATTCTCGCCTTTGGCAACGATAGTATGGGGAATGATTTAACCCTAGCGCCAGATATTGCTCAGGCGGTAGAGGGCTTCGCGTTGCTAGGGCATGTCCACCATACCCCCGACTCTGATGGTATTAGTCGTCAAATTTTATTTTATGCAGGTAACGTCCCGTCGCTGAGCATTGCAACGCTTGACATGTATCAATCGGTGTTGAGAGATACCCTGTCATCCGACCAGCCGCAACTCGACACCGTTGCTCAGCAGACGGCTCAAACCCTCCGCACCTTGCCCGATAATGGATGGGTCAATTGGCCCGGACGCATTTCAGACAGCGACGAACAAAGCAGTCCTAACCGCCTATCGGTCTACTCTTATGTCGATGTGCTGGACGGAACAGTCGATATCAGCGTCTTTCAGAACAAAATTGTGCTTGTCGGTGTAACCGCTGCTGGCATTGACCCCGTGCGATCGCCCCTAAACATCGATCCACCCATTGCGGGCGTCTATCTTCATGCGGCAATGATTGACAATCTTTTGAATGATCGGCTGTTGAAGCGATCGCCCCAGTGGATGACGATTATGGTGTGGGCTGGAGTTGGCCTCGTTGTTAACCTGGTTCTCAATGGACGAACATCAAAGCAGAGGCTGGCGATCGCCCTATGCCTGCCACCAACCTGGATTGGAATCAGCCTGATCGGATTTGCGAATCACTACTGGTTACCCATCGCTGCACCCATTGGCATCATTGCCATGACCTTTGCCGGAGTACAGCTCAGAGAGCAGCGCGATAAAGAACAGCTCATGGATTTATTTGCCATGCACGTTGCCCCCGAAACCGCATCACTTATTTGGCAGCGGCGGAAAGAGCTTCTGATTGACGGGTTTCTCGAACCTCAAGAACTCACTGCAACGGTGCTGTTTATGGACATCCGAGGATTTACCTCAGTTGCAGAGACCCTATCGTCTAAAGACTTAGTGAACTGGCTCAATCACTATTTTGAAGTCATGACGGACTGCATTATGGTGCATGGAGGCGTCGTAGACAAATACATCGGAGATGCCATCATGGCTGTCTTTGGGGCTCCATTTCCGCGACTGCACCACGCCGAAATCGCCCATGATGCCGCCGCGGCGATTCACTGTGCGATTGAGATGCATCAACGCCTTCAACTTCTCAATCAGGAATTTGCGGCCAACGGACAGCCAACGATCCGATTTGGCATTGGGATTCACACCGGAACCGTCATTGCCGGAAGCGTGGGCAATCGTCAGCGCGTCAATTACTCCGTGTTTGGTGATACGGTGAACATCGCCTCTCGGGTCGAAGCCCTTACCAAGGAACTTCCTCCCGACATTCATTTCAGGTTACTTATGACCGAGCAAACGCTTTCTTACGTCAAAGACCAGTTCATTGTTCATCCGTTTCAACAGACCTATTTAAGAGGTCGCCAAACTGAAACGATTGTCTACCAGCTTGAGTCCACCTTGAATGAGCACCCAACAAAAATAGCCTATCGATTCGAATCTGTTTGAGCAAGACATGACTAAGGCAGAGAACTAAAAGGGAGAAGGCAGAATCAAGACAGAAAATCAGAAGACAAAACGAAGGAAAAAGAGAGAAGCTTGATTTTGGACGTTAGAGAACACCCCACCTTAATTTCTCTCTTTCAAGAGCGATAGACGAGAACTGTAGCGATATGCAAGCTCATGAATTAAGCAGTCGTAGGGTTACCCTACGACTGCTTAATTCATGAGCATCGTGCTGTGAGTTTTGAGGTGAATGAGTGACCGATTAGGTATTGGGTAGCGACTCGACTGCAGTTGCCCCATCAACGCCTTTTGCAACACGCTCGGCTTGTGCGAGTACAGTCTTAGCATCATCGTTGTATTTGAGTACGACTTTACTGCCTGTTTGGGCAACCCATAGGCCAACATCGTCAGAAATGCCTGCGTCATCAAGGGCCTTTGCTACCCGCTTGGCTAGACCGCTTTCGTCAAATTTTCCATCAAGACCAACCTTTTCAGGAGGAATTGATTGCTCTTGTGCAGCCTTCTTCACTTCAACCTTTGGCGTTGCGGCTGCTTTTTCTTCTTCCTTTCTACCGAAAAGCTTTCCTAGGAATCCCATGGGTTTATCTCCAACAGAGCATAAATAGACATCGGCACGTGAACGTTATACCAAATCCGACATACAAACTAGCTTTAATGAATCTGTAGAATTTCTGCAGTGAGGAAATTTCAGAACACATCGTTTTGGTTTTTCGCAGTGTACAATTCCGTGCAGCACGAAAGCATTGTTGTAGGGCGATCGCAACCCACAACACTAGACTTAGACACTATGCAGTTGCACACTTCTCGACAACGGATATGGTCTCAGCTATTTAGGCTAAGACATCTCGTATATTTGGTTCCTTGGCGCATGACTCAAGAGCTCGTCATCTTCTCCTAATGGAACTGACGACGGCTATAGATAGGCTGAACGTTGTTATCTGTGTCAAGCAACGCTACTTGCTTTTAGCTTGAAGATTTTTTCAATCGCATCAGAGACGACTTTGTCTGGAGTCGATGCCCCAGACGTGATGCCAACGGTGATTTTTCCGTCAGGGAGCCAGTCCTTTTGGGTTTCTAGGTCACGTTTTAATGGTTTATGTTCGACCTGATTTCCGGGACCAATCCGCTCAGCGCTGTCGATGTGGTAAGAGGGAATATTTTGGTCTACTGCAATTTCCTGTAGATGAGTCGTGTTAGACGAGTTGTAGCCGCCGATAACCACCATTAAATCGAGCTTTTCATCAACCAGTTCATACATTGCATCTTGGCGTTCTTGAGTCGCATCACAGATGGTGTTAAAGCTCATAAAGTGCTCATTTGCTTCAACAGGGCCATATTTACGAATCATCGTATGTTCAAATAGCTTGCCGAGGCGCTCCGTTTCGCCCTTCAGCATGGTGGTTTGATTGGCGATGCCGACTCGCTGAAGATCGTGCTCTGGATCAAATCCTGATGAGTATGCGCCTTGAAACTTTTCTAGAAAAGCGGTGCGATCGCCCCCATTGAGAATGTAGTCAGAAACATATTCCGCCTCTTCCATATTCAACACGATGAGATACGTTCCTGCGAAAGAACTGGTGGCAACGGTCTCTTCATGCTTATATTTCCCGTGAATAATTGAGGTGTAGTCCTTTTTCTTATGCTTCTCTACCGAGTTCCAGACCTTTGCAACCCACGGACATGTCGTGTCGACAATCGTGCAGTCTCGGTCATTGAGAAGCTGCATTTCTTGAACACTAGCGCCAAAGGCAGGCAAAATCACAACATCTTTAGCCTCAACGCCAGAAAAATCCTTTTCTCCGTCGATTACTTCGATGAAATTAACATTCATTTCGCTCAAACGGCGGTTTACTGAGGGGTTATGAATGATTTCATTGGTGATCCAAATCCGTTCATTGGGAAAGTGCTGACGAGTTTCGTAGGCCATGGCTACTGCTCGTTCTACACCCCAGCAAAATCCGAACGCTTCAGCAAGACGAATCGTTACATCCCCACGGGTCAGAGTGTAGTGGTTATCGCGGATTTGCTGAATGAGATTGCTTTCATATTCCGTGCTCATGGTGTCAGACACATCAGCGTCATGACCAAATCCTCGACGGAAGTATTTATCTGAGTGATTGAGCGATCGCTTGAACGCTTTTGTATCGATGCTGTTCGTGTTCATGGCTCCGCTCCTCGATGGTCCCAGTCTTAGAAAATCGTTTTGCTTCATAGCTTTAGCCATTTAGGCAAGGACACCAAGTATCATTCAGTTACCCAGCCAACAGCCAAATGGCTCACCGTCTTATCCTAACGGAACTAGCGGCTATATTTAGCCTACCAAACCATTCACGCCACATTGACAACAGTCGGCAATTCTGTAGTGATGGTGTCTATTGACTGCATTCGCTAGTTAATTGCTAGTGATGCGAGTTGAGAATAAGTCTTACAGCACAAACCTTATCCTCTTTGCATGTTGAAGGAATCGGCTTAGATGTTGAAGGAGCGGTCATTTGCGCTTAAGCAATTCGAACAGCGCTGATCTAGCTAGGGTTCACCGATATCGGAAGCGATCGCCTGCTGATAGATCCGTAGCGCATTGGCCCAAATCTGATATCCCTCATCATTGAGATGCAGACCATCAGTGCTGAGCTCCATGGGCAAATTTCCTTGACGGTTGGTGAAAAAAGGAGCGAGGTCAAGAAACTGGATGTTTTCCTCCCTGGCGATCGCTGCGAGTTCGGCATTTAGGCGGCGAATGCGATCGTTTGAGATTGATAAAAGCCGAGCTTTACCTTCCCATGTGGCATCTTCAGCGCTATGGGGCAACATTGACTGCACCACAATCAAGCTGGACGGGTGCATTTGCGTGAGTCTGCGAATGATTTGTTGGTGATTATCGAGGAGTTGGCGATCGCTGACATTGCGTAACAAATCATTGATGCCGATCATGACAAAAATATAGTCAGGTTGAGTTTCCTCAATCAAATCGAGTCGATTGAGCAATCCAGTAGACACTTCACCAGAGATGCCTTGGTTGAGCCAAGCTGTCGTCGTTGGAAGCTGATCGTGAGGAAACCAAAGACTGATGGAATCTCCCAGCAGAATACTCAGTGTTTGGGGTGGATCGAGGACAACGGCCTGCGCCTCTTGTGTCAGAATCTCAATCCATTCGGTATAAGTCAGCGTATGACGGGGGCCAAGTTGATCAACAGAGATCTGCTCGTTTTCTTTTAGTTCAAAACCGGTAGCTTCAGACGTTACAACGTTAACGGCTCCAGATGACGATACTCGTTGAGTCGCAGGTGGCGCCTGAGCGGATGCGTCGATGCTGCGGCGCCCGATTAGCCATCCACCCATGCCTAAGGATACGGCTAACGCAAGATTAGTTGCCAATGACAAGATTGCCCATCGTGGTGGAGGAGACACCTTCATCGATGCCATTGAAAACCGAATGGATCGCGCAACTGACTGCTTTAGATCATGAAAGGGGCGATCGCGCATCCTTAACCTCCACCATGGCAATAGAACTAGGGCACAAGCTCTATCTATTTGTATTCTCACATCTTGCACCTTGCCTAATTACTTACCATTTCTAGGTATTGGGGGCGCGGAGAGCGCCCCCAATACCTAGCTACAAGATATGAGTATTCCCACAGTTTAAGGGGATTTACGAAAAACGGCGTAAAGGGGAGCAACTCAGAGTCCCAAATCAAAAATGCTGTGGGTGAAACACACCCACAGCATTAAGAATCAAATCAGTCTATGTTGTTCCTCTCATAGCGTTCAATGCCTAATAGTGATTAGAAGTATGAACGCTCTAACCGATGACTGCTATTCCTAGGAGATACCAGCAGTTGTTGTATTCGCTGCACCGCTTGCATCCTTAACGAAGCCACTGTAAGCTTCCATGCCGTGCTCGCCAATGTCGAGACCCATGAGCTCTTCTTCTTCACTGACGCGAAGGCCGAGAACAGACTTCAGAACAAGCCAGAAGATAGTGCTGAGTACAACAGTCCACAAACCAATGGTCAAAATACCAACGATTTGAGCGAGAAGCTGAGTGATGCCACCGCCGAAGAACAAACCAGCCTCAAGGTCGAATAGACCAACCGCTAACGTACCCCAGATTCCGTTGACCAAGTGAACAGAAATTGCTCCAACAGGGTCATCAATCTGAATGCTATCGAAGAAGTAAACAGAGAAAACAACGATGATTCCTGCAACTAATCCGATGATAACGGCGCCAAGATAACCAACGACCGCACAACCGGCAGTGATACCAACTAGACCCGCCAAGATACCGTTGATGATCATCGACAGATCAGGCTTACCGGACACAACCCAGGAGGTAATCAAAGCCGCAACACCACCAGCAGCAGCAGCTAGGTTCGTTGTCACAGCAATGTAAGGAACATTTAAGCTTGCCGCCAACTCTGAACCAGGGTTGAAACCGAACCAGCCGATCCACAGAATCAAACAACCCAGCGTTGCAATGCTCATGTTGTGACCCGGTAATGCACTGGGCTGACCACCTTGGTACTTTCCGATGCGGGGACCAAGGATCGCTGCACCCATCAATGCAGCCCAGCCACCAACAGAGTGAACCACTGTGGATCCTGCGAAGTCGCTGAAGCCGGTGCCACCGAGGAAACCGATGCTAGAGAGCATTCCACCGCCCCATACCCAATTTCCACTAATTGGATATGCAATTCCAGTCAACAATACGCTGAAGAGAATGAAGTCGATGAACTTGATGCGCTCAGCAACCGCTCCAGAAACAATCGTTGCTGCTGTACCTGCAAAGGCAGCCTGGAACAAGAAGAAGACAGAAACCTCAAGGGTACCGCCGTCAAGACCATATGCTGCTTTATCGCCAGTCAGGAACCAGCCGCCGCCACCTAGGAAACCGTTGCTCCCGCCAAACATTAGCGAGAATCCGATTGCCCAGAAAGCTAATGTTGCCAACGCAAAGACAATGAGGTTCTTTGACAAAATATTGACCGCATTCTTCTGGCGGCAGAATCCTGTTTCGAGCATGCCGAAACCAGCATTCATGAAGATAACCAGAACCGCTGCAACCAATACCCAAACGTTATCGAGGATCGCTTGTACATCAGCTGCCGTTGCTTCTTCTTGAGCGTGAGCTGCGATTCCCCAGCCCACGACGATTATTGATACCAGAGGAACAACTGCAATCCAGCTCAGTGAGCGGCGAGGTACAAATGATCGCAATCTTCCAATAAATCCTTCAACATCAGGGTAAGCAGAGTCCATTATTGAACTCTTCCTCTGATGTCTGCTTTTCATTTCTAATTTAGACATCATCACTGGACGTTCCTTAACATTACGTTACCTAAAACACACGTAAAGCTTTACGCTTCAACTCTTAAACCCCAGAGGAACAAACAGAAGTCACCAACCTGATTCTGACGTGACCACTATGCAAGAAATTTAAATCTTAATAACTCAAACGTAGAGGTCATCAAAGATTTAACACTCTTACCACAGAGATTATGGTTTGCCAACATTTACTGACAATTACTACATCACGCAGTAAGAGCCTCATAATGATGAGCGATAAGTCACGCTTAACGTAGATTCCACCAATTTCAGGCGAGTCATTCTGTATCGTAAAATACAACAATTGTGCGATCTCAAAAAAAGCATGGCAGTGTCATTGTTGAGTTTGTAATACACTACCTCGAATTTTTCCTATGCCACATGCGGGCTCTTGGGTTCCCTTTCAAACGTATGATGGTTCGTACACCTTCTTCTCAGATGAATTTAAGGAGCATTTTCACAGCCGAGACGGAGCAAAAGCAGAAGCCGTCCAAAAGTTCTCAAACGTAGCAAAGTTAACTCGGAAATCAAGGCATGCGTCTGTAAAATTACTTGATGTCTGTTATGGCTTGGGATATAACTCGGCAGCTTCATTAGAAACGATTTGGGACGAAAATCCGGATTGTCAAATTACGCTGTATGCTCTCGAGCTTGATGCGTCTGTTCCTTTGGCGGCGATCGCCCCTCCATTGATTAATAGCTGGACCCCCTTGGTACAAGACATCCTGACGGCGATCGCCCACCATCAGCACTGTCGGGCACAACAATTAGAGGCTAATCTGCTGATTGGCGATGCACGTCACACCATTCAGCAGATCATTGATCAGGGTTTCCAGGCTGACGCCATTTTCTTCGATCCCTTCTCTCCACGGCGCTGTCCTCAGCTGTGGACCGTAGAGTTTTTTACTCAGGTATCACGGTGCCTAGCACCGACAGGCATTCTCTCGACCTATTCTCGCTCTGCCTCAGTTCGAGCTGCGATGGTTGAGGCGGGATTAACGATTGGAACGATTCCACTTGATCGCCCCCATCGGCCCCATGAGTGGGCACAAGGAACAGTCGCAGCGTTTTCATCGGACGACTTGCATCCCCTTTCGCAGATGGAATATGAACATTTACAAACTCGTGCAGCCATCCCCTTTCGAGATTTGACGATGAACGATACAGCTGAGCAGATTCTAGGACGGCACCAGATTGAGCAACAACTGTCTTCCAAAGAAGCGACCACTCAGTGGCGTCGTCGGTGGGGCATTCACTGATAGAGGTGATAGGACTACCTTTTGGTTTAGAACCAGCGACGCATTGGCGCCGTCACGCTACCGTGACGGCGCCAATGCGTCGCTGGGTTTTTGAAGAATGGATATGGCTGCACATATAGCCGTCGTCAGTTCCGTTAGGACAAGACGGCGAGCCATTTGGCCATGCGCCACGGAACTGAATGATACTCGGTGTCCTCGCCTAAATGGCTAAAGCCATAACACTGTGAACTAGGCGATCGCCGTGACGGGTTCATGCGCAGAATCACTTGCTTGTAATGGATACTCAGTGTCGTCGTCGTGTTGATCGTCCAATAGATCTTCTTCCAGTTCGTTAATGTAGCGGTAGAACTGCTGAAGGAAATTTAGATCACAAGCGAAGAGCCCTTCAATCGTGGCTGGTGTTATTTCATCGAGTGCCCCCAAGTGAGTAATGACACGCGCCAGAATAATGACTGTGGCATAGGCCGGATTCGCGCGGACGCGAGGATCACGGAGGGGAACAATCTCGTCCATTGCGGTGGATAGACGCATGATTCCCCGGCGGTGAACATTACCTTGGGCGTCTAGATACCCTTTTGGGAGTGTGAATTCGAATTCAATCTGCATGGTGAGTTACCTTCAGGAGGTGGATGAAAGACGTCTAAAATCTTCCACTGCAATTTCAAGTTCTTCGATGGCAAGATCACTGCTCCCGACCCCAATGTCGGGCATGGCGTACTTAATCGGCCAAGCATTAGAGAAGGTAAAGATTGCACCTTCGTCCCCTGATTGGGTATAAATCACGATTTTGCCGCTGGAGACGCGATATTTTGCCCATCCGCCCTTGCCCTCGGTGTCGGCGCTGGGTTCTGCGATGGCGTGCATCCAATCCCACATGGCGATCGCATCGGTCATTAGCCCTCGTTTTAGGGTCAGATTAGTGATTTTAGTGGTGCTGGGTATTTTGGTTCGCATAAAGCGTCCGGGTTTGCCTCGAACACCCCAGATTTCAGGCGTGACTTCTGCAATTTCAGCCACTTCTTGGCTGTATTGCACGCCTTTGCATTCCTTGAAGTAAGCATCAGGAATTGGGCTTGAACCATCAAAATTTAACTCGACGTAAAATCGAGATGCAGTGAGGACTTCAGGTAGAACTGAAAAGGTCATGGTGGGGCCTCAATCTAATGGGTTTCTAAACGGATAGATCGGGTAGAAACATCATCAGATATTGGCCCGAACTAGGCCTGAGTGAGCAATCTCAACCGTCTCTTTGAATAAGTCTTTTCCTTCAGCCGACACTTTCGTCGTTTTGTACTTAGCTGGAATAGCATCTTGAATATTCCAGCGTGCTCCTTCAGTTCCGTCTTGGTTATAGAACACGAGAGAACACGCGAAACGTTGCTGCATTTGATGGCGTGGGCCGCCATCCCTAGCCTTGGGGTGACATCGCAGATACCAATCCAACAATGGTGTATTGGCATCCGTTGAGACAAATTCGAGGGTAATGTTTTCAGTGGTTACACCTGTTGGAGTTGCTTGAGTTTGGGTTCTAGCTCCTCCATTATTTCCCTTGGTTGAACCAATGGGCGCAGTTTGTTCGGTTGTTTCTACGCTTATCTTGACACCACTGGCTTTCGCAATT